>JACOST010000028.1:0-300000 GCA_016178705.1 Deltaproteobacteria bacterium | reverse complement strand
GTCGTCCGACGCGATCAACGGCACGCGTAGGCCCGGGATGTATGGTATAGGGCGCCGTCATGGCGATCCTCGAAGAATCGGTCCCACGGGCCAACGTGTACGCGCGACTCGCCGCTGCCTCGATCGGTCAGGGTCGTAAGACACGGCGCTGTCCGGAGACACCACGACTGGAGAGGAAGCGGGTGCTGGTCACGGGCGGCACCAACGGCATCGGCCTCGAGATGGCGCGTGGCCTCCTCGCGCGCGGGGCCGACGTGATTCTCCCGTGTCGCAACCCGAGCAAAGGGGCTCGCGTGCGCGATCAATTGCGACGGGAAGCGGGCGAGAAGGCTCGCATCGATCTCGTCGCCATGGATCTGACCGATCTTCGTAGCGTGCGTGAAGCGGGGCGGGAGATCGCGAGGCTCGGCGCGCCCATTGATGTCGTGATCGAAAACGCCGGCGTGATGGAGCGCGCGTACTCGGTGACGCCGCAGGGTCACGAGATCAGCTTTGGCGTCAACGTCCTTGGTCATTTCGTTCTGCGCCAGACGCTTCTGGATAGCGGCGTGCTGCCGAGCGCACGCGTGGTCATCATCACGGGCGATATCTACGTCCTCGAGTCCGGATGTACGCCTGACTACTCGTGGCGCGGCAGGATCGGAGGTCTGCGGGCCTATTGCCGCAGCAAGCTCGGGAACCTGTGGATCGCGTCGGAGCTGCAGAAGCGCCATCCGGAGCTGTCGGTGTTCGTGGTGCACCCAGGCGCCATCGCTACCGACCTCGGCGGCGATGCCGGAGCCGTCGGCAACTGGTTCAAGCGCGCCACCATGATCAGTCCCGAGCTCGGCGCGCAGACACCGCTCATCTGCGCCACCCAGGAGGGGCTGCGGAAGGGTGGGTACTATCACAACACGCTGGGACTGGTGCGGCTACGCGATGAGGACGCCGCGCTCGACGCCACGGCCGCGGAAAAACTGTGGGCGCTCTGCGAGACGTTGGCTGCCGCGTGAACCCGTCTGGAGGCAGCGAGCCTTGGTCGCCGCCGAGCGCGAGCTGCGCGAGGCGCAGCGGCTGTTCACCACGATGGGCGCCACCGGACACGCGCCGCGCCTGGCGGAGGAGCTAGGTTGTTAGTCGTCACGTTGCTCGGTTGCATACGCGTTACGCTGCCCGAACGACCGCAAGTGTGATAGCGGGCACGCTATGGCGCAGCAGGAAATCGAGGTCATCTTGATGCGGCAGCTCGCCAGCTACTTGGCGACGCCGATCTTCATCGTCGATCCCAACGGCACGTTGGTGTTCTACAACGAGCCGGCAGAAAAGATTCTCGGCCAGCGCTTCGAAGAAACCGGGGAGCTTCCAGGAGACGAATGGGCCAGTGCCGATCGCGCCTCCGATGCGAACGGCAATCCCATTCCTCCCGAGCAGCGACCGCTGATGATCGCGTTGCGCGAGCATCGCCCGGCACACGATCGGCTGTGGATTCTCGGCCTCGACAATCAGCGCCGCTGCATCGAGGTCACCGCCTTCCCGCTCGTCGGCCAAGCCGGCCGCCACCTGGGAGCCGTGGCCATCTTCTGGGAGGTGCCCGGCGAATGCGAGTGACCTTCTGGGGCACGCGCGGATCCCTGGCCAGCCCGGGCAACGAGACCGCGCGCTACGGCGGCAACACTTCGTGCATCGAAGTGCGCGCCGCCGACGGCGCGCTGCTCGCGCTCGACGCCGGCACGGGGATCCGGCGCCTCGGTGGCGCCGTCCCTGCCTCACTGCGGCGCGTCGACGTGCTGCTCACACACCTGCACATGGATCACATTCAAGGCCTCGGCTTCTTCGGTCCGTTGTACAACCCCAACGTCGAGGTACACATCTGGGGGCCGGCCAGTACGACCATGAGCTTGCGCGCACGGTTGACGCGCTACCTGTCACCGCCTTTTTTCCCGATACACCTGCGCGAACTACCCTGCGTGCTGACCCTGCATGAAGTGCCATGTGCTGAAGAGACCGTCGGACCGTTTCGCATCGTCTCGACACTCGTGTGCCATCCCGGACCCACCGTCGGGTACCGCATCACCGCCGATGGGCGCACCGTCACCTATCTGCCCGATCACGAGCCCGCGTTGGGAGCGGCGGAGTTCCCTGCCAGCTCCGAATGGACCTCGGGATTCGCATTGGCGGCCGATGCCGACCTGCTGATTCACGACGCGCAATACGCCGATCAGGAATACCGTTCGCGGATGGGTTGGGGACACAGTACGTTCGCGCAGGCGGTGCGCTTCGCGACCGTGACGCGAGCGAAGCAATTGATCGTCTTTCACCACGATCCGGAACGCAGCGACGACGCCCTCGAACGCGTCGTCGCCGCAGAGGCGCTTCCAGTTGCCGGCGCGCTGCCAGTCAGTATCGCGGCCGAGGGCACGAGCATCGACGTCGGCGCCACCGCCTGAAGCCGGCACACCCACCGGCAACGCCGCCTGGAATATAGGACACCGGTGTCATCCGGCTACTCGCTCATAGGCATCGAGCTGCGGCGCTGCCATTTCCTCGCGGAAGCGATCGAAGGTCCACGGCCAGACGGCCGGGATGCCGCGGTCGTCAAGATACCAACTGCGGCAGCCGGTGGCCCAGACGGTTCGCTTCGCCTGCTCGACTCGTTCCGCATCGAACCGCGCCGTCGCTGAGGCGCTGGCACTGATCTCGCGACAGCGCCCGACACGGATCAACTCGATGAGTTGCAGAATGTACGCGATCTGCAGTTCGGCGACCTCGATCAGCGAAAAATTTCCCACCGGACCGTTGGGGCCATTGAGCATGAAAAGATTCGGGAAGCCCGGAATCGAGATGGAGAGGTAGGCAGCCGGCCGCTGCGCCCAGACGTCGTCGAGACGCGTGCCGCCCCGTCCGATCACCTCCATCGGGCGCAGGAAGCGATCGACACGGAACCCCGTGGCCAGCACCAACACATCGAGCGGATGCAGCCGGCCGTCGCGGGTACGCACGCCGTCGACCTCGACGCGCTCGATGGCTTCGGTGACAAGCTCGGCGTTGGGCTGCTCGATGGCCGCATAGAAATTGGGCGAAACCACCAGGCGTTTACACGCGGCGCGATAGTTCGGGCGCAGCTTCTCCCGCAGCTCGGGGTCGCGCACGTGACTCTCGAGGTTCGCCCGACAGACGTCTTCGATCAGCTTCATCTGCGGCGAGCTCGCGTCCACCGCCACATTCGAAAAATTCTCGGCGAGCATGCGCGACATCTCGTGATGCATCGTGCGCATGATCTCCGGCTGGCGACGGAACTCGGCCTGCTCCGCGCTGCTGTAGGGCGGGTTCTCCTGCGGCGCGATCCACTGGGCCGTTCGTTGGAAGAGCGTGAGCTTGGCGACGCGCTCGACGAGCGCCGCGACGATCTGCACGCCCGTCGAGCCGGTGCCGATGACGCCGATGCGGCGGCCATCGACCGGTGTGCTGTGGTCCCAGCGCGCGCTGTGGAAGCGCGTGCCCGCGAAGTCATCGAGTCCGTCGATGTCGGGAACGTTCGGATGATGGAGGACGCCGGTCGCCGCAATGACGATGTCGGCCTGGTCGCGGAGGCCGCTCG
This sequence comes from Deltaproteobacteria bacterium, assembly GCA_016178705.1. NCBI lineage: Bacteria > Pseudomonadati > Myxococcota > Myxococcia > Deltaproteobacteria bacterium. Next base: position 296,423 of record JACOST010000028.1, on the reverse strand, counting down.
TGGTCTCGATCTGCCAGCGGCCTCCGCTGAACTCGCAGCGAGCAATCTCTGCGCCGAAACGAATGCGCTGGTCCACGCCGTACTGGCGTGCGACGCCTTCAAGGTAGGTCTGGATCTCCGCACCGGGCGAGTAGCGGTAACTCCAGTCGGGGTTGGGTGCGAACGAATAACTGTAGAGATGCGAGGGGACGTCGCACGCGATGCCGGGATAGGTGTTCTCTCGCCAAGTGCCACCGAGGCGATCGGCCTTCTCGTAGACCGCGTAGTCGTGGTAGCCGGCCTCGTCGAGTTTGATCGCGCTCAAGATGCCCGCCATCCCCGCGCCAATGATAGCGACGCGCAGCGAGCGCTGAGGGCTATCGGCCCGCATAGCGTGCTCGACTCTCAGTTCCTTCACACATTCTCCGCGACAACCGGCCCGGCGGTTCAGCCGATCTCAACCGTCGAATCACGCAGATCTTCGAATTCGGATTGCAGATGCGCTTTCAGTTTTTTCTTGAGGCGGGCTTCGAGCTGGCGCACGCGTTCGCGGCTGATCTTGTACTGCTTCCCAATCTCTTGCAGCGTCAGGGGCTCCTCAGCCATCAGCCGGGCATCGAAGATCACCTTGTCTTTGCCCTTCAACGTCGCCCCGAACTCGGCGATCTTGATGCGCAAGCGTTCTTGATACTCGGCGTTGGCGAGTCGATCTTCGGTGGTCGCCTCGTGGCTCGACAAGAGGTCGAGCATAGTCGCATCGCTGTCGCTATTCATCGGTGAATCGACCGACAAATCGCGCGAGGCCATGCGCTGTTCCATTTCGACGACCTCGTGTTCCTTCACGTCGAGCCGTTGCGCGATCAACTTGGGGCCGGGAAAGATACCCTCGGCTTCGAGGCGTTGCTTCTCCTTCTGCAGATTGAAGAACAACTTGCGCTGCGCTTGTGTCGTTCCGAGCTTCACCAACCGCCAGTTGTTCATCAGGTAGCGGATGACGTAGGCGCGAATCCACCACGCCGCGTACGATGGGAAACGAATGCCGCGGTAGGGGTCGTACTTCTTCACCGCTTCCATCAACCCGATGTTGCCCTCTTGGATGAGGTCGATGAGCTGGCGAAAGGCGCGCTGATACTGGCGGGCGATCATCACCACCAGACGGAGATTCGCCGTCACCAAGCGATAGGCGGCCTGCAGGTCGCCGGTCTGCAGGTATTCGACCGCGATGCGGTGTTCCTCCTCGCGCGACAGCAACGGGTAGCGGCGGATTTCGGCGAGATAGCGCTGCAGCGGATCGTAAGTGGTGACCGCACTCGATGAGTCGGACGCGTCCTCCTCGCCAACGTCGGCGACTTCGACGACTCCGGCAACCAAGTCAGCGCCGGCCTCGGGCTCTGCGCCGAGATCACCGGTCAGTTCTGGTGTCTCGTCGGGCGTGTCGTCCGATGTCGCCGTGGTCTCGTCCAGCGGCTCGTCAGTATCTCGGTGCGCGTTTGCCATTGGCAGCGGACAAAACGGTAACGACTTTAGCACAACGGGGCAAGCGGGCAGCTGAATTCTTGACTTCTGACTTCCGACTCCGACTTCTCACTTCCTCAACCGCTCGCGCAGCTCCGCGACCAAAGTGGCGAGGATCTCGTCGAACTGCGTCTGCATCGCCCGCATCGTCTCGCGCATATGCAGGATCACTTCGGCGCCGGCGAGATTGATGTCCATCTCTTCAGTGAGCAGGCGGACGACGCGAATGCGCTCGACGTCTTCGATCGAGAGGACCTCGTCGTCGTCGAGGCTCCGCTTCGGATGAATGAACTCTTCGATCTCGAGCGTGCGCAGCCAATCGCGATCGACGCCGAGCTGTTCGATCACCTCGATGAGCTTCACATAACGCGCCGTCATGATCAGAACCGCAGGCTCGCGCGGAGATCGCCGGTGTAAGCGGCCTCCAGCGTTTCGATGGCGTGCTTGACGCCCTCAGCCGTGCCGTCGCTGGGGACCTGCACCATCAAGCGCAGATACAGATCACCACGCGTGTCCTTGCTGCCGAGCAGCGGCGCACCGTGGCCGCGCACGCGTAGCAAACGGCCGCTCTGGCTGCCGGCAGGCACCTTGACGCGCACCTCGCCATCGGGTTCCGGCACGGTGATGGTCGCGCCGAGCGTCGCTTCGCCGACCGTGACCGGCACGTCGAGATACAGATCGTTGCCGCGGCGATCCAGCAGCGGATGCGGTTGCACGCGGACCACGAGGTAGAGATCGCCGGCCGCGCCACCGGCGACTCCGGCTTGGCCTTTGCCCGCCACGCGCACGCGTGAACCGGTGTCGACTCCGGCAGGAATGCGGACCGCGAGCCGTTCGCGGCGGCGGGTCTGACCGCTGCCGCTACAGGTCGGACACGGCGTGAGCCCGATGGCGCCTGCGCCCGCGCAGCGCGGACACGTGCGCATGAACGCGATCGGGCCTTGCGCGATCCGCACCCTGCCCTTGCCGCCGCATTCCGGGCACGTGATCGCCGCCGGTCCGCGTAGTTGACCAGACCCGTGGCACGGGCCGCAGGCCTCGTTGCGTTCGAGACTGATGGTCGTGCTCGACCCGCGCACGGCGTCGAGCAGCGCGATCGGAATCTCCGACTCGATATCTTCGCCACGTTGCGGACCGCTGGAGCGGACACCGCCAAAGATATCGCCGAAGACGTCGTCGACGCTGCTGTAGCGTTCGAAGCCGCGCCCGCCGGCAAACTCGCCGGGGTCAAACGGTCCGCCGCGGTGCCACGAGGTTGCCTCGCGAGCCTGCGCAGGATCGAAGCCGGCCTGCAATCCGGCGGTACCGAATTCGTCGTAGAGTTTGCGCTTCTCCGGATCGGAGAGCACGTCGTGCGCGTGCGAGATGTGTTTGAAACGTTCCTCGGCGTCCTTGTTGCCGGGATTCACATCAGGATGGAACTTGCGCGCGAGCTTGCGATAAGCCTTCTTGATCTCCGCCGCCGACGCAGAGCGCGCGACGCCGAGAAGTGCGTAGAGGTCGGTGGGCGAATCAGCAGCGGACACAGTGTGAGGGAACGATCGAGCCAAACCCGGAGCCCGTGCCAGCTCCGGTGGCGGCAGTCGGCGTCACGCCGTCGGTTATTCCTCTTCCTCCGGGTAACGCATCAACACCTTCTCAGCCGCCACTTCTCGCAAGGCGGTCACCACTTCTTTGTTGTCGGTCTCGACCAGCGGACGCGCGCCCTTGAGCAACTGCTTCGCGCGGCGCGCACTGAGCAGAACCAGCTCGAACCGGTTGGGAATCTTCTCCAGACAATCTTCGACAGTGATGCGAGCCATTCTGTGACGCTCCTTTGGGTAGCGCGCGGGAGTGTAGCGAATTCACCCCGCAAAGCAAATCCTCCTCAATCTGTCGCGAATCCTTCAGTTGACTCTCATGCCGGCGCTGAGTAGCTTGCGCGCCCGTATGAGCTGGCGTGACGCATTGGGGCGATTGGTGTCGGGTGAGCAGTACACTGTTACCCACGAGGCGATTCCGGAGCTGCAGAAGGCCCATGCCGGCCTGTGCGAGCGTGCGGCGCTGATGCGTGTCCACGCCGAAGCGGCGCCGAATCAACTCAGCCAACAGGAACTCTCCCGCTTGGCCGACGAAGATGACTCCGAGGCCAAGCGCTTGGCGGAGGCACTCGCAGCGCTCGGCGCCGAGGTCCCGCGCACCGAGCCTGTTCCGCCAGTTGGAAGTTTGAACCATTGGGAACGCTTGGTGCAGGATCTCGAGGCTCATCGCAGCGCCATGCGTCGGCTGCGCGAAGAAGCCGTGCATTTCGCGGAGACCGTGCCGCAAACCGCCGCATTGTTTGACCGCCTCTGCCGGTTGGAGGAAGCCCACGCTCTGCGGCTACGTGACCTCATCGCCCGCACCGACGCGCTGGCGTTAAACTAGGCTCGCGCCCTTCTCCAGCCACAGCAGAAATTCTCGGTTGCCGGCCGGTCCTTGGATCGGCGACTCCATCTCACCGCGGCAGGTGAGGTCGAGTTCTTCCGCGCGCGCACGCACGGCATCGATGGCGGAGCGATGCAGCGCCGGATCGCGCACGACGCCGCCTTTGCCGACGAGCCCTTTGCCGACTTCAAACTGCGGCTTCACCAATAGGACGAACGTCGCGGCCGGCGCCGCCAGCTCGATCAACTTCGGCAACACCAGGCGCAGCGAAATGAAAGACACGTCGGCAACCACCACCATAGGCGGCTCGTCGAAGTGAGCAGCGAAGCTGCGAATGTTGGCGCGCTCGTAGAGCGTGACACGCGGATCATTGCGCAACGTCCACGCGAATTGGCCGTAGCCGACATCGACGGCGTAGACACGCCGCGCGCCGTGCTGCAGCAGACAATCCGTCCAACCACCCGTCGACGCGCCGGCATCGAGGGCAACGCAGTCGCGGACGGGAATCGGCCAGGCTTCCAACGCCGCCGCGAGTTTCACCCCGCCGCGACTGACGTACGCGATATCACTGCCGCGTACTTCCACCGCCGCGGTTCGTTTGACCAAACTGCCCGGCTTGTCCACCGGCTGGTTGTCGACGAACACCTGCCGAGCCATCACCAACCGGCGCGCGCGTTCGCGCGTGGGGGCGAGGCCGCGCTCGACCAGCAGCGTGTCGAGACGCGCGCGACCGGGATGGCTCGCGGGACGACTACGCGCCGGCACGCGTGACCACGTAGCGCGCGATCGCACGCATGGGCTCGGCGCGTTGGTCGAAGCTCTGCAACTCGTCGAGCGCTTGCGCCAGCAAATCGCGCGCGCGCGCCTTCGCCGCTGCGATGCCCATCACGGCGGGGAACGTCACCTTGCTGAGCACCCGATCGCGCCCGGCCCGCTTGCCCGTGACACTCGTCGTGCCCTCGGCATCGAGGATGTCATCGGCGATTTGAAAGGCGAGCCCCAGACACTCGCCGTAGCGCGTGAGGTGGCGCAGTGTGCTGGCGTTAGCCCCAGACAGCAGCGCACCGGTGCGCACGGAGGCGAGCAGCAGCGCACCGGTTTTGCGGACGTGAATGAACTCGACCAACGCAAGACTCGGCTCGGCGTGCTCGGCCTCGATGTCGGCCACCTGCCCGCTCACCATGCCGCGCGCTCCGGCCGCTTCGGCGATCTCGTGGATCACTTGCAGCGCGCGGGCTTTGTTGAGGCCGTTGGTTTGCGCCGCAGCCACCATCACACGAAAGGCTTCGGTGAGCAACGCATCGCCGGCGAGAATCGCGACGGCCTCGCCATACACGACGTGACACGTCGGCTGGCCGCGGCGCAGATCGTCGTCGTCCATCGACGGCAGATCGTCGTGCACGAGCGAGTAGGTGTGGACCATCTCGAGCGCACACACGAACGGCAGCAAGTCGCGCGGCGCGCCGCCGACCGCCTCTGCCGCCGCAAGCGCCAAGATCGGTCGCAAACGCTTGCCGCCCGCCAGCAGACTGTGGCGCATGGCCTTGATCAGTGTCGGGGTGTGCTTGGCTTTGACTGGCAGGTAGCGCGTCAGTTGGCGATTGATCTGCCGGCGGCGGCGCGCCAGATAGCTTTCCAGGTTCACGATCCGTCATCCTTGAGCTTGTCAACGATCTGCAACCGGATCGCGCCCTCCGCGTCGCGGGTGAGGATCTCGACGCGCTGTTCGGCGTGGTTGAGCTTCTCGTTGAGCAAGCGGACTAGGCCGATGCCTTGCTCGAAGGCGGCGAGCGCGTCTTCGAGTGCGAGGTCGCCGGATTCCAAGCGCGCCACGAGCGTCTCCAACTCGTGCATCGCGTCCTCGAAGCGTCGGGTGTCGGTGTCATTCGCCATTACGATTCACCACTCTCTGACACGCGCGCCAGCGCCCAGCCCCGCGCGAAGGCGAGCCGCACGGAAGTGCCGGCCGGAACAATCGCCGCATCGCGCACCACGCTGCCGTCGTCTTGGCGTCGCGTGATGCTGTAGCCGCGCTGCAACACCGCGAGCGGGCTGAGCGCGTGCAGTTGTTCCGCGCTCCCGCGCAGCTGCTGGCGTGCGAGGCGCAGCGTCGCCGCCAACGCGCGCTGACTGCGCTCGCCCAACTCATCGACCCGCAACCGGAGCGATGCCAGCACTTGGCGCGGTTCACGGATGTGCCGCTGTAAGCCGGCGACGCGTTCGCGCTCCCGTTGCACGCGCCGGCGTAGGGCACTCACCAGTGCGCGCGTCGCGTCGTCGACATCAACCGCCACCTGGCAATGATCCGGTACCACCAGCGCCGCCGCTGCGGTGGGCGTCGCCGCGCGGCAATCGGCAACCAAATCGGCGACGGTCACATCGACCTCGTGGCCAACCGCCGAGACAACCGGAATGCGCGAGCCGGCAATCGCGCGGGCCAAGTGTTCCTCATTGAAGGCCCACAGGTCTTCAACCGATCCACCGCCGCGGCCAACGATGATGACATCGATCGACGGAACTTCGTTCAGCTCCTGAATCGCGGCCACGATATCAGCGGCGGCGCCCGCACCCTGCACACGCACGGGCCGCAGAATCACTCGTTGCGATGGCCAGCGATCGCGCAAGACGCGCAGGAGATCGTGCACCGCCGCTCCGGTCGCCGCCGTGGCGATGCCCACAGCCCTCGGATAAATCGGCAGCGCTCGTTTGCGTTCGGGGGCGAACAGTCCTTCGGCCGCCAGTCGCTGCTTGAGTTGTTCAAGCGCCAGTTGCTGTGCCCCTTGGCCACGCGGCTCCATCCAGTCGACGTAGAGCTGCAGATCGCCGCGGGCTTCGTAGAGGCCGATGCGCCCGCGCACCACGACTTCCATGCCGTCTTGCGGGCGAAACGTGAGCGTCTGGCTGGCGGAGCGAAACATCACCGCCGCGATCTGGCTGCGGCGATCCTTCAGAATGAAGTAGCAATGACCCGACGGCGGCACCCGAAAATTCGAGATCTCACCAACCACGCGGCAATCCGCGAGCGCGCCATCCAACACCTCGCGCACGCGCGAGGTGAGCTGACTCACGGTCAACACTGGTGCTGCCAACGGCTCAAGTGATGGCATGCGCGGACTGTAACAGAGGCCTACTTCGACGCCAAGGTTCCGGCTTGGATCAGCGTCGAGATCGGCAGCAGTTCGACACCGGCCGCGCGCCACTCCGGCAGCACGGCCTTCAACGCCGTTGCGGTCATCGGCTGCGGGTGACCTACACCGATGGCGCTGCCGCGCTCGCGCGCTTGCTGCAACAACGCCGCGAGTTGGTCGTGCATGGCGGCTTCCGTGGGTACGTCGTCAAGCACTACGGTGCTAGACCCCACCGCGATACCAATGCCGGCGGCCAATTCGGTGGCGGTACTTTGCGTGGCGTAGTCGACGAGGAACAACTGGTGTCCATTGAGCCAACTCAACAACCAGCGCATGCGCTGGCGATCGCGCGTGATCGGCGCGTCCGCCGCCACCGAGGTCCCGATCACGTAGGGGACCGCGGCGAGGGCTTGCGTGAGTACATCCTCAATCGCCGCGCGCGCGGCCACGGCACGGAGCACTCGTTCATCCGTCGCGTCACCACCGTCGTCAGTCGGTAAGCGGAGCAAGACTTCGCGGTTGAACGTGTGCGCAACTTCAGCGACCTCCTTCGAGAAGGAACGAAATGGCGCGATCGCAAACGCTAACGGCGCATCGAGGCCGGCAAACTCGCGCGCGCTGCGCAAATCGTTGCCAAGGTCGTCAATCACGATGGCGATCTGCATGCGCACCGGCGTCGGCGTCGCCCATCGCATCAGCAGCGTGTGCGTGAGAACCTCATCGATGCCCACCTGCACATGCGCACCGCCGCCGTCCGTCGTAACGTCAACCACGACGCACGGATCGTGTTCGCCGAGTGGCGCCAGTCGCCGGCGGATCTCATCGGCGGTGATCGTCGGCGGGACGCTAACCTCGTAGCGCCGGTGAATGTAGCGCAAGCGTTCTGCCCCTTGCTTCTCCTCGATCGGCGCCAGCAGAGGTAGCCCGCTCTGCGCTAGCAACGCGGTCGCTTCGTTGATCTGAGTGGTGAGGTCGGCCAAGCGCCCACTGCAATCGACGTGCGGCGCCGCGGGCAGGATCGGACCGTGGCCGGAGCGTATTTCCTGCGCGATCACGAACAGCAGCACGCCGAAGACCGCCGAGAATATCAGGCTCCGGAACCAGCCCAGGCCACCTCCCCGGGCGCGGGCGCGATCACGCGCCATCAGGCTACAGACAATGCGGAGCCCTTTCGTACGAAAGGGCTCCGCCGGGTCAGGCTAGGCATGATCGCGCGCGGCCGCTTAGGGCTGGCTCTGCGCCACCACGGTTTTGAACACGTTCCAACTCTTGAGCAGTTCCAGCGCGCGGTGGAGTTGCGGATCCTTCGCGGCTTCGGGATCGAGCGGAGGGCCACTGCTGCTCGGAATGTTGCCGTCGCCGCCTTGCGGCGGGGCGCCGTCGTGCGGCTTCTCTTCCTTGATCTTGGTGCCACCGCTGGGCGATTCGAGGTGCCGCGGTAAGTTTTCCTCGCGCAGCGAGGGCACGTTGTGCTCAGCTTCGGCCTTCGCGGTCACGACACTCTCCATGACCACGTCGGGCGTAATGCCCATCGCTTGGATCGACCGGCCATTCGGCGTGAAGTAACGCGCAGTGGTGAGGCGCAACGCGGCGTTGTCGTCGATCGGCAGGATCGTCTGCACCGATCCCTTACCAAAGGTCTGCTCACCGAGCACCAGCGCGCGTTTGTGATCTTGCAGCGCACCGGCGACGATCTCGGAGGCGCTGGCGGTGCCACCGTTGACCAGCACGATCATCGGAAATTCGGTATGGCTGCCTTGGCGGTGAGCGAAGTACTTTTGCTTCTGACTCTCCAGCCGCCCGTCCGTATAGACCACCAAGCCGGAATCCAAGAAGGTATCCGACACGCGGACCGCTTGCGTGAGCAGCCCGCCCGGATTGTTGCGCAGGTCGAGTACCAGGCCGGACAGATGCCCTCCGCTCTCCTTCTCCAAACTCTTCAACGCCTTCTCGAGATCTTCGTCCGAGTGCTCTTGGAACTGTGTGAGGCGGATATAGCCGTAGCCCTTTTCCAGCATGTGGAATTTTACGCTCTGGATTTTGATGACCTCGCGTTCCAGCGTGAGATCGATCAACTCGGCCGCCCCCTCGCGACGCAGCGTGAGATGAATCTTGGTGCCCTTCGGACCACGCATGCGCTTGACGGCGTCGACCAAGGTCATGTCCTTGGTGAAATCGTCCTCGATCTTGATGATCTGATCGCCCGGTTTGACGCCGGCGCGGAAAGCTGGGGTATCCTCGATGGGCGACACCACGGTGAGCAAGCCGTTTTTCACCGTGATCTCGATGCCGAGGCCGCCGAAGCTACCGCGGGTATCGACCTGCAATTCTTTGTACTGTTCGGGAGGCAAGTAGGCGCTGTGCGGATCCAGGGCGCTGAGCATGCCGGTGATCGCGCCGTCGATGAGTTGCTTGGTTGTGACTTCATCAACGTAGTTCTTTTGTACCAGTGCCAGCACGTTGGTGAAGGCCTCGATGTTCTCGTAGGCATCCTTCGCCACGGCTGAGACGCGGCTCACCATTCGGCCGCCCAGGAGGAGGGCCGCGGTCACCACGATCACGGTTGCGACTACACCGAGTCGCCGCTTTACTGTCATAGGAGTCTGTACCTTCCGATCCGCAACGATGACGGAGTATAACCTATGCGCCGGTCAGCCACAATTCAGTAACTGGCGCGGTCCACGACTGGCCGAACGGCCAGGTTTGAGAGGGGGCGGGCTACTTTTGGTTCTCGGCCACGACGATGGTGAACAGGGAGCGCTGCGAGGTCTTGTATTGCCGGCGGATCCGCAGCGGCAAGCCCTCGAACACCTCGCCTTGATTGAGCGTGCGCCAGCCCAGGCGGCGGGTGATGGGCTCGATCGAGCGATCGAGCGCCGCCAGCATGGGCTGTGGGCTGCGGAAGTGATTGATCACGACCACCGATCCGTGTGGACGGCAGACGCGCTGGACCTCGTTCATGAGCCGGCGCTGATCGGGGACGACGCTCACCACGTGGAAGGCCATCACGTAGTCGAAGGTATCCTCGGCGAACTTGAGATCGAGCGCATCCATCGGCATCACGTTGATGTGGCGCCACGCGTTACGATTGATCTTCTCTTGCGCCTGTTCGAGCATCTCGGGCGCCAGGTCGATGCCGGTCACATGGCAGTGCGGCGGATAGGCCGGAAACGAGAGCCCGGTGCCCACACCGACTTCCAGGACGCGGGCCCCCGGCGGGATGTCCAGCGCGCGAATGACCCGACTGATCCGCGGAAAGAACACGCGCGTAAAGATCCGGTCGTAGAGGTGGGAAAATTCGGAGTAGATCTTGCTTTCGTGGGCTTGAGTCTGTTCGAACGAGGGCATCAGAACCTCAATCGGTTAGGCGCGAGCAACCCGCGCGATCACGCGGCCGTTGCCCCGCGCAGTTGGCGCTTGAACGACGCGATGTCGCGGCGGCGAAAGCGCCACTGCCGCCCGGTTTTGAATGCCGGCAAGATGCTCTTGCGGGCAAACTCGTTCACGGTGTCCGGACTCATATCGAGGATCTGAGCGACCTCTTTGCTGTTCAGAATCGTGTCATCCTTTTCCATGGTACAAACTCTCTCGCCTCCCCGGCGGGTAGCGTTGAGACTTCTCCCTGAACGGGAGCGGCGCATCTAACACGGCGTGTTACTTCAGTCAAGGTAACCTCGCTTTCACCAACGCGGGAAACGAGCGCGTCGCGGATCGCCGAACTTCGCGTGCAGGTTCGCGCTCAAACGGGGCGCCCGGCGGTTGCCCAGCCAGACCTAGCTTGGCGCGGGCACGCCATGCTATGACGGCGCCGGTTTCGACGATCCAAACGATGGGGTGCCCGATCCTTTCCGCTGCGCGGGACTAACCGCAACCCCGATGCTCATCCGGAGTTGATTCAGACCATGCCCCCAGCCAGCGCTGCCGCGGTCGCACTCGACCGGCGCATTGCCCAAGAGGACATTGGCCGCCGACCGCAGGCGAAGGGCAAGTTCCTCTTCCGCGGGGAAGAAAAATGCTTCCTCCGCGGCGTGTCGTATGGACCATTCGCCCCCGCAGCGCATGGAACGCAATTTCCCGAACGCGATATGGTCCTGCGCGACTTCGCGCTCATGCGCGATGCCGGCGTGAACTGCTTCCGCACCTTCACCCCGCCCCCCGAGTGGCTGCTCGATCTCGCGGGTGACAACGACCTCGTCGTCCTCACCGGCATCCCGTGGACCGAACACGTGGCCTTCCTCGACGAGCCCGGCGTCGCGGCAGAGATCCGCACCAGCGTCGAGAACGCGGTGAAGGCACTGCACGGCCATCCCGCGCTCTTCGCCATGCTGATCGGCAACGAGATCCCGTCCGACATCGTTCGCTGGCACGGCCCCGAACGTACTCGCGAGTTCATGCACGAACTGTTTGACCTGGCCAAGAACATCACGCCGGAGACGCTGGTCAGCTACGCCAACTTCCCGCCGACGGAATATCTCGATCTCGATTTCCTCGACTTCATCTCGTTCAATGTCTACTTGCATCGCGAGCACGATTTCCGCAGCTACGTCTCGCGGCTGCAGAATCTCGCCAAAGACAAACCGCTGGTGTTGACCGAGTTCGGCATCGACTCGATCCGCGAAGGCGATGCGGAGCAGGCCGAGATCCTGTCGTGGCAAGTGCGCGCCGCCTTCGAGAGCGGCGTCGCCGGCGCGGTCGTGTTTGCGTGGACCGACGATTGGTTCACCGGCGGCTTTCAGGTCGAAGACTGGGCGTTCGGACTGGTCGATCGCGCCCGCCACAAGAAACCGTCGTATCACTCGGTGCAGAAGATCTACGCCGGGCAACTGCCGCCGCCGCTGCCGAATCCACCCAGGTTCTCAGTGGTGATCTGCGCGTATAACGCCGAGACGACGATGGATGCCTGCATGCGGTCGTTGCGCGAACTCCGGTACCCGAACTACGAAATCGTCGTCGTCGATGATGGTTCGACCGATTCGACGCGGGCAATCGCAGAACGCTATCCCGAGGCGCGGATCATTTCGCAACCCAACAAGGGCCTCAGCGTGGCGCGCAACGTCGGCGCCGAGGCCGCGCTCGGCGACATCATCGCCTACACCGACTCCGATTGCGTGGTCGATCCCGATTGGCTGACCTACCTGGCGTACAAGTTCGAGTACGGTGGCTTCGTGTCCGTCGGCGGACCGAATCTGCCGCCGCCCGAAGACGCGTTGATTCCGGCGTGTGTGGCAGCGTCGCCCGGCGGGCCGACGCATGTACTGCTCAATGACGAAGTGGCGGAGCACATTCCGGGCTGCAACATGGCCTTCCGGCGCAGCGCGCTGCAAGCCGTCGACGGCTTCGATCCGGTGTATCGCGCGGCCGGGGACGACGTCGATCTGTGTTGGCGGTTGCAAAACCTCGGACACCCGATCGGCTTCAGTCCGGCGGCGATGGTGTGGCACTTCCGCCGCAACACCATCCGCGCGTATCTCAAGCAGCAGATGGGCTACGGCAAAGCCGAAGCGCTACTGTACTTCAAGCATCCGTATCGCTTCAACCTGCTCGGGCAATCGCAGTGGCTTGGGCGCATCTACGGAGACTTCACCGGTGCGTTGTTCTCGCGCCGCCCAGTGATTTACCATGGCGTGTTTGGTCGCGGCCTGTTCCAAACCCTGTACGAAGCGCCGTCGTCGTTGCTGTCGTACATCCCGTTCACGCTCGAGTGGAACGTCGTCGGGCTGGTGCTGCTGCTGGGATCGTTGCTCGCCGGGCGCTACCTGTTCCTGGCCTCGGCACCGTTGCTGATCTCAGTGGTGTGGGCGGTGGCGACCGCGTGGCGCGCGCGGCTGGAGCCGCGCTACGATCTGTTCCGTTCGCGGCTGCTGATTACGGCGCTGGTCTATCTCGGGCCCCTCGTGCGCAGTGCGCAGCGGTATCTGTGGCGGTTGCAAGGCATGCGGCCGGTCGAACGGATCAGCCTCGAGACGCCGTCGCAGAAACCGAAAGTGCAGTGGGCGGCACGACGCTTCTTCCTATCGTACTGGTCGGAAGACGGGCGCGAGAAGGAACACCTGCTCGGGGCCTTGATGGAGTTCCTGGTCGTGCGCAAGCACTTGGTCGCCATCGATCAGGGGTGGAACGACTGGGATATCGAAGTGTATCGCGGCGTCTGGACGACCGCGGATCTCAAGCTCGCGGTCGAGAATCACGGCGGCGCCAAGCGTTTCTTCCGCGCCCGCTGCGGCATTCGTCTCTCGTTCCTCGCCAAGATGTCGCTGCTCGCTTGCGGCGCGGTCCTGTCGCTCGGGCTGTTCCTGCGCGCACCGGAGATCGCGGAGGTGGCGGGGCTGCTCGGCGCCATCAATCTGGGCGTGGTGATCTACGAGTGTTTACGTCTGGGCCGCGTGATGTACCACGCTCAGGAGATCGTCGCGAAATCGATCGGGCTGAGTCCAGTGCTCGAACCGGTCGTGGGGAAGTAAGCGACGAGCGTGTGGGGTTCCTCATTTGGTTCCCGCTCCCGGCAACGGGGCGGGCGGATTCCGGATGACGCTACTGCCTAAAGTCCTCCGCTATGTCTGGCCGTACCGACTGCGCTTCCTGTTCGCGGTGCTGCAGGTGTTTGCGCTGGCGGGACTGGAGATGCTCAAGCCGTGGCCGCTCAAGATCGTCATCGATAATGTGTTGACGGCCACGCCGCTGTCGTGGGAGCCGCTGCAGTCGATGACGCCGTACGCGCTGCTAGTCGGGGCGGTCCTCGGAATCATTGCAATCTATCTGCTACTGGGAGCGGTGAGTGTGGCCAACAACTACACCACCATCTCGATCGGCCAAGCGATGGTGAACGATCTGCGCAGCCAACTTTACGGACACCTGCAGCGGTTGTCGCTGGCGTTCCACACCAATGCGTCGGTCGGCGATCTCATCTATCGCGTCACCGCCGATACCTACGCCATCCAGACGCTGGCGATGAACGGCATCTTTCCGATTCTCTCGGCCGTGGTGCTGCTCGGTGGCATGTTCGCCGTGATGATCCGCTTGGATTGGTATCTCACATTGATCGCGCTCGGCATTTGCCCGCTGTTGGTGCTGGCGATCGCCGGGTTAAACCGGCGCATGACCACGATCGCGGTGCAGGCGCGCGAGCGCGAGAGCGAAGTCTATCAGCACGTCCAGCGCAGCATGGGCGCGATCAAAGTCGTGCAAGCTTTCTCGCGCGAAGCCGATGAGCACCGCGCGTTCGTCGCCCACAGCAGTGCCAGCTTGCGCAGCAGCCTCAAGCTCTACACGTTTCAGACCGCGTACGGCGCGTTTACCAACGTCGTGCTCGCCGGTGGGACGGCGGCGGTGGTGTGGGTGGCCGCGCACCACGTCATGGCCGGCACGTTGCGCGTCGGCGATATGGTCGTGTTCGTCAGCTACCTGGCTTCGCTCTATGGGCCGCTCAACTCGATCATTCAAACCTATGGACTGGTGCAAGGTGCGCGCGCCGGCGTGGTGCGCGTCTTCGAGTTGCTCGATACCCCGTCGCAGGTACCGGACGGGACGCGGGAGTTGCCGGCGGCGCGCGGCCACGGCGCCGAAGTGCAATTCAATCGAGTCGAATTCTCGTATCGGCCAGAGCGCAAAGCGCTGTCCGAGGTGAGTTTCACGGCGAAGCCGGGCCAGGTGATCGCGATCGTTGGCCCGACGGGCGCCGGCAAGAGCACGTTGGTGAGCTTGATCCCGCGCTTTTACGACGCGATCGGTGGCGCAGTAACGATTGACGGCATTGATGTGCGCGAGCTGCGCCTGACGTCGTTGCGCAACCGCATCAGCATGGTCCTCCAGCCACCGATGGTGTTTCCGGTCAGCATTCGCGACAACATCGCCTACAGCGTGCCGGGCGCGAGCGACGCGGAGATCGAAGGCGCCGCGCGCCGGGCGCAGGCGCATGAGTTCATTCAACGCCTGCCGGCCGGCTACGAGACCGTGATCGGTGAAGCAGGCGTCACGCTCTCCGAGGGCGAGCGGCAGCGTCTGACGATTGCGCGCGCGCTGCTCCGCGACACGCCGATCCTCATTCTCGACGAACCAACCTCCTCCGTCGACGCCGGCACCGAAGCAGCTATCATGCACGGCTTTGACGCGCTGATGTCCGGTCGCACCACGTTCGTGATCGCCCATCGCCTCAGCACCGTCCGGCGCGCCGACGTGATCTTGGTGCTGCGCGACGGCGAGATCATCGAGCGTGGCACCTTCGCTGAACTCGTAGCGCAGCGCGGAGCGTTCTATGGACTCTACGCCCAGCAATTCGGGATCGAAGAGGAGCCCACGCCCGCGCGGGTCGGATGATGATCGGATGACGACGCCGTTTTCAATCCATCGTGTATGAAGATCGTCGTCACCGGTCTGATTGCGACCTATCCGCTCGGCGGCGTGAGTTGGGATTACATCGCCTACGTCGCCGGCTTCGCCCGGCTCGGGCACGAGGTTTTCTATCTCGAAGACACCGGCAACTGGTTCTACGATCCGCGTGCGCAGACGTTCACCGATGACGTGACGTACAACGTCAACTACTTGCTTGACGCGATGCGCTACGCCGGCGTGGATCTCGGCGATCGGTGGTCGGTGCGGAGTCCGGACGGTGTGTATCATGGCGCTTCGGAGGCGGCGGTCGCGCGCTTCTGTCAGGATGCCGATTTGCTTTTGAATGTGTCCGGCGCCTGTTGGCTGCGCGAGGCCTATCGCGGCGCCCGCCGCACGGCGTACCTCGACAGCGATCCGTGTTACAGCCAGGCCAAGCTCATGGCCGTCGAACGCGGCACGGCGAGCGAGGATGTCGTGTACTCGGTCGGCTTGATCCGCGCGCACGACTGCTTCTTCACGTTTGCGGAAAACATCGCGAGGCCATCGTGCCGCATTCCGGACTGTGGTCTGATCTGGCAGACGACGCGCCAACCGATCGTGCTCGATCATTGGCCGGTGCGTTTCGATGCGGCCGCCGAGGCGTTCACCACGGTGATGTCGTGGAAGACCGACGTGACGCTGCCCGCGATCGATGGCGTGACGTACGGCGGCAAGGACGTCGAGTTTCGCAAGTTCCTCGATCTTCCCCAACACACGCCGGCGGTGATCGAAGTCGCGGTTGCGGGCGACGCGCCGGTTGATGATCTCCGCCGACGCGGTTGGCGCGTGGTCGATCCGCGGGCCAAGTCGGGCACGATGGCCGCGTATCGCGACTACCTCGCGCACTCGCGCGGCGAATGGAGCGTCGCGAAGAATGCCTACGTCGCATCGCGCAGCGGTTGGTTCAGCACGCGCACCGCGGCGTATCTCGCGCTCGGCAAGCCGGCGGTGGTGCAAGACACCGGCTTCAGCGCGATCTATCCAACCGGCGCCGGACTGTTCGCGTTCTCGACGATGGATGAAGCCGTCGCGGCGCTCGCCACGATCAATGCCGATTACCGGAAGCACTGCAACGCCGCGCGCGCGTTGGCAGAGCAGGAGTTCGTTTCCGATCGGGTGCTGACGCGGCTGCTGGCGAATGCCGGACTTGGATGACTCCCAGACGGATCATAATCGCAGGCGCCATCGGGCATCATCCGATCGGTGGTGCCGGCAACGCGTGGGCGTTTCTGCAATACCTGCTCGGCTTTCGCGCCTTGGGCATCGAGACATTTTATGTTGAACATCTCGAAGCGAAATCCTGCTGGGACGCGCAGTGGCAGCCGACGACGTTCGATCACAGTGTCAACGCGAAGACGTTCGCGGCGTTGTCGCGGCGTTTCGCACTCGACGGCACGATGGCGCTGCTCGACGAGCAGAGCGATTCGCACGTGGGCCTCTCGCGCGGCGAAGTGCACCAGCTTGCACGCGACTGCGATCTGTTCATCAACATGTCCGGCCGCTTCCATGAGCGCGAGATTCTGGCGGCGGCGCGTCGACGGCTCTACCTCGATATGGATCCCGGCTTCACCCAGATCTGGCAGGAGCAGTACCACGTCGACATGAACCTGCGCGGGCACGATTGTTACGTTACGGTCGGTTTGAACTTCGGACAACCAGATTGCCCGTTGCCGACCTGCGGCGTCGCGTGGCAGACCATCGTGCCGCCGGTGGTGATCGAGGAATGGGATACGACAACGCCACCGGGCGATGCGTACACAACCGTCGCCGATTGGCGTGGCTACGGCGCGGTCGAATGGAATGGAGTCTGGTACGGCCAGAAGGCGCAAGAGTTCACCCGCGTGATTGACGTGCCGCGGCGCGTGAACACGCCGCTGGAGATCTGCCTGGCGATTCATCCCGACGAAGCCGATCGCGCCGTGCTGGCGCAACACGGCTGGCGGTTGAGCGATCCGCAGGTGCATGCGGCCACGCCGGACAGTTACCGCGATTTCATCTGGCGCTCGCGCGGCGAGTTCACCGCCGCCAAGCACGGCTACGTGGCCGGTCGTAGCGGATGGTTCAGCGATCGCAGCGCCTGCTACTTGGCGGCGGGGCGACCAGTGATTCTGCAAGACACCGGATTCAGCCGATACGTACCCGTCGGGCGGGGATTGCTCGCGTTCGACGATGCAGCAAGTGCGGCCGCCGCCATCACCGCGGTGGACTTAGACTATGCGGCGCATGCGCAGGCCGCGTGCGCGCTGGCGCGCACGTGTTTCGATGCACGCATCGTCTTGCCGCATTTGTTGGAGTTGGCTGGCTTGTGAGCGCTGACAAGATCATCGTCTCGGGGTTTCTCATCCGCTGTCCGCTGGGCGGCTACGCCTGGCAGATCTTGCACTACATGGTCGGACTGCGGCAGCTCGGCTTCGATCCCTACTTCGTCGAAGACACCTCGTCATTCCCCGGATGCTACGATCCGCGCACCAATAGTGACACGGACGATCCCGCCAGTGGCATCGCGTTCGCCGAAGAATTTTTTGCCCGCTACGGCTTCGGCGGTCGCTGGACATTCCGCGACATCGCGCGCGACCGCATCGCAGGGCTGGGTCGCGATGCGCGCGATGCGTTGCTGGCAGAAGCGCGCGTCGTCATCAACCTCGCGGGGGTGAACCGCCTGCCGTCCAAACCGGGGCAGCAACTGGTCTTCATCGACTTCGATCCCGCCTACACGCAAATCCGCGCCGCGAGTGGGGATCGCGCACTGCTGGAGTTGCTCGACGAGCATGACGCGCTGTTCACCCTCGGCGAAAACATCGGGCGACCCGGTTGTCGTGTACCAACGGCGGGATTCACCTGGCATCCGACGCGCCAACCGATCGTTCTCGATCTCTGGTCGCCGCTGGCGGCCGACACGCCGGCGGCGTTCACCACCGTCGGGCGCTGGGACGAGAACCGTCGCGAGATCCACTTCGAGGGCGAGACCTACTCCTGGCGCAAGCGCGTCGAGTGGATGAAGTTCCTGGCGCTACCGCACCGCACCGGCGCACGCTTCCGCGTAGCGATGGACATCGCCAAGCTGCCCAACGATCTCCGCGCGTTGCAGCAGAACGGCTGGGAGGTCATCGATCCGATCGCGCTGTCGGCTGATGCCGAGCGCTATCACGACTTCATCTGCGCATCGCGGGGCGAGTTCACCGTGGCGAAGGACCTCAACGTGCGGTTGGCGACTGGCTGGTTCTCCGATCGCAGCGCGTGTTACCTCGCCGCCGGGCGTCCGGTGATCACGCAGGACACGGGGTTTGATCGCATCTTCCCGACCGGCAAGGGACTGTTCAGCGTGCGGTCGACCGACGAGGCGGTCGACGCGGTGCACACGAGTGGTATCGACTTGGTGCAGGAGAGCCATGCGGCGCGCGACATTGCGGAACGCTTCTTCCGCGCCGAGCATGTGCTGCGTGAGTTGTTGAGCGTCCTTTAGAAGCGCTACACGCTTTCTCTACTGCAGCGCGGGCTTCGGCGGCGGCGCGAAGGTATGCGTCACCACCACCTCGACTTCATCGGTCGATGCCACGCCGCGGCTGCGAACGTGGGCTGCCCAACCCTCGAATGAGCGCAGGTGGCTGAAGACGGCACGGATAAGACCGGGCTTGATGTGCGCCTCCCACTGGGCGAGCCAGTGATCGTCTTCGAAGTCGTCGTCTTCCAGCAGTTCGGGCGGAATCTCCGCTTCGAGCGAAAAGCGTAACGTGAATGATTTCTCGTTCTTCATGCCAGACCTCTCAACGGTGGGGGCGTTGGCGCAGCTCAGATTCCGAACGGCCGACTGAGCAACACCTGACCCTGCGGGCTGACGACATAGATGGTGACGGTATCGAACGGTGGCTGCCCCGGCTCGTGCGGGAGGATGGCGTTGATGCGTTCCCAACGATCACTGAGCGAGAGCGCCTCGCCTGAAGACGGATTGCCGGCGTGGAAGTGGCCACCGGCTGTGATTGCCAAACCTTTCGCTTGCGGCGGCCAGATGGCCCACAGATGCGGCGTGACGTGGTCGTTGCGCGCGACCAGGAACACATACCCGCGCAACGGCTCGGGCGCGGTGGCGCGCACGCGCAACGACACACTCAGCCGCTCGCCGCCCTCGCTGCGCTCTTGTCGCGCGCTAAAGCGGTCGAACTCGACCGCAGGTGCGGCATCGGTTTCCACGCCGGCGGTAGCCGCGATTGGTTTGCGTTGTTCGAGCACACGAGTGAGCGCGAGGTACCCGAGCGCCAACACCACCACGAGCGAGGTGGTGAAGGCGGCCGAATTGGCGGCGCGGCGCCAACGGAGTGGATTCGGAGTCGCCACAAATCAAGCGTAGCACAGCCGCCCGGTGATCGCAGAACCGGTTGCGCGGGGCCGGTTCCGCGAATCGACCAGCATAGGCGCGCACGTTGCGGCCGGCTCTGACCGTCTGCTAGGGTGCCATCATGTTCGTCGGGCCGATTGGTACCGTGCTGGTGATCGTCCTCGTCGCTCTCGTCGCGGGCATCAAGGTGCTCAGCGAGTACGAGCGCGGCGTGGTGTTCCGGCTCGGGCGGCTGGCCCCGGTACGAGGGCCGGGCATCATCTACGTCATCCCGTTCATCGAGCAACTCTTTCGGTTGGATCTGCGCACGGTCACGCTCGACGTGCCGTCGCAAGACGTGATTACACGCGACAACGTGTCAGTGAAGGTGAGCGCGGTACTCTACTTCCGCGTCGTCGATGCCGGCCGCGCGGTAGTCGAGGTGCAGAACTTCATGTACGCCACGTCGCAGATCGCGCAGACCACACTGCGCAGCGTCTGCGGCCAAGCGCATCTCGATGAGTTGCTCGCCGAGCGCGACAAGTTCAACGCCAAGCTGCAAGAGATCATCGACATGCACACCGAGCCGTGGGGCGTGAAAGTGGTATCGGTGGAAGTGAAGCAGATCGATTTGCCCGTCGAGATGCAGCGCGCGATGGCGCGCCAAGCCGAGGCCGAGCGCCTGCGCCGCTCCAAGGTCATCAACGCCGAGGGTGAATTACAGGCCGCAGAGCGCTTGGGAGAAGCCGCGGCCTTGATGGAAAAGGAGCCGGTGGCGATTCAGCTCCGCCTGTTGCAAGCACTCGGGCAGATCGGCACCGAACGCAACCACACCGTGGTGGTACCAGTGCCCATCGATCTGATCCGATCGCTGCTCGCCCGTCCGGCAAGTTGACTCCTCATGCCGTTCGATCGCGACACCGCGGCGCGCCGCCGTCGAGCGGTGATGGACGCCATCGGCCCGGATGCCGCGGCCGTCTTTCCCGCCGCGCCGGTGGCCCTGCGCTCGAACGACGTCGAGTATCGCTACCGGCAGGACAACGACTTCTACTACCTCACCGGGTTTCTCGAACCGGAGGCGGTCTGCGTGCTGCTGCCCGGACAACCGCAGAGCGAGGAGTTCGTCTTGTTCGTACAACCGCGCGATCCAGATCGCGAGACCTGGACGGGATTGCGCGCCGGCGTCGAAGGGGCGACGGAACGCTACGGCGCTGACATCGCGTACACGGTCGACAAGCTCGACGAAAAGATTCTCGCCTACGTCGGCGAGCGCGAGCGTTTGTACTGCCAGATGGGGCGTCACTCCGCGTTTACGCAGCGCCTCCTGAGTTGGCTGCAACAGTGGCAAACGCAACGGCCACGCAGCGGTCGGGGCCCGACAACGGTGATTGACCCGAGCGAGATTCTCCACGAGATGCGGCTGTTCAAAGACCCCGCCGAACTCGCCGCGATGCGCCGTGCGATCGCGATCGCCGCCGAAGCGCACACTGCGGCCATGCGGGCCGTACGCCCCGGCGTGCACGAATACGAGATCGAAGCGTTGCTCGACTACACCTTTCGCCACCAGGGCGGATGGGGTCCGGCGTATCCGTCGATCGTCGCCTCCGGCAGCAACGCGACGATTCTGCACTACGTGACCAACGACCGCATGATGCAGGCCGGCGATCTGTTGTTGATCGACGCCGGCGCCGAGTTTGACGGCTACTGCGCCGACATCACCCGCACGTATCCGGTCGAGACGGACTTCACCGATCGGCAACGCGAGATCTACGAACTGGTCTTGCGCGCACAACTGCGGGCCATCGAGGCGATTCGTCCGGGAATCCGCTTCGAAGAGGTCCATCATGCGGCACTGGGTGTCCTCGTGGATGGTTTGGTGGGGCTCGGCCTGTTGTGCGGCAGCCCGACCGAGATCATCGAGAAGGAATTATACAAACCGCTCTACATGCACCGCACCAGTCATTGGCTGGGCCTCGATGTCCACGATGTCGGCAAGTACAAGATCAACGGCGAGTCGCGCGTGCTCGAACCCGGGATGGTGTTGACGGTCGAGCCCGGCATCTATGTCGGCCACCAAGCGCGCGATGCCGACCCACGTTGGGCCGGCATCGGGGTGCGCATTGAAGACGATGTGCTGGTGACCGAAAGCGGTCACGAGGTTTTGTCCGCGGCGATTCCGAAGACGATCGAGGACGTCACCGCCGCTCGCGCCTGAGTTGCGCTCGGAAACTCAGGCCGTTGCCACCGCGATGCGGCGCGGCTTGACGCGCTCGGCCTTGGGGAGTTTCAGTTCGAGCACGCCGTTGTTCAGTTTGGCCGTGATCTGGTCGCTGTCGATGGCGTCGGACACCGTGAAACGGCGCACGTAGTTGCCGACGTTGTACTCGGTGTAGACCGGCGCCAGTTCGGCGTACTCTTTGACCGAGACCCGTCCCGAGATCGAGAGCATGCCGTCAGCGAGATGCACGTCAATAGCGGACTCGACGCCGGGCATGTCGGCCCACAGCCACAACGCATCGGTGGTTTCGTAGATGTCGACGTCCGGAAGATAGGTACGCCCGGCGCGTGTGTGTTCTTCGCGGGCGGTCTCCTGCTTGTCGCGGACGCTGAGTTCCTGGGGTGTCATCGTGTAGTACCTCCGTGGTCTGCGGTGCTAGGCGGCCTGTACCGTAATCTGGCGCGGCTTAACGTCTTCGCGCTTCGGAATGCGAACGGTCAGCAAACCGTGCTTGCACGAGGCTTCGGCGCGGCTCAGGTCAAGGTCGAGCGGCAGTTGCAACGAGCGCGAGAACTCGCCCGCACCGCGTTCGTGGCGGTGAAAGCTGCCATCACTCGGCGGCGTGAACTCGCGCTTGCCCTTCACGGTGAGTGTACGACCCTGCGTTTCGATGCTGATCTGCTCCGGCGATACTCCCGGAACTTCCAGGCGGATGATGTAGCCCTCACGATCGCTGAAAACGTTCACTGGCGGAAAGACGCCGCGGCCAGAAACCCCGAGATCGAGACCGCGCGAATTGCCGAATGCGCGCTCCAACTCACGTTGCAGCGTGAGCAGTGCGTTGGTCGGATCGAAGTCCGACGCTAGGCGAAACAATGCCATGATGAACCTCCTCGTCTAACTGTTCGTCTGGAGTCCGCGGGCCTCGCGAGGGCCGAAACTATTCGGCGCCCGTACTCCGTTAGTCGCTCGCGAATGTAAGAGCGAGTCTCAGCGTGTCAAGGGGCGGGAGGAGACGCCGGCGCCTGGGACGACGACGCGACTACAGGTTGGTGATGTACTGCAGCAGCGTGCGCACGCCGAAGCCGGTGGCGCCGATCGGGTGCGCGGGCAAGGCCTTGTCGGTGATCACCGTACTGGAGAAGTCGATGTGCGCCCACGGCACGTTGGCGACGAACTCGCGCAGAAACAATCCACCGATGATCGTGCCGGCTGAGCCCTCCCCGGTGTTTTTGATGTCGGCAACGCGGCTGTTGATGTCGGCGCGATAGTCGTCGACGAGCGGCAACTCCCATAGGTTCTCACCTGCCCGCTTCCCGGCCTGAATCAACGCCGCGGCAAGTGTGGCGTCGGTGCTCATGATGCCGGCGTAGCGGCGGCCGAGCGCGGCGCCGACCGCCGCAGTCAGCGTCGCCAGATCGATCATCAGGTCGGGCTTCGCTTTGGCGGCGTACGCCAACGCGTCGGCGAGCACGAGCCGTCCTTCAGCATCGGTGTTGAGCACTTCGATGGTCTTGCCGTTGAATGCGCGCACGACATCCCCGGGCCGCATAGCGCGCCCGCTGGGCATGTTCTCGGCGCTGGCCACGTAGCCGCGGACCTCGATGGCGGGGGCGAGTTGGGCGATCACGCTCATCACGCCCAAGATCACGGCGCCGCCGGCCATGTCGCGCTTCTGGCCTTGCATCGCGTCGGGGTTCTTCAGCGAGAGACCACCGCTGTCAAACGTGATCCCCTTGCCGACGATGGCGACTCGTTTCGTGGCGCGCGCGCGCGGTTTGTAGATGAGCTCAATCAACCGCGGTGGCTGGGCGCTGCCTTGGGCGACGCCGAGAATCGCGCCCATCTCCATCCGCTTCAGCGCCCGCTCGTCGAAAATCCGAACCCGCAGGTGATGGCGCCGCGCCAACTCACTGGCTTCCTGCGCCAAACGAATCGGCGTGATCTCCGCCGCCGGTGTCACGATGAGATCGCGAGCGTAGTTCGTTGCCGCGGCGAACAACTCGGCGCGTCGCAGCACGGCGCGAGTGGGGGTATCGGTCCGCGCGACGAGGATCGCGATGCGTGTAGGGCCCGTATCCTTGGCCGGCCGCGATTTGAATCGATCGAAGCGGTAGGCGCTCAGCAGTGCGCCTTCGGCCGTAGTGCTGATCGCGTCGGGGCTCTCCAACCCAGATCCGAAGCTGATCGCTACCGATCGCGCCTTGTGCTGGCGTGCCTGCTCCACGGCGATGGTGCCGAGTTGCAGCCACGTTCGAGGAGCGGCGGCTGGATCGGCGCCGACGAGGACGATGGCATGCGGTGTCAACGCGCGCTGAGTCTGGAAGAACAGAGTGGTGCCGTCCGCCCCCGTGAACTCGGCGCGGGCGACGGCCTCTCGGAGCAAGCGCTTGAGCGGCGGGGCGAAGACCGCGAGGTCGCGTGCGAGGCGCGCACGCGTCGTCGCGATCACGAGTAGGTCAGTGCGGACGTCGGTTGCGTGTTGGGTCGAGAGAGTCAGACGCATCATCTCTCCGGTTCTAGCCGCTGTGGCGCTTCAGGTAGTCGAGCACGGTGGTGAGCTCGCTATCGCTTAACGGTGGAATGCCGCGGCGCTGCATCTCCCCTTGCATACGATCGACTTGATATTTCCACATCTCGAACTTGAGGAGCGAGGGAGCATAGAGACGATGGCACGTTCCGCAGCGCGCCGCGTACATCTTTGCGCCGGGCGACTCCGGCTCCGGCAACTGCGTGCAGCCAGTCATCAGCGTCACGAGTGTCACGCCGAGCCCCACGCTCAGCGCCCTCGTCGCGCGCCTCACCGCTCTTCTCGATAGTAGGCGGCTTGGCCGGTGGTCTCTTCCACACCCACCTGGATCGCGACGATCTCGGTGATCCCTTCCGTCGCGAGCTCGCGCCGCAGTTCTCCGGCGAGGTAGCGAGCTAATTCTTCCGCGGAGCTGTGGACGATCGGCAGCAACGCCGCGTCGGTGCGCGGCAAGCGAAATTCATCGTTCTCGTAGCGCATCACCACCTGTGGACCGTCATCGCTGATGGTCAGGCAGTCGCTGAGCATTGGCACCAGCGTCCGTTCGTTCAAGCGTTCACACACGCGCCGCGCGATCTTCTTGACCACGCCGAAGTCGACGACATAGCCATTGGGACCGAGTTGTCCTTCAACGTCGATCGACACGCGATAGTTGTGCCCGTGCAACGCCTCACGGAAGCCCGGATAGGCGATGAAGTGCGCCGCCGAGAACTTCAGGTAGTCCTTGGTGACGTGGACCCTGAACGACTTGCGAGCCGTGGCGTGGTCCTCTCTTTCAGCCGCGCGTGGGGCGCGCTTAGTGCTTGAGCTTCTCGATCTCTTCCTTCAACTCCGGCACGGCCTTGAACAGATCGGCGACCAGACCGTAGTCGGAGACTTGGAAGATCGGGGCTTCGGCGTCCTTGTTGATGGCGACGATGACCTTCGAGTCTTTCATACCGGCGAGGTGTTGAATCGCGCCGGAAATGCCGACAGCGATGTACAGCTCGGGCGCGACGACCTTTCCAGTCTGCCCGACCTGCAAATCGTTCGGGACGAAGCCGGCATCGACCGCGGCGCGGCTGGCGCCCATGGCGGCGCCCATCGCATCGACCAGCGGTTCGAGGACGGTGGTAAAGTTCTCGCCGCTCTTCAGCCCGCGGCCGCCGGAGACGACGATCCGCGCCTCGGCCAGTACCGGACGATCGGAGGTGATCTCGTTGAAGCTCACGAACTTCATCTTGCGAGAAGCCGCGTCGATGCTCACCGACGCCTTCTCGATCTCCGCCTTGCCGCTCTTCTGTGCAGCGTCGAAGGCGGTGGCGCGGACGCTGATGACTTTGTACTGGCTTTCGAATTTCACGGTCGCGATGGCGTTACCGGCATACATGGGGCGCAGAATCGTCCCGTCGGCATTGATGTCGGTGATGTCGCTGGCCATGCCGGCGTCGAGGCGAACGGCGACGCGGGGCAGGAGATCCTTGCCGATGGCCGTCGCGGTCGCAATCACGATGTCGCTGCCCTTGTCCTTCGCGAGTTGCGAGAGCGCCGCGGCGTAGGCATCCGCGACGTAATGTTCGAGCGTGGCGTCGTCAACCACGAAGACTTTCTTCACGCCGCACTCCGCGAGGTCGGCGGCCAATCCGTCGACGCCCTTGCCGAGAACCGCGGCGTAGCAATCACCGCCGAATTTCGCCGCCGCGTCTTTGCCGGCGGCGAGCGCTACCAGTGTAGTCTTGGGAAACTTGCCGTGGGCGTGCTCGGCGAACACCAGAACGTTGCTCATGTGCAAAACTCCTTGATCCGTGCGCTTAGATGACTTTGGCTTCGGTGTGCAGCAGGTTGACCAGCTCTTGCACCGAGCCGACCACTTTGCCGGCTTGCCGCTTGGGCGGCGACGCCAGTGATAGCACCTTGAGACGCGGGCTCACGTCGATACCGAGATCGGCCACCGGAATCTCTTTGAGTTCTTTCTTGCGCGCTTTCATGATGCCTGGCAGCGACGCGTAGCGCGGTTCGTTCAAGCGCAGATCCGCGGTGACGATACCAGGCAACGCGAACGAAACGTCTTCGAGTCCACCATCGACTTCGCGAGTGACCGTTGCTGACTTCTGATCAGCCGACAACTCGACCTTCGAAGCGAAGGTGGCCTGTGGCCACCCCAACAATTCGGCGAGCATTTGTCCGGCCTGATTGGCGTCGTCGTCGATCGCTTGTTTACCTAACAGTACGAGATCCGCGTTTTCGGTGCGCACCAGCTTCTCAAGAATACGGGCCACGCCGGCCGAATCGAGTTCCTGTTCCGCGAGCACCAGAATCGCCCGATCAGCGCCCATCGCGAGGCCGGTACGGAGTTGCTCCTGGCTCACCTTGCCGCCGATGCTGACAATCACCACTTCAGTACCGCTGACCTTCTCTTTGATTCGCAGCGCTTCTTCGATAGCGATTTCGCAAAATGGGTTCACGACATACTTCAAGTTGTCGGTCACGATCCCGGTACCGTCCGGCTTGACCTTGATGGTGGCGTTCGGATCCGGGACCCGCTTGACAGCGACGAGTATCTTCACAGGAACCTCCTGGGTGGGGAATTCGAAAAACGCGAGTTTCTAACATCCGGGCTATCGACGGTCAAGGTAGGTTGCGCCGCTCCGCTCTCTGGGGAGCACTGAAGATTTCCCCTTACGCGTTTGCCAGGCGCTCGATCTCGGTCCAGTGATCCGCGCTGACCGGCATGACCGACAACCGTGGCAGCCTCAGTAGGTCCCAACCTTGGAACTTCGCCGACGCTTTCATTTCCTTCAACGTCACCGGCCGCGCCAACGCGGCGATCGGCGCGAGATCGACAACTGTCAGCTTCGGATCGTTCTGTTTCGGGTCTGGATACCCGGCGCTCAACGCCTTCGCAATGCCGACCACGGCCTTCTCATCGCCGGTGTGATAGATGAGCAGTTGGTCCCCCGCCTTCACCTCGCGCAGATGCTTGAGCGCCACCGGGTTCTTCACTCCGTCCCACACGGCGCGTTTGTCGCGTTGGAGCTGTGCGAAGGAGTAGGTCGACGGTTCGGTTTTCAACAGCCATCGTCCAGCCATCTGCAGTCTCCCGTGTTCGCGCGACGTAACAAGCGCGGCCCAGGTCGTCAATCGCGGTCCGTGTTCGCCTCCAGGTTCTCCTCCAACGCGGACGGAGCATTGCGCTTGTTCGTCGGCGGTCAACCGCATAGCGTAAGCGGCACGTTCACTTCAGGAGCGATGCATGACAACGATCCTCGCCGCCGGCGGCGGCTTCCTGCTGGCGGTCCTTTGGATGGACCTCATGTTCGACGTTCAGGTGCTCCGCCACAAAGACGCGACGAGCGAGTTGCCAGAGACTGTCCTCGCCTCGATCGCTGCGTACTACCGTCGCGTCACCACCGACGCATGGCCCATGGGTGGGCTGATCGGCATCGTCATGGCGTCAGTCGTTCTGGGGACGCTGGCGCGGGCCGTGTTTGGCAATCAGCCGCGCTGGATCGACATCGTTTCACTGGTGCTCTCCGGCGGTCCGACTGTCTTGGCCCTCTCGCGAGTCGTTCCGAATGCCGCGCGACTCGGCACGCGCTTGGACTCGGCCGCGCACCAGAGCACGCTGGCGCGAGCGATCTGTCGCGAACATCTTGTCTGCCTCGATAGCATCGCGACATTCATCGCAATCCAGCTCTGGGCTGCGCAAATGTAGCTGGCCGATGTCGGTGCCCGCCAAGACTACGTCTCCGTGTCTTGGCGGGCGCTGATGGTCATTCACGTTAGGCGAGCGGAGAGAGAAACGACCGATCGAAATTGGGGGCCGCGCCCCTCGAGCTGCGGCACCTGGTCGAACTTGCGCTGCTTCAGCAGCGCGACCGTGCGCTGGTGCAACTTACGATAGGTGAGCTGACCGCCAGCGTTCTTGATCGCCCAGTCGTCGAGCAGCGGGGCCTTCCAATCGAGGTCGCGCCGCTAGCGCGCGATGCCCTATTCAATCGCCGCGGTGGTCGCCGCGAAGTCCGTGAGCGTAGTGATGTCCTTGCCCTTGAAGCCGTAGAGTTTGATCAGCACGGCTCGCAGATTTTTCACATCGTTGACGCGTCCGCGCAGGTCCGGACCAACCGTACGGTAGCGATTGATGCCGATCAGCGATTGCCAATTGATCGAAGTGCCATCGGGCGGTAGCACCTTGAAGCGGGAGCGACTCTATCGTCGCGACTTCGGGGTGTTTAGGATCTGCCAACGCTGCGATGCAGGGTTGTGGCGTTATCGCCATGAACCCAGCGGGGATCTATGAGGGCTGATCAGTGGTAGAGTCGACCTTCTTTTGTTCCTCTTCCTTGCCCTCAAAAGCTTTCTTGAAGTCACGGATGCCCTTGCCGAGCGCACTCCCCACTTCGGGCAACTTGCCAGGTCCAAAGATCACCAAGGCCACAACGAGAATGACGAGCAATTCAGGAACGCCCATTCCAAGCATAGAACATATCCTCCGCGCAGAATGCTAGCATCCCAGGGAAGGGCTTGCGACTGCTATTGCTCGGTTACTCCGATGCCGAAGCGAGCGCCGCTCGCGCCTGTTTCGCGGCCGGACTGGTCGGATCAACCTGCACCGCCGTTTGCCATTCAACACGCGCCTGGTCGCCATCGCCGCGCACGTTCAGTACCTCGCCCAGCAGGTAGTGAGCGTCAGCGAAGCGCGAGCGCAAGGCAACGGCGGCTTGCAGCTGGTGCACCGCCTGCGTAAGCAACTCGGAGGCGTCACGGCCAGCGCGGATCTCGGCGTTTGCGTTGGTCGCCGCGCATAGGCCCAATCCATAGGGAGCGAAAAAATCACCGGGATCAAGCTGGCGCGCGGCGCTGAAGTTGGCTTCCGCTTCAGCTAGCCGATTCTGTTGATACGCGGTGAGACCAAGCCGCCCCAGTACGTAGGCGCGCGTCTTCAGCGGACACTTGCCGGCGAGCGCGACACGATATTGTTGCTCCGCGGTGGCGGCGCGTCCTTCCAAGAGGTCGTCGTCCGCCAGCTGCGTCAGCGGAAGGCAGTGTCCTGGCGCGCCGCGCGCGGCTGCCGTCCAAAAGCCTCGATTGTCGTGCCAGATCCCCACTCGACTCATCGTCGTGTATCCGCCGGCGAGGACCAGACCCAGAGCTATTGCAGTGCTCACTCGCGCACGCCAACCGCCCAACGTACGCGCGGACCCAACGAGCGATCCAAGTACCCAACACAACCCTATCGACGGAATGTATTCGTAGCGTTCGGCGATCGCGACGGTCGCTACTTCATGCGTCGCCACCACGAGACTTGGCAGCAGAGCAATTCCCACCCAACTCATTCCGACGAGTGGCAGGCTGTCGCCACCGCGAGCGACACGCCACGCGAACAACCCAAACGTGGAGACGGCTACGATCAATACTAACCAGGATGCGACATCCGGTACCGGAATGTCGGGCACGAACGGGTTGGCAGGGAACGGCCATACCAGTGCGCGCAGTTCGAAGAGCAGCGCGTACAGCGCGCGCAGCACCGCATCGGGCCGCGCGACGATCGGCTGCTCTGGGCTCACCCACCCGCCTAGGGCCCTCCACCGCAACCCGCCATAGAGCACCAACGCCCCGCTCAACATCAACAGGCACGGCACGATACTTCGGCGGTCGCGTCTGCGCGCCAGCGCGAGCCCGGCGAGCGCGAGGCCGCACACGGCGCTCTCCTTCGAGCACAACGCGAGGAAGAAGCTGACGGCCGCGAGCGCCCCCGCACTCCAATCAAATCGCAGAAGGTTCCAAAACATGACCAACAGTGCGAGCGCGGCCAAGATGTCGGCACGCCCTGACATCCACGCCACCGACTCCACGTGAATCGGATGCACCGCGAACAGCGTGCCCGCAACCAACGCAACCAGTGGATCACGACGAGGGGCCGGCTGCACCTGCCACGCAAGCCATGCCACCAGCGCCGCACAGATCGCATGGCCGAAGATACCGGTCGCGTGCCGAGCAAACGCGCCGCCACCAGCAAGGTAGTAGTCGGTCGCGTACGTCGCATAGACCAGCGGGCGGTAGTACCGATCCAGCAACACGACGTCAGATGGTGGAAACAGGATGCGCGAGCCACTGGAGAGCAACGGAACGATATCATGCACGATGATGCCGTCGTCCCACACCGGGCCGCCACGCCAGGCACCGGCATACACCGCCAATGCGACACACGCCGCCGCCAGCGCCGCACGCATTAGCTTGCCGATCCCGTCTGCCGGGTGAGATCTGCTCCCCAACGAATGGCCGGGTCGAAGGTTGGTTTGGGCGCGTCGCTTCACAGATAGCTGCCTACTTCAGTCCGCTGCGGCTCAGCCATCGAGCACTGGCTTGCGCTAGCAATGGCGTCATCGCAACCTGGCGTCAATGGCTGATTGGGACCCCGTAAGCTTCCTTGACAACGCGACAGACCACGGATACGCGAACCTCATGCCGGCAAGCTTGGCTGCCAAGTGGATGCGGGCGCAAATGTTGGTGTCATTGGGCGAGCTGGAGCTGCGCTCACTCCCACGACCGGTTGCAGGAGTCGACGAAGTCGTGATGCGCGTGCGCGCAGCGCTCACCTGTGGCACCGACATCAAGACCTACTTGCGCGGTCATCCGAAATTCCCGATGCCAACGCTGTTCGGCCACGAGTTTGCCGGTGAACTTACCGACGTTGGGTCGCAGGTCCAGGGCTTCCGCGAAGGCGATGCGGTCATGGCCGTCCCCAGTGCGCCGTGTGGGCAGTGCTATCATTGCGAACGACAACAAGAGAACCTGTGTGCCACGCTGTTTGATGACTATGTCCTCGGCGGCTATGCCGAGTATCTCAAGCTGCCAGGGCGGATCGTGCGAACCAACCTCTTCCACAAACCAACGCATCTCTCGTTCAACGAGGCCGCGTTGCTCGAACCGCTGTCGTGCGTTGTTCACGGGTTGCAGCAGATCACGGTGCGCCCAGACGACACGGTGGTGTTGATCGGCGCCGGGGCCATCAGCCTGTTGCACGTGCTGGTGTTGCGCGCGATGGGGGTGGAGCAGGTCGTAGTGATCGGTCGCAACGCCCAGCGCGCCGCGTTCGCGCACCGCGCGGGCGCGACGGTCGTGCTCACCGAGCCTCCGCTGACGGCGCGTGCGGCGGTGCTCGATCTCACCGACGGACGCGGCGCCGATGTCGTCATCGAATGTACCGGCCAGGTCGAGGTATGGGAGGCGGCACCCGCGCTGGTACGACGCGGCGGGGCGGTTGTCTTGTTCGGTGGCTGTGCGGCCGGCACCACAGCACGCTTCGACACGCAGCGATTGCACTACGAACAGCTCAGCATCGTCAGCCCGTTCCACTTCACACCGCGTGCCGTACGCGCCGCATACGATTGGCTCGCGAGCGGCAAACTCGATACGTCCGCGTTGATCAGCGGTCAGTTCCCGATGGACGAGTTGCCCGCCGCCCTCGCGAGCCACCAACGCGGCGACGGCGTCAAGTTCGCCGTAATCCCGTGACCCTGTGAAAGTTGCGCGCCTCTACGATTTCCTCGATGTACGCATCGAGGAAGCCCCGGTGCCGCCAGTCGGCCCACGTGACGCGCTAGTGCGCACTCGTGCCTGCGGCATCTGTTCCGGCGACGTCGTGCCGTGGTACATTCGCAAGAAGGCGCCGTTGGTGTTTGGGCACGAACCGGTTGGTGAGATCGTCGAAGTCGGTCGGGACGTCGCCGATGCGTGGCGGCCGGGTCAGCGCGTGTTCGTCCATCACCACGCTCCGTGTCTCAATTGCCGAGCCTGCCGCCGCGGGGAGTTCGTACAGTGCGCGACGTGGCGCACCACGCACATCGTTCCCGGCGGTATGGCAGAGTACTTCTTGGTGCCGGAAATCAATCTGGCGGTCGATACACTGGCGTTATCCGATGGGATCGGCGATGACGATGGTGCGTTGATCGAGCCGGTGGCGTGCGTGGTGAAGTCACTGCAGCGCGCCGGCAACCTGACCGACGCGTCGGTGTTAGTCATCGGCCTCGGCGTGATGGGACAGATGCATGTGTTGCTAGCGCGGCACTTTGGCGCGCGGCAGATTCTGGCCACGGATTTGGTGCCAAGCCGCTGCGCGCACGCCGCCTCCCTCGGCGCAGATGTTGTAATCGATGCGCGGACCGGCGATCTGCGCGAGCAGGTACTCGCCGCCACCGATGGCGAGGGCGCCGAAGTGGTGATCGCCGGCCCGGCCACAGTCGAGGCGATCGAAGCCGGCCTCGGATGCGCTGCGCGCGGCGGGACCGTGATCCAGTTCATGGGAACCGAACCGGATGCGCGCCTGTCGCTGTCGACGTTCGACTACTACTTCCGTGAACTGCGGCTGGTGCCGAGCTATTCGTGCGGTCCCCGCGAGACCCGCACCGCGTTGGCATTGATCGAGGCCGGCGTGGTTCGCGCCCGCCACGTGGTGACGCATCGGTTCGAGTTGGCACAAGCCGGCGAGGCCTACCGCGTTGCGGCGCAAGACAAGTCGGCGATCAAGACGTTGGTTTGCTTCCCGCGTCGCTGACCGCGCGCGGGACGAAAAAAAAGCGACCCCACGGATGGGGTCGCTTCGTTTCGCAACGACTGGTGGTCGTTCCTATTTCTTGAATTTGTGCGGCAACATGCTCGCGGCCTTGTCAGCCGCGGCTTGTGCGCGAGTCGCCGCGTCAGCCGCAGCTTTCGCTGCTGCCTCAGCCCTGCTCGCCGCCGCTTCCGACTTGCTGGCCGCACCTTCGATGCGAGCCATCTGGGCCGGGTCAATCTCCGCCTTCTGCGTACAGCCGACGGTCACGCCCGCGAGGAGCATTGAACCGAACAACGCAACTGCAACTCGTCCGTGTGTGTTTCGCATAATCCTAAGTCCTTCTGTTTGCCGGTGCGCCGTCAGTTCGATCACTGCTGGCGAAGGTTACTTGTGAGTCGTCTTCTTGAACATGGCCTCGGCGCGCTCGGCGGCCGCCTGAGCCTTGGCCGCGGCATCTCCGGCGCTCTTCGCTGCCGCCTCCGCCCGGCTGGCTGCCGCTTCCGACTTGCTAGCCGCTGCGTCGATGCGTGCCATATCTTCCGGTGCAATCTTCGCTGTGCAGCCGACGGTCAACCCCGCGAGGAGCACCGAGCCAACCAGCGCAACCGCGACCCGCGATCCCTTTCGAATCCCCATTGTTCCTGTCCTCCTTCTCGCCAATGTGGCGTGGGCTCCAATTGGCTGTGTTCTTTTGCACAAATCGTCCAAGCCCGCAAGGGGTTTCCGGTACGGAAAGGGCAAAAGTTTTGCTGACCAATACCGCCTAGTACTCGTCGTCGAAATCTTCGCCGCCGGGTGCGGGAGCACCGGCCTTCTTCTTCGGCTTCTCGGCAATCGCCGCCTCGGTCGTGATCAGCAGCGACGCCACGCTGGCCGCATTTTGCAACGCCGTGCGGACAACTTTCACCGGATCGACGATGCCGGCCTTGATGAGCGGTTCGAACTCTTCGCTCGACGCATTGAAGCCGAAATCGTCGGCACCGTCGCGCACTCGCGCCACGACCACCGAGGGCTCGGCCCCCGCATTGGCCGCCAATTGCCGGAGCGGCTCTTCCATCGCTCGCCGCACGATTTCGACGCCGTTGGCGCGCTCGCCATCCACCTTCAGCTTGTCGAGCGCGGCTTGCGCCCGCAGCAACGCGACCCCGCCGCCAGCGACAATCCCTTCTTCGACCGCCGCTTTGACCGCGTGCATCGCGTCGTCGGCGCGCGCTTTGCGTTCCTTCATTTCAACTTCGGTTGCCGCACCGATCTTCAACACCGCCACGCCGCCGGCCAGCTTCGCCAGCCGCTCCTGCAACTTCTCGCGGTCGTAGTCGGAGGTCGTTTCTTCAATTTGCGCCCGGATCTGGCTGATGCGGCCCTGAATCGTATCCTTCTTGCCGGCTCCATCGACAATGGTCGTGTTGTCCTTGTCCATCTCGACCCGTTTGGCGCGGCCCAGGTCCTTGAGAGTCACACCCTCGAGCTTGATACCGAGTTCTTCGGCGACGAGCCGGCCCGCAGTGAGGATCGCCAAGTCTTCGAGCATCGCCTTGCGACGATCACCGAACCCAGGGGCCTTGGCAGCGGCACATTTGAGCGTGCCGCGCAGCTTGTTCACGACCAAGGCGGCGAGCGCTTCGCCTTCCAAGTCCTCCGAGATGATCAGCAGCGGCTTTCCGGATTGCGCAACTTTTTCGAGCAGCGGCAGCAGATCGCGCAGATTCGAGATCTTCTTCTCGTGCAGGAGAATGTAAGGATCGTCCAACTCGGTGATCATTTTTTCCGGGTTGGTGACGAAGTACGGCGATTGGTAACCGCGATCGAACCGCATCCCTTCGACGATGTCGAGCGTGGTGTCGAGGCCTTTGGCTTCCTCGACGGTGATCACGCCATCCTTGCCCGCCTTCTCCATCGCGCCGCCGAGCAGGTCGCCGATCTCAGTATCGCCGTTGGCAGCGATAATGCCGACCTGGGCAATGCTGGCGCGGCTCTTGACCGGCCGGCTCTGCTGTTGGATGGCTTCGACGGCCTTCGCCACCGC
This sequence comes from Deltaproteobacteria bacterium, assembly GCA_016178705.1. Classification (NCBI taxonomy): domain Bacteria; kingdom Pseudomonadati; phylum Myxococcota; class Myxococcia; species Deltaproteobacteria bacterium. Next base: position 261,406 of record JACOST010000028.1, on the reverse strand, counting down.
GAGATCGATGCCGCGCTTGAGCTCCATCGGATCCATGCCGGCCGCCACGAGGCGCAGTCCCTCGCGCACGATGGCGCGAGCCAGGACCGTGGCGGTCGTGGTGCCATCACCGGCGCTGTCGTTGGTCTTCTGCGCCACCTCGCGCAGCAGCTTCGCGCCCATGTTTTCGAACTTACCCTCGAGCTCGATCTCCTTGACGACAGTGGCGCCGTCCTTCGTGATCACTGGAGCCCCGTATGATTTCTCAATCAGGACATTCCGGCCGCGTGGCCCGAGCGTGACCATGGCTGCGTCAGCGAGTACATTTACGCCGGCGAGCAGACCTTCGCGGGCACGGGTATGCAAGTGGATTGTCTTGGCAGACATGATGGTGGCTCCTCTCGTATCGGATCTCAGGGGTAGGTGCGGCGCCTCACTTAAGCACGGCCCCGTACAGTTGCAAGGGCCGACGGCCGAAGCGCAGCACCGATTGTGTTTGGAAAGCGTTTTTGGCATAGGAGACCGTTACTTTTGTCAGCCCCGACTGCTTGCTCGGTCCCGTTGAGGTCCGAGCGAAGTCGGCGGCCCGCCCGCGACGAAGCCGGGCGCGGTGGGCGGCGCGCAGGTCGCAGTTCACGACAGGTTCGATCAGAAGGGGCGGCGATCCCACAGGCACAGTGACGGGACACTGTGACGCGGGAGAGATTGAAAGGGAGGCAACTCACACAATGATCATTATGGTTTTGGCTATCAGCGTGTTCTCGCTCGGCTTCGCCGGATATCTGGCGCAGCTCGTGCTCGCCAAGGACACCGGCACTGCGGCCATGCAGGAGATTTCCAACGCGATCCGCGAGGGAGCGGAGGCGTTCCTGCGGCGCCAGAACCGCACCATCGGGACGCTCTCGATTGTCGTCGCCGGCGTGATCTTCGTCCTCTATGCCTTCGTGCGGACACCGAATCCGTCGGATCCGGTGGGACCGATGCGGATGGCCATGTGGACCACGTTGTCGTTCGCATTCGGTGCGTCCTGCTCGGTCATTGCCGGCTACGTGGGCATGTGGGTGTCGATCCGCACCAACATTCGCACCGCCTCTGCCGCCCGCACCAGCCTCAACGACGCGCTGCAGATCGCCCTCCGTGGCGGCGCCGTCTCGGGCTTATTCGTGGTGGCGATGAGCTTGCTCGGCGTCGGTGGCCTATACGCCGTGTTGAATCAACTCGGATACGAACCGCAGAAGATTCCGTTCATCATCGTCGGCTACGGCTTTGGCGCGTCGTTCGTCGCGCTGTTCGCCCAGCTCGGGGGTGGAATCTATACCAAGGCCGCCGATGTCGGCGCCGATCTGGTCGGGAAAGTTGAAGCCGGCATTCCCGAAGACGATCCTCGCAATCCGGCGGTCATTGCCGATCTGGTCGGCGACAACGTCGGTGATTGCGCCGGTCGCGGCGCGGACCTGTTCGAATCGACCGCCGCCGAGAACATCGGCGCGATGATCTTGGGCGTCAGCCTGTTTCCGTACTTCGGGCTCAAGGGCATCCTCTTCCCGCTGGTGGCGCGCGCGTTCGGCCTGCTCGCTTCGATCGTTGGCATCATGGTCGTCAAGACACGCGAGGATGCCGACCCGATGGATGCGCTCAACCGCGGCTATTATGTTGCGTCAGCGCTGGCCGCCGCCGGGTTCCTCGTTGCCTCCTACACGATGTTGTCGACTGACAAGGCACCGGATGCGTGGAAGTACTTCTTCGCCTGCGGCATCGTTGGCATCGCGATGGCGCAAGCGTTCGTGTACATCACGCAGTACTACACGGAGTACAAATATCGTCCGGTGAAGTCGATCGCTGAGGCCTCGCAGACCGGCCCCGCCACCAACATCATCACCGGCATCGCCGTCGGCCTCGAATGCACTGCGATTCCAACCATCGTCATCTCCATTGCCATCGTCTCCTCTTTCTACCTCGGCAAGGCCTCGGGCGTGGAGCACGCGGGACTGTTCGGCACGGCCGTCGCGACCATGGGCATGCTCGGCACCGCAGCCTACATCTTGGCGATGGACACCTTCGGCCCGATTACCGACAACGCCGGCGGCATCGTCGAGATGAGTCAGCAACCCGAAGACATCCGCAAGAAGACCGACCGACTCGACGCCGTCGGCAACACCACCAAGGCGCTCACCAAAGGATACGCCATCGGCTCCGCCGCGCTCGCCGCGTTCCTGCTGTTTTCGGCCTATCTCGATGAGGTCGGCCACTACGGCCACAAGCTGGCCGCGGTGGACATCTCCAAACCAGAAGTTTTCGTCGGCGGGCTGTTGGGCGCGATGCTGGTGTTTCTGTTCTCCGCGTTGGCGATCCGCGCGGTCGGCAAAGCCGCCTACTACGTCATCAACGAAGTGCGGAGGCAGTTCAAGGAGAACCCCGGCATCCTGCAGGGGACGTCAAAGCCGGACTACGGCCGCTGCGTCGACATCGTCACCGTCGGAGCGCTCAAGGAAATGATAATGCCCGGGGTGCTCGCCGTGAGCATGCCGATCGTGGTCGGCGTGCTGTTTCGCCCCTTGGGGCTCGGCGCCGAGACGGTCGCCGCCTTCCTGATGGTCGGCACCATCACCGGCATCTTGATGGCCACCTTTCTCAACAACTCTGGCGGCGCGTGGGACAACGCCAAGAAGTATATCGAGATGGGTCAGTACGGCGGCAAGCGCTCTGAGACCCACAAGGCCGCGGTCGTCGGCGACACCGTCGGCGATCCGTTCAAGGATACGGCCGGTCCGAGTTTGCACGTTCTAATCAAGCTGCTCAGCACCATCACCTTGGTGATGGCGCCATTGTTCATCTGAAGCCGCAGTCGCCGATCGGGCGACGACCTCACGGACTGCCCGCCGTCGACAGCACGCTGTCGGCGGCGGGAAAGTCGGCCGGGCTTACCGCCGGCACGACCGCGACCACCAGATCATTCTCGCGGATCACGATTTCGCCAACGCGCTGATCGCGGACAATCGGCGCCGCTAACACGTCCGGCAATTGGAAGCCCAGTTCGAAGTGGTGCTCTTCTCCATGTCGTCGGAGGAGTGAGCAGCCGGTACCGGCCACCGGCACCAAATGGCCTTCGAGCCCACCGCGCACTCGCACGGGAATGCGGAGCGGCTCACCGACACGCACGATGTCAATGCGCTCAAACGTCGCAAAGCTCCAGTCGAGCCACTCGCGAACGGCTGTGTAGCGAATGTTGTTGTCAGCGGCGCCGAGCGCCACGGCGATCACGTCGAGCGTTCCCCGACGCGCCGTCGCCACCAGATGCGAGCCGCCGCGCGTTGACTCGGTCACCAGCAGCCCGTCCACCCCCGCTACGGTCCCGAGCATCTGGTTGCGGTTGCGCAAGAGAACCGTGCCGCCGCGAAACGGCAGACCACTCAGTGCCGCCCACGTGCGAGCGCGCGGATGCCGCAGCAACTCAGTGGTGACGCGCACGGTGTCGCGCGCTGTGGTCACGTCGATCGGTTGCCGCGTGCTGGCGGCGGTCCCGCTGAGCGAACCATACTCCGTCCCGATCATCCCCAATGAACTCGCGCGCTCGTTCATCGCCGCCACCGCCGTCGCGGGGCTCCCCAACGTCCCTTCGGCCAACACGGCCGCTGCGTCGGGCGCCCCGGACACCAACAACGCGCGCAGTAATTCATCGATCGAAAGCTGCTCGCCTTCGCGCAGCGCGAGCCGCGCACCCGGCACGGCAGCGGCTCCCGCGCTGACCGGAAGCGTCAGGCCTGTCACCAAGTCACCGGAGTCCAGACGCTCCAGCACCAGCAGCGACAGCATCAGGTGTCCGAGCCCGCCGAGCGCGATCGACTCGTCGGCGTTGCGTTCGCGCAGCACGCGGCCGCTCGACGCGTCCGCGAGCACCATCGCGCGCGGCTCTGCGACCGGGACCTTGCTCGCGTTGGGCTGAGTCGCTCGCGTCGCCACCGGAAACATCACGAGGAAGAGACTGATGATCGCACCGGCTCCCCGCTCTGACATCACAGTCCCCACGAGAAGCACGCAGTGGGAGTGATCCGCACGATCACCGACTCATCCTCGACGATCGGCGCGACGCGCGGGAACTGACGATACTTGCGATACAGGGATTGTCGGATGCGTTTGAACACCGGGCCGCGTGCAATCACCGTCGCGGAACCGGCAATCATCGCACCCGCCAAGTGCGACCACCGCTCAGTGTAGGCGTCAAAGGCCAACGCAACATTCGGGCACCGGCGCAGGTTGCGCACCTTGCGGGCGTTCGCCGCGCTTGCGAAGTAGATGTAACCCGCCACGTTGACGGTACACACGGCGATGTTGTGGGGCGTCTGGCGCGGGCCGATCGTTGCCAAGCGCGCCACGCGCTGCGTTCGAACAAACGCCAGAACCTTCCCGCTCAAGCGATACGCCACCGACCTCACCCCTCGCCGTCTTAGCAACGGCCCACAACCAGTTACCTGCGGCGCACGGTAACGGATTTCCCTCGGGCCCTCAAGTTTTCCTCGACTCGCAGTTTTCATTTGACGCAGGCTGGCGGCTTCGTTACGCCATCAACACGTAGGAGATTTGCGATGCCTTTGTCTCAGTCCTTCCGCCCCCTCGTCACGATGCTCGGCATCACTCTCCTGCTCGCCGCCCTGCCCGCTCGCGCCCACGGCGCGCTCTGCGTCGGTGACTGCAACGACGACGGCGAGGTCACGGTCGAGGAACTCGTGTACGGCGTGAACCTCGCGCTGGGCAGCGGTGGCGCCCTGCGGCTGTGCCGTCCGCTCGATGCAAACGGCGATCACCTCGTGACGGTGGAAGAGCTGGTGCGGGCGGTAAACGTTGCGCTAGCTACTTGCCCGGCATCGATCGAGGTCTATCGGGCGCCGGCCGGCGAGGCGGTCGCCGGTCCGCAGTCGAGTGCAAGCGGCGTGCTGCCCAACGGTCGCCGAGTCGAGCCGATGGGCGAGCAAGTGCCGATCGACACGTTTCCGCTCAACCTGGCACTCACGCCAGACGAAGCGCACGTGATCGTCACCAACGACGGCTTCGGCAACGACAACTTTCAGCGCAACCTGCAGGTGATCGAAACCGCATCGAGGACCGTGAGTCGCGTGCCGGTGCCCCACTATCTCGGCTTGGCGCTCAGCCCCGATGGCGAGCAAGTCTTCGTCCCCAACGGCACCTTGAACACGGTGCAACGCCTTCGCTTCGAACATGGCGAACTCCAGCCCCCGGAAGTCGTCGCCACTCTGGCCGACGGTACATTCCCGACCGGCCTGACCGTCAGCCATGATGGGCGCTATCTCTACGTCGTCGGTCTGCGCAGCAACGCGTTGTGGACCGTCGATCTGCAAACCGGCGAGACGATGCACGGCCCTGATTTCGGCAACTTCCCCTACAGCGTGAAGCTCGCCGCTGATGGGCAACATGCGTTCGTCACCTCGTGGGGTTTGAACAATGGGAATCCCTCCGGACTGATTCCGGCACCGCTGCCACCATTCGATCCCAACGGTTTCTCGCGCTCGTCGGTGATCGTCGTCGATCTGAGCAACCCGACACAGCCACGACTCCAGAAGTCCATTCCGATCGGCCGCAGCGCGCATATCGACAACCGCACCGTGTTCGGCGGCAGCCATCCTACCGCCATGACACTCAGCCCCGACGGCGCGCTGCTGTACGTTACCGCCACCAACCTCGACTCGCTCGCGGTGATCGACACCGCAACCTTTACGCTAGCCACGGAGCTACAGCTGAACCGCTTCGACTCCGGCGGCGCTTCGCTCGGACTGCAGGGTCTCTACCCCGACGCGGTAACGGTGAGCGCCGACGGACGGCGTATCTATGTTGCCGACGCGGGCATCAACGCGGTCCAAGTCATCGCCGCCGATCCGGCCGCGCGCACATTTCAGTCACTCGGCTTCATCCCCACCGGTTGGTATCCGAGCGCGCTGGCACTCACCCACGATGGTACGCGCCTCTACGTCGCCAACGCCAAGGGTGTCGGCGTCGGTGGCAACGGGGCCGAACTGATCGACATCAGCGACGAGAACCTGGGAGCCACGCCGTACTACATTGGCCGCATCATCAAAGGCAGCGTGTCGATCATCGATGGGGTCGATCACGTCGACCTCGATGCCGGTACCGCGACGGTGCGCGCGCTCAATGGCTTCGACCCGGTTACGGTTCAACGGGTCGATGGCCATGCTGGCGACGGCGATCTCGAACACGGGCACCCACTGCCTCCCGACTTCGGCAGCAGCGCGTCGCAACAGATCAAGCATGTGGTCTTCATCCTGAAGGAGAACCGCACCTACGATCAAGTGTTCGGTGATCTCGATCTGCCGGGCGCCAGCCGTGACAGTCGTCTGACGTTGTTCGGCGACGACGTCACGCCGAATCATCACGCACTCGCGCGTCAGTTCGCCACCGGCGACAACTTCTATTGCGACGCCGAAGTCTCGATCCCTGGGCACGAATGGACCGACCAAGGCAACGACACCGACTGGACCGAAAAAACGTGGCCGTTCAACTACAACGGCGGCGGTATCTCCGACGCGATGGCGCAGACCGGACAGGAAGGCTTTTCCAAAGCCGGCTACATCTTCGAGCTGATGGATCGCGAACAGGTTCCGTTCCGGGTCTACGGGGAGGCCTTCGCGCTGCTGTCACGGCTCGAAGCTGGAAAGAACGGTGGAGGGGTCCAGGGTCTGTTCTCCAAGTTGGTACAAGCCGCCGGCAGCGTGAGCAATCTCGCCGCCAATGCCGGCCTGATTTTCGCCGGAGATGTCGCGGCGCTGAGCGCCGCCGGCATCAACGTCGACATCTTGAAGAACGAGGTGTGGCCGAACTTCAAACTCGACTATCCGTCGAACATTCTGCCCGACAAGACCGATGTCCAACGGGCACGGCTGTTCATCGATGAACTCGATCAGTACACCACGAGTGGCGAACTACCGCAGTTCCTCTTCATCTGGTTGCCCAACGATCACACCTTCGGAGCGACGCCCAACATGCCGACGCCCCGCGCGGCAGTCGCCGACAACGACCGTGGCCTGGGCATGGTCATCGACGCGCTCAGTCATAGCCCGTTTTGGAACGACATGGCGATTTTCATCAGCGAGGACGACGCGCAGGACGCCCAGGATCACGTGTCGGCGCATCGCACCATCGACTTGGCGATCGGACCGTACATCAAGCACGGCTTCCTGTCGCACGTTCACCATTCCAACGTCAGCATGCTGAAGACGATGGAACTGCTGCTCGGCGTCGGCCCGCAATCCCAGTACGACCGCTATACCACCGACATGCGTGACTATTTCACGACCACACCCGACTTCACGCCGTACACGGCGCTCTCCTCGGCCGTGGCGGCCGAAGTCAATCCATCGGCAGTGGACGCCGGCAACGCGTATCTGCGCGAAGCCGCCGAAGTCTCCAGCGGCCTCAATCTCTCAGACTACGACGAAGCCGGGCCGGAACTGTCGCGCGTGCTCTGGCTCGCCCATGTGGGTGAACGCTTCGAGCGCGAAAAACACCTCGCTGTGATGCTCACCCTTGCCTTCGTCACCCTGCTCATCCTCGGCGGCGCGGCCATGCAACGGAAACGGTCTATGGTTTCGGGTTTGTAGTTTCTGATTTGTAAGCATGACACCGGCGGCGCAACTGATTGCGTTGGAGACCGCCATGCGCGATCTGGCGCGGCTGTACGAAGTGGCCGTGCTGTTCGCACCGCTGCGCGAACGCGCCGAGCACGAGTTGCTGCCCCGCATGAGCGAACTCGGCAGCCATCTGCGTCACGATCTGCGCGGCGGCACGCTCGCGTGGCCGGCGATCGAGCGCACGGCGGCGGAGTTGCAGACGCTCACCGCGCGGTGGGGAGGCGCGCTCGAAGACCTGCGCACCAGCGCGCCCGTGGTGTCCGCCATCGACGCCTTTCAGCGCGACGACCGCGCCGCACTCGCGCGGCTCCTCCCGCAGGTCTTTGCGGGTCTCCGCGCGGTCACACTGCTCCCACACGAACTGCACTACGCCGTTTCCGTCGCAGCGCCGCGACGGCATCGGCCCGGCGGACGACCGTTTCTGACCGTAGCGGACGCGGCGGAGAAGATCGCCGCCTGTCGCGACGGCATTCGGCCCGAACCGGCGAGCGACGACTGGTGGGAACTGGCGCTACCGATGCTCAGCCTCGCCGAGGAGCGAGAGACGCTCGACGCGCCGATCACGCTCGCGCTCGATCTGAGGGCGTGCGACATCGCGATCTTTCAAGCCGAGGACGAAACCACATTGCGCGCCTACACAGCATGTCTGGTTGCCCCGTTCACGCTGGTACTGGGCAGCGAAGCCGGCGACGAATGGTGGGAAGCGGCCGGTGAGCCCTACGCTAACTTTCGCGACGCGCTGGCAGCGTGCGCGCGTAGCATCGGCATCACTGTTCGCATCGCGTAGCGAGGGCCACAAACGCCGAGGGCCGACACCATGTGTCGGCCCTCGCAACTCGCAGCGCTTCGGTCGTATCGCTTAGAACTGATATGTGACTTTCACCCCCGTCTCATCGCGGCGAGTGAATCGGCCGCCGGCGAACCACGGGTCGTTGCTCGGCACGGTGCGCCCGAACGCGGTGAAGAATTTCTGTTGTAAGCTGAAGATCAGATCGTTGGTCGCGAACCAATCGAGGTTGTAGAGGAACTCGTCGTTCATATTGACGGGATCGAACGCGTCGGCAATGAACGGCACAATGGTCCCACCGCGGTAGAAGCTGGTGCCCGCGATCGTGATCAAACTCTCCCAGCGGCGGATGTTATCGCCGTTGCCGGCGACCGAAGCATCCTGGAGTCGCTCGGTGAAACCGTTGAATTGACCGCCCTGCCAGACACCGAGGCCTTGCGTGTTCGAGCCAGGCTGACCCGCCTTCGGCGTGAAGTACGGAGAGTCGCCGGCGCTGTTGTTGCCGACCAGCTGATCGACGTTCGCGCCGGTCGTGTAGTTCCAAAACGCTTGGCCGGTGAGGAACCAGGTGGCCTTCGAATTAAGCCAGCGAATCCAGGTCGGGCGGTCGAAGCCGATCATCCCGGCCCACACATCGCGTTGTTCGAACCCGATCGGAGCCAGTGTTCCGCTGGAAACACCATCCTCGTTCGTGACCGTGACGCGCTTGCTTGGGTCCGTGGTCTGGAACGGCTCACCCATCACGTACGCGCTTTCAAAGCGGAAGACGGCTTGCGTAAAGTCACCTTCGAAGTAGTTCCCCGTAAGGCCAAAGATGTGCATGTATGGGTGGATTACTTCAGCATCCACAGCGACCGGGTATACACTCTTGCCCAGAAACTTCGCATCCTCGATCGGCATTCCAAGTGCGCTTTGACCGTGCCCGTTCGTTGTAATCGAGTGAATCTTGACGGCGAACGGCGACGCGGCGCCGACACCGCGGCCGCGGCCGTACAAGTAGTTCAGCGAAAACTCGAGGCCCTGTGGTGTCACCGCGTGCACCCGCGTACCGATCTCACTGGCGTCCGCCGGGTTGCGCTGGAACGCTCCCTTGCGCAGGCTCGTGCCTTCCAAATTGAACGTGGGTGAGACGTACCGGTTGATCCTTGGGTCGTACTGCACCTGTCCGCCGCGCAGCGGATCTGGAAACGGCAGCGCCCAGGGTCGCGGCAAAAAGTCGACCTTCGCGCCAGGCTGGAAATCAAACGGGTTGTAGACGACTTCGACAAACGTGTTGGAGAACGGACCAACATCGCCGACATCCCACAAGGCTTTGGCCAGCCAGGTGGCGATGCGGATGTTGTCCCACGACTCTTGTTGGAAGTGCCACGTGGTATCCAGCGGGTTCCAAATGTCCATCAAGCGGAACTGGTCGCTCTCGCCCCAGATCACTTGCTGCCGGCCGGTACGGAGACTGACCGGCAGATCCTTGAGTTTGGTGTCGATGTAGAACTCCCGCAACTGGTTTTCGAACTTGTCGGCGCTGCGCGTGGAATTGTTGAAGCGCGAACCGGTACCGTCGATCGGACCGCCGACCTTGTCGTCGAATATCGTCTGGCCGATCTGGTTCTCGGTCGGCGCGATGTCGTAGAAGCTATCGTAGACACCGCGATAGAGCATGAAGAGTTTCGAAGACTCGGCGAACGGGACGTTGACCTTGTCGAGGAAGTTGCCGTTCTGCACCCAGTCCCAGTCGATTCGCAATCGGAAGGTATTGCGTTGCTGGATGAAGTGAAACTCGGTCGGCGACGGATCGCGCGCCAAGTTCTGCGCCTCGAAGCTGCCTGAGACCTGCATCGCCCCATACTTGATGGTGGCGTGCCCCGGCCGCGTGGCGCCGCCGACCATCGCGACTGCCAACGCCACCGCAGCCAACAGCCTGACCCAGCGAGAATCCCCACATCGCGCTGATTCACCCATTGCACCCCTCCTTCTCAGTCACCGCGGCCGAGCGAGCACCCCCAACCGCTGCGCCGTGACGCGGTCATACTAGAGACACGAGCGTCTTGGCAAGGCATAAAGTGCTGCTCGCACGCGCGCGTGCATCGCACCGGCCGGCGATCCATTGGCAATCAAATGGATGGATTCAGCGCGTTGACTTGCCGGAAGGCCCTTGTTACTCGCAGCCCATGGCCGTGCGCACGCGTTTCGCACCCAGCCCGACCGGCTATCTTCACATCGGGAGCGCGCGGACGGCACTGTTTTCCTACCTCTACGCCCGGCACCACGGCGGCACGTTCGTCCTCCGGATCGAGGACACCGATCGCGAGCGCTCGACCCCCGAGTCGATCGACGCGATCATCGAGGCGATGCGCTGGCTCGGCCTCGAGTGGGACGAGGGGCCGGTCTTTCAGAGCGATCGCTGGGACATCTATCGCGAACATGTCGAGCGTTTGCTGAGTTCCGGCCATGCTTACCGCTGCTATTGCAGTGCCGAACTCCTCGACGCCAAGCGCAAGGCCGCGATGGCCGAGGGGCGCAAGGCGATGTACGACCGCACTTGCCGCGACGCCACCCCCTCAGGCAGCGGACCGTTCACGATTCGTTTCAAGGCGGCGCTCGACGGCGAGACTGCGGTCGCGGATTTGGTGAAGGGTCCCGTCGTCTTCCAGAACCGCGAACTCGACGATCTCATTCTCGTGCGCTCCGACGGCGCTCCGACGTACAACTGCTGCGTGGTCATCGACGACGCCGCGATGAACATCAGCCACATCATCCGCGGCGAAGATCTGCTGGCGAGCACACCCAAGCAGATCCAGCTCTATCACGCGTTCGGCTTCCCGGTGCCGGCCTTCGCCCACATCCCGCTCATTCTTGGGCTCGACCGCGCGCGCCTCAGCAAGCGCCACGGCGCCACCTCGGTCACCGCCTATCGCGAGGCCGGGTATCTGCCGGACGCCGTGACGAACTACCTGGCCCGGCTCGGATGGTCGTACGGCGACCAGGAAATCTTCAGCCGCGCGCAGCTGATCGAGTACTTCTCGCTGGAGAGCGTTGGAAAATCGGCGGGCGTCTACAATCCCGAGAAACTAGAGTGGGTGAACTTCCAGCACTTGAAGGCGTTGCCAATCGCGCAGCTCGCCGAGGCCGCCAGGCCCTTCATCGCCGCACGCGGGTGGACGAAGTACCTCGACGACGCCACCGCGCTGCAGCGGGCACTCGCCACGCTGCAGGAGCGCGCGAAGACCCTCGTTGAGCTGACCGATTGCGCGCGCTTCTATCTTTCGGACGACTTCGAGTACGCCACCAAAGCGGTCGCGAAACATTTGCGCACGGAGATTGCCAACCCGCTGCAGCAATTGATCGCCGAGTTGCAGGCACTGGCGTCGTGGGATCACCAGGCGCTGCAGACCGCGTTCAACACCGTGATGGAGCGGCACGGGCTCGCGCTCGGCAAGTTGGCGCAGCCGGTGCGCGTCGCATTGACCGGCGGCACGGTCAGTCCCGGCATCTTCGAGGTGATCGAGGTGCTCGGCAAAGCGCGCACGTTGACGCGCCTGCGCCACGCGCTTTCACTGATCGGCGACAGCACTCTCGCGGGCGCATCCGTAGGTTGAGTATGTTGACAAGCGGGAAGTCACCGCTTAGTCTTCGGGACGTTTTTGATGAGGAGTGGGCAAATTGGTAAGCCACCTGACTCTGGATCAGGTTATTGTAGGTTCGAGTCCTACCTCCTCAGTTCACGAGTGCGGAATGCGGAATTCGGAATGCGGAATTGCAGCTCGGCGGATCGCGCATTCCGAATTCCGCATTCCGAGTTCCGCATTCGATAACGACGGTCCCATCGTCTAGCGGTTAGGACACCGGCCTCTCACGTCGGGAACACGGGTTCGATTCCCGTTGGGACCACCTTGATCCGAGCGGTTGGAAGGCCGCGTACTGCTCCGCCTCACGTTCGGAGCTCGAACCGGATGCCGTCGATGACGACGGTGGTCCCGATCAGCTCCTCGTGCGTCGCGCGGCGCGCCAACGCGGCGTCGTCGGACGATGCCATGCAGCGCGTGCCGCTCGGCGTGTCGGCGATGATGGTGCACTTCGTCGGCCCCGCTTGCTCGTAGGTGACGGTGTATGCCGCCACTCGAACCGGGCCGCGGTGCCCGGCAATCAACTCGACGCGCGGCGTTGCCCGCTCGGCTTGATCACCCAGGTCACCGAGCAGTAGGGGCATCGGCTCGGGTCGCGTCGCGTACACGGCGAGGCCGGGCTTGTTCACGATCCCGCTCACCGTGGAGACGAGGCCCTTCACATCTCGTTCCACTCGCAGGCGCTCGATCATCGCAACCGTCGCCTGCAGTACGAAGTTGTTCCACGGCCCCCCGGCGAAGGTCTCGCCGCCCGTGATGGTCGGCACGCCGTCGCTGGGCAGTCGCAGGGCACGTTGTTGAACGCGCACCGCAGCGGGAAAGCAACTGTAGAGTTCCACGAACGCGATGTCCGACAGCGCGTGACCGAGGTGCGCCTCGGCCGCCGCGCCTAGCACCTCCATCGCCGGCCAGCGATGCAAGTCGCGCCGCTTCGGCACCGGCAGCGAGAAACTCGATTCAAGCGCGACGAGCGGGAACACCACCCGATCGCGGTCGACGCCGAACCGCACCGCCGCGTCGAGGCTGCACACCAGCAGCGCCGCCGCTTGGTCAACGTTCATCTGCGCGCAGTGCCACTTGTTGTATGGGAATGCGATTGGACGATTCGACGCACTGGGTTCGCGGATGAACGCCGCGTCGCGCGGCTCGGGGAAGGCGGCGTGGGGGGACTGCGACGCCACCGTGCTGAATCCCGCCCACAGTCGCGCAATCTCGTCGCGGTGCTGATCGAGCGAACGCCCTTCGGCATAGCGCAGCGCGCTGTCGATGAGCGCAAAGGGCTGCATCGCGGAGGACACCCCCGCGTCGATCTCGATGCTGGTGATGATCTCATCGGTTGGGAGCTGCAGATCGTCGGGCGTCGCTTCCTCCTGCACCGTATCCACGACGGTGACGCCGAGCCGGCGGGCCATCGCGGCTCGCCGCGCCGCTTCGCCACCGACGATCAGCGCCACCTCCAGCGTTCCGTCGCGGATCGCCGCATACGCGTCGTTCAACAGTGTCTGCTGCGGGATGCCGGTTGCCACCAGCACCGTCTGCGCGCCGGCGGCGCCGATGCGCTGTGCAATGATGCGGCCGGGGTCGGAGTACTGCCATAAGCCGCCCGGAACGGCGACGCGCTGAACCGCCTTGAGGATACTGGGGGCGCCGCTGTCTTCGGCCGCCGTGAGCGTCGCGGCAATCATCAGCTCGATCGCTTCGAGACTGCGCCCCGGGTCGTCGAGTTGTTGCGTCGCCACGCCAACGCCGACGATCACCGGCGTGCGCGGATCGAGCGTTTCCCAGCGCGTCGACGTCATCGGCTAACTCCGGCGATTGCGAGGCAGGGCATTTCGGACGCTTGTCACGCGCGCACGGGAAACACAACGTCGCGAAGCCCACTCGACGTCATACGATCGCGACTCGAGGAGCGATTGCGATTTGCGGCGACGGCGGTTTGCGCGCCCAAGTGGCGGCTGCTAGCTGTGGCCCTACTCAGCGTCTCAATCACGACTGAACCCGACCGCGCACTCAACCAAATCCCGGAGGACTGTGATGCCGAATCAGCACAATGGGAAGGACACGGATCGGTTCGAAGCCGCTGAGCGTGTCGTCAACGAACTGTTCTTCACGCCCGAAGGACGCGCCGATCCCTACCCGCTCTACCATCAACTGCGCGAAACGGCGCCGGTGCATCGCACCAAGATGGGGATGTGGTTGCTCAGCCGCTACGACGACTGCTGGGCGGCGATGCGTGATCCGCGCCTCGGCAAGGACTACGCGCCGCAGATCGAACAGCGCTTTGGTCCCGATTGGCGCACACATCCGTCGTTGACCGCCGGCGAACACTCCATGCTCAATACCACCGGTCCGGAACACACGCGGCTGCGCAAGCTGGTGTCGAAGTCGTTCACTCCGCGCATGATCGAGAACCTCAAGCCGGTCATCGAACGCACGGTGACGGCGCTGCTCGATCCGATCGCCGAGGCCGGTGGCGGCAACGTGCTGGAAGCCGTCGGCTTTCCACTCCCGGTGACGATCATCGGCGTGATGCTCGGCGTGCCCGAAACGGACCGCCCGCGGTTCCGAGGTCTCGTTCGCGATCTGGTGGCGATCTTCGAAATGCAACCGACGGCCGAGCAGCTCGCAGCGGCCGACGTCGCCCAGGTCGCCATCAAAGAATATTTCCTGGGATTGATCGCGGAGAAACGAAAACAACCGGGCGAGGACCTGCTCAGCGCGTTGGCGGGGGCGGGAAGCGACGGTGATCGGCTCTCTGACGATGAACTCTCCACGATGGCGTCGCTCCTCTTCGGCGCGGGCTTCGAGACGACCACCAACTTGTTCGGCAATGGATTGCTGGCGTTGTTGCGCCATCCCGACCAACTTGCGCTGCTGCGCACCGATGACTCGCTCTTCGCCAATCTGCCCGACGAGTTCTTGCGCTACGACGGCACCGCCCAGTTGGTGAATCGCGTGACCGAGGCGGCCATCGACATCGGCGGCATCACCATCCCGGCGGGCGAGCAGGTCTTCGCGCTGCTGGGCGCGGGCAATCACGACCCCGCCCACTATCCCCACCCTGATCAACTCGACGTCACCCGCACCGAAATCGAACCCGTGTCATTCGGCGGTGGAGTCCATTTCTGTCTCGGAGCGGCGCTGGCGCGCGCGGAGATCGGCATCACCTTCAAGAACATGCTCGCCCGTTTCAACTCCATCGAGCTGAGCGGCGAGCCGCCACATTTCCAAGACCGCCTCACACTGCGTGGACTCACCTCACTGCATGTCGCCTGCCGTTCGGCGGCGGCGCGGCGATCTGTGCCGGTAGCAGCGATTCCGACCGAGACGACCGCGGTGAGAACAGCAACCCCGGCGTCTGCGGAGCGCGGGCTTCGTCCGGGCGGCGCGGAGGCCGATCTGCGTTGGCGCGCCGAATTGCGGCAGCGGATCGAGAGCGAGCCGACGCGTGCCGACTCGGTTCCCGTGCGCACGGGAGACCGCTTGGCCGCCACGGTGACGCTGTTATCGCGCAACAGTCTCTTCCAACGCTGCACGCGCGACGAACTGCAACATCTCGCCGCGACGGCCTACCCAATGAGCTTCGAGCCCGGCGACATGCTGTGCGTCGAGGGCGGCGAATCGCCGGAGTGTTACATCATCGAGGAAGGCCACGCCTCGGTGACCATCGGACGCAAAGGCGTGGCCACGGTCGGCGAGCACGACGTCGTCGGCGAACGCGGCGTGCTGCTCGACACCGTGCGATCCGCGACGGTCACCGCGATGTCGCACATGATCACCTACGCCATCTCGCGCGAGCGGCTGCGCGCGCTCGTCGAGAACGACCCCGCAGTGCGCGAATGGATGCTGGAGGAAATGCGCCGGCGCTATCCGAACCTCGCGGAATCGAGCCATTGAGTCATCGAGTCATTGATTCATTTTCCGCAAAGAGCCCATGACCAAATGATCCGATGAGACCATTCCCATGAAATGCCCCAAGTGCCACACTGAGAATCTCGCCGATAGCGCTTTCTGCGAAGAGTGCAGCGCGCCGCTGGAAGCCGCGTGCCCAACCTGCGGTGCCAGCAACCGGCCCACTGCCAAGTTCTGCCGCAAATGTCGCGCGGCCCTAGCTTCAAGCGACGAGTTGAAAGCCCAAAGCCAGATCGGTTCTTCCCCAACAACAAACAACTTAACAACGAACAACCTTCCTCCGAGCCCCCTTTCCTACACACCCAAGCACCTCGCCGACAAGATCCTGACCTCGCGCAGCGCCCTCGAAGGCGAGCGCAAGCAAGTCACCGTCCTCTTCGCCGATGTGAAAGGTTCGATGGAGCTGGCTGAGCAACTCGATCCCGAAGAGTGGCACAGCATCCTCGATCGCTTCTTCGCCATTCTCACCGATGGCGTGCATCGCTTCGAAGGGACAGTGAATCAATACACCGGCGACGGCATCATGGCGCTCTTCGGCGCGCCGATCGCGCACGAGGATCACGCGCACCGCGCCTGCTACACGGCGCTGCACATCCGCGACGCCGTTCGCGAGTACGCCAAGGAAGTCCGGGCGCGGCACGGAGTGCCGTTCGGCGTGCGCATCGGTCTCAATTCCGGCGATGTCGTGGTCGGCAAGATCGGCGATGATCTGCGCATGGACTACACTGCGCAAGGACACACCGTCGGCTTCGCGCAACGCATGGAAGCGCTCGCCGAGTCCGGACACATCTGTCTCTCCGAGCACACGGCGCGGTTGGTCGAGGGCTACTTCCAGTTGCAGGACCTGGGTCGCACCAAGGTGAAGGGCGTCACCGAACCCGTCGGCCTCTTCGACCTCGAGGGCGTGGGAACGTTTCGCACGCGCCTCGACCGCTCGCGAGCGCGCGGGCTCTCGACCTTCGTCGGACGTGATCGCGATATGGCCGTGCTCGATGCCGCACTTGAACGCGCCCGCAGCGGTAGCGGCCAAGTGGTGGGTGTGGTGGCCGACGCAGGCACCGGCAAGTCGCGCCTGTGCGCCGAGTTCCTCGACGGCTGCCGGGCGCGCGGCATTCCGGTGCTTGAGGGACGCGGTGTCGCGCACGGCAAGTCGATCCCGATGCTGCCGATGCTCGAGGTCTGGCGCGCCTTCTACGCCATCACCGATGAAGACACGCCGGAAACGACGCGGGCGAAGATCGCTGGCCGCCTGCTGCTGATGGACGAGGGCTTCCGCGAGGTCCTGCCCTTCATCTTCGACGTCTTCGGCGTGCCCGATGCTGCGAACCCGTCCCCCGCGATCGACCCCGAGCAGCGGCAGAAGCGCATACACGGTGTGGTGAAGCGGATTCTCCACGACCCGGGGTACGGTGGAACGCGGGTATTCCTGCTCGAAGACCTCCATTGGTTCGACGGCGCGAGCGACGCCTTCCTGGAGACGACCGTCGAGAGCGTCCCCGCCACCCGCGATCTCTGGCTCGTCAACTTCCGTCCCGAATACCAGGCGCGTTGGATGCAGCGCTCGTACTATCAACACCTCCCGCTACAACCGCTGGGACCGGAGGCAATCCGCGCGTTGTTACGCGATCAACTTGGTGAGGATCCGAGTGTCGCGGCGCTGCCCGAGATGATTCACGAGCGAACGAAGGGCAACCCGTTCTTCATCGAGGAGGTGGTGCAGTCGCTGGTGGAGAGCGGCCATCTCGCGGGGAAGCGCGGTGCCTACCGGCTGACGACCCCGGTTGCAGCACTGGAGGTCCCGGCGAGTGTGCAGGCCGTCCTGGCGGCACGCATCGATCGGCTGGCGGAGCGCGAGAAACAAATCCTGCAAACCGCGGCGGTGATAGGTAAGACGTTCAGCGAGGCGTTGTTGCGGCTGGTGGTGACAAAGGTCGCGGCGATCGACGAGACGGCACTCAGCCAAGCGCTGGCGGCGCTGGCGGCGGCGGAGTTCCTCTACGAAGCGGCGCTCTATCCGCAGCTCGAGTACTCCTTCAAACACCCACTGACGCAAGAGGTGGCCGAGCGCTCGCAGTTGCGTGAGCGGCGCGCGCGTGTGCACGCCGCGGTGGCACAGGCGCTAGAAGATGCTGGCGGCAACCTCGAGGAGCGCGCCGCCGAGATCGCGCAGCACTGGGCCGACGCGGAGGACCGCGGCCGTGCGGCGCGCTGGCACCGTCGCGCCGCCGAGTGGGCCGGCCTCTCCGACCCGCGCGAAGGACTGCGCCACTGGCGCCGCGTGCGCGAGCTGGCGCCCGGTGTGGAGGACGTCAGCGAGCGCAGCGAGCTGGCGCTGCACGCATGCAACCAGCTCCTCTCGCTCGGCTGGCGGATGGGAGGCAGTGAAGAAGAGGCGGCGGCGGTGTTCGCAGAAGGCCGCGCCCTCACGGAGGGGCTCGGTGATCGCGCCGCAACGGCTCTGTTGGTTGGCCGCTACGGCCTCGTGCGGTTTAGTGTCGCAGGCTCTGCGCATGACTACGTCCGCTACGGCGAGGAGGCTGCACTCTTGGCGCGGGAATGTGGCGATCCGGGATTGCGCGCGGCGATTGGAACGTTCCCAGCCTTTGGGCACTTCCACGGGGGCGATGGCCGGGCGGGGCTCGAGTGGTCGGCGCGGGTGCTGGAAGAGGTCGGATCGGATAATCGGCTGGGCAAGGACATCGTCGGCTACAGCCCGCGAACGGGGATGCTTCACGCGCGCGCACACGCCCTCACGTATCTGGGGCGCCTCACGGAGGCATGGAGCCAGGTCAGAGAGGCGGAGCGCGTCGCGGAAGAATCAGGTGAGCTCGAGATATTCACCTGGATGCAAGTCACCTGGGCGATGCTCGCGTACACATGCGGAGTCACCGAGTCCACCCTGGAGCACGGTCGTCGGAGCCTGGAGATTGCGGAGAAGCTCGACAACGAGGCGTCCCGGATGTGCGCGTACCTGACCCTTGGGTTTGCGTATCTGCTTGAAGGACAGCCCGCCGCCGCTCGCGACGCCCTCCGCGAGAGCGCCGCGATCGCTCGGGATCGCCGCGTGCTGCGCGCGCTCCTTCCCCTGGGGTTGGCCGTACTCGCGGAGGCACATCTGGCACTCGGCCAACGCGCCGAGGCCGTGGCCGCGGCGCGCGAGGGCATCGATCTCGCGAGCGCCGGCGGCTGCCACTACTACGAGGCGGCGGCCCAGCTGGCGCTGGCCGGGACTCTCCTGGCGACCCATGGGGTCGTGCCGCGCGCAGAGATCGGGGCCGCCATCGACCGCGCCAAGCACCTCGTCGACTCGATCGAGGGTCGCGCTCTGTCACCGCGCATCCTGGAGATGCGCGCGCGTCTGAGCGCCGCGCTCGGTGACACGCCGGCTGCCGATCGGCTGGTGCGGGAGGCGCTGGCTCTCTACCGATCCATCGGCGCCACGGGACATGCGGAGCGGCTGGCGAAGGAGATCGGCGCATGAACTGCGCGAAGTGCGGTTGCGAGAGCCCCGAGCGGGCGAAGTTCTGCCTTGAGTGCGGCGCGGCCATCGCTGCCCGCTGCGCGAGCTGCGGGACCGAGCTGCCGCCCGCCGCGAAGTTCTGCCTCGAATGCAGCGCGGCAACAACAGCCACAAGTCACAGGTCGAAAGCTGAAAGCCAGACCGATCCCCGACCCCTGAACCCCGATCCCCGCGCCTACACCCCCAAACATCTCGCCGACAAAATTCTGCAATCCAAGTCGGCGCTCGAAGGCGAGCGCAAGCAGGTCACCGTGCTGTTCGCCGATGTGAAGGGCTCGATGGAGTTGGCCGAGCAACTTGATCCCGAACAGTGGCACACGATCCTCGATCGCTTCTTTCAGATTCTCACCGAGGGCGTGCATCGTTTCGAAGGCACGGTGAACCAGTACACCGGCGACGGCATCATGGCGCTCTTCGGCGCGCCGATCGCGCACGAGGACCATGCGCAGCGCGCCTGCTACGCGGCGCTGCATCTGCGCGACGCGCTCAAGGGCTACGCCGACGAGCTGCGGCGCACGTCCGGTGTGAGCCTGTCGACGCGCATCGGGATCAATTCGGGCGAGGTGGTGGTCGGCAGGATCGGCGACGACTTGCGCATGGACTACACGGCGCAGGGTCACACCGTGGGCCTGGCGCAACGCATGGAATCGCGCGCCGCCGCCGACAGCACGTACCTGACAGCGCACACCGCGCGCCTCGTCGAGGGGTACTTTCAACTCCGCGATCTCGGCGAGTTCGACTTGAAAGGCGTGAGCGCCCCGCTGCGCGCCTACGAGCTGCAAGGCGTCGGGTCGTTGCGCACGCGCCTCGACATCTCCCGCGCGCGCGGCTTCTCGAAGTTCGTCGGCCGCGAGCGCGAGATGGCGACGCTCAAGGGCGCACTCGACGCGGCGATCGGTGGCCAAGGACAGGTCGTCGGCGTGGTTGCCGACGCCGGCACCGGTAAGAGCCGCCTCTGCCTCGAGTTCGTTGAGCGCTGCCGGGCCCGCGGCGTGCGCGTCAACGAAGGACACTGCCCGGCGCACGGCAAGACCATTCCTCACCTGCCGCTGCTGGAGATGCTGCGCGACATCTTCGGCATCGCCGAGCGCGACACCGATCACGAGGCGCGCCGCAAGATCGCCGGTGAGTTACTGCTGCTCGACGACGCGTTCCAGGAGCTGCTGCCGATCCTGTTCGACTTCATGGGCGTCGCCGATCCCAGCAGGCCGGCGCCCGCCATGAGCCCTGAGGGTCGACAGCAAAAGCTCTTCGCCTTCGTGCGTCATCTGACCGAAGCGCGCAGTGTGCGCGAGCCGACCGTCCTGTTTCTCGACGACCTGCACTGGATCGATCCCGGCAGCGACGCCTTTCTGGCGCACTCGATCGCCGCTGTGCAGAACACCCGTACGCTCTGGCTGGTGAACTTCCGCCCGGAGTACGGAGCCGACTGGATGCGCAAGGCGTACTACCAGCAGATACCGCTGCTGCCGCTCGGGCCGGAGGCGACCCGGGAGTTGCTCGCCGATCTGCTGGGATCCGACCCTTCGGTGGCGGGCCTATCGGCGTACGTGCACCGGCGCACCGGCGGCAACCCGTTCTTCATTGAAGAGGTCGTGCAGTCGCTGCTGGAAAGCGGCCGCCTGACGGGCGCGCACGGCGCCTATCGCCTGGTCGGCTCGGTTGAAGCGGTGGAGATTCCGGCGACGGTGCAGACGGTGCTCGCGGCGCGCATCGACCGTCTCGGCGACGACGAGAAGCGCACGCTGCAGACCGCGTCGGTGATCGGCAAGGAGTTCTCCGGCGCGATTCTGGCCGCGGTGGTCGCGGCGGACGAGGGCGGTCGGCTGTCTTCGCCTAGGCTCGCCGCGGCGCTCAATACGTTGCGGGCCGGCGAGTTCGTCTACGAGACGGCGCTCTATCCTGAGGTCGAGTACGCCTTCAAGCATCCGCTGACGCAGGAAGTCGCGTACCGCTCGCAGCTCGGCGCACGCCGGGCGCAGGTGCACGCCGCGGTGGCGCGTGCCACCGAGCAACGGCACGCCACCAAGCTCGATGAACGCGCGGCGCTGCTCGCCTATCATTGGGAGCAGGCGGGAGACGCGTTGACCGCGTCGCAGTGGTACGCGCGGGCCGCTCGTGTCGCCGGCTTCGACAGTCCGGTGGAAGCGGTGCGCCACTGGGAGAAGGTGTGGGGGATCCTGCAGTCGGCGCCGTCCTTCGACGCGGGCGTAGCTCTGCGCCGCGAGGCGACGTCGCAGTTGCTGCTCTTCGGCTGGCGACTGGGAATGACCAGCGAGCGCGTCGCTGAGATCTTCGCGGAGGGTAAGGCCCTGGCCGTGGCGGCCGGCGACGTGCGCGAACAGGTGCGTCTCCACTATTCGCTCGGGCTCATCCATGCCCTGGACGGAAGCCCGCGGCGCGCCATTCCGATCTTCGAGGAGTCCGTCGTTCTGGCGGATGCGACCGGCGACCCGGAGCTGCGTTGGTCGGCGCGCACGGCATTCGATTTTTCACTCTGGCTGTTCGGCGATCTCGTCGCCGCGCAGAGAATGAACGCCGAGCAGATCGCGCTCGGCGAAGTCGATCCCGCCCTGGGCATCGCGACGATCGGCATCTGCACCGCCGACTCACTCTGGCACTGCGGGGTGATCCTGACCGATCTCGGCCGCTTCCAGGAGGCCGCAGAAGCGCTCCGCCGCGCCGACGAGCGCGCCCGTCGCTTCGGTGGGAATGAGATGGCGAGTTGGATCGACTTCTGGTCGGCGCGCAACCTCTCGCGTGCCGGAGACCCGTCGGGCGCCCAATCGATGGGCCGGCGAGCCATCGAGTCCGCTGAGAAGATCGGCAGCGTCCTCGGCCGAGTCGGCGCCTACGGCCACTACGGCATGGCCTGCGTCCTGGCCAAGGAGTGGCAGAGCGCCCGCGAGAATCTGGAGCTCGCTCTGGACTTGGGTCGCGCCAACCAGGCGGGGCGCTTTCTGGACGCCTACTACTTGGCGGCGCTCGCCGAAGCGCACCTCGGCCTGGGCGACGAGCCCCGCGCGCGCGCGCTGGTCGAGGAAGCGATCGAGACTGCCGTGCGCATGCAGATGCGAGTCGCCGAGGTGCGCGCCCAGCTCGCTCTGGCGCGCGTGCGCCGCGCCATCGATGAAGCCGGCGCCAGCGTCGCCATCGCAGCCGCACTGGATCACGCCCAGGCGCTGGTGCAGTCGACCGGCGCACGCTCCTACGAGCCGCAGATCTACGTCGAGCGCGCCCGGCTCGCGGCGCTGCGAGCCGACGCCTCTGAAGCGCAGCAGTGGCTGCGCGAGGCGCATCGCCTCTTCACCGAGATGGGCGCGACGGGATACGCGGAGCGGTTGGCGCAGGAGCTCGGATCGTGACGGACATCTCCCGTATCCTGACGCTGGTCTTCACCGACTTGGCGGACTCGACCGCCCTGAAGACGCAGCGGGGCGACCAGGCCGTCGGCGAGTTGATCACTCGGCATCGGGCCCACGTGCGACGGCTGGCGGCCGAGTCCGGCGGCCGCATCATCGACTGGGCCGGCGACGGCTGCTTCCTGACCTTCGAGACGCCCAGTGCCGCGGTCTTGTTCGCGCTGCGGCTCCAGCAAGTACACCGCGAAGAGCCCGACCTTCCGGGGGTGCGCACCGGCATCCACATGGGCGAGGTGAGCGAACGGCCCGGACCCGATGGAGATCTGGCGCAGCCGCGCGTCGAAGGTCTCGCCGTCGACCTCGCCGCCCGCATCTCCGGCCTTGCAAGGCCCGGCCAAGTGCTCATGTCATCCGCGGTGGCGGACAGTGCGCGGCAGCGTCTCGAAGCCGATGCCTTCCTTCAGCCGGTCCTCTGGCGCGCCCACGGCAGCTATGCGCTGAAGGGTTTCGACGAGGCCCTGCAGATCCGCGAGGCCGGGCTCGAGGGCATGGCTTCATTCGAGGCGCCGGCGGCGAGCGATAAGGCGAAGCCGACGCGGCCGCCGGAATCGGCGGTGACGCGACGGCGGACGCTACCTATCGCCATCGTGTCGGTGGTCGTGCTGGGAGCTGTGGGTGCCTATCTCACGTGGTCGCGCACCGCGGATCGTTCGTCATCCGTCTCGCCCACCGTACGCACCCCGCTGACTCGCGACCAGGATCGTAAGTCCGTCGCCGTGCTGCCCTTCGTCAACATGAGCTCCGACAAGGAGAACGAGTATTTCAGCGACGGCATCACGGAAGATTTGATCACCGCATTGTCCAAAGTGTCGGGCCTGCACGTCGCGGCCCGCACCTCGTCGTTCGCCTTCAAAGGCAAGAACGAACCCATCGAAAGCATCGGTGCGCAACTGCACGTCGGCACTGTGCTCGAAGGCAGCGTGGCCAAGGCCGGCAACCAGGTGCGCATCACCGCCCAGCTCATCAACGCCGCCGACGGCTATCACCTGTGGTCCGACAGCTACGACCGCGAGCTGCGGGACATCTTTGCCATCCGCAGCCAGGTGGCGGAAACGGTGGCGAAGGCGCTGCAGGTCACCCTCGCTGCCGGCGAGCGCCAGACGCTCGAGCAGAAGCCGACGGAGGACCTGGAGGCGTATCAGCTCTACCTGAAGGCGCGGCATGCCACCGAGACGCTCAACGACTGGGACACGGCGATGCGCTACCTGCAGCAAGCGATCGCGCGCGACCCGAACTATGCTTTGGCGTACGTCGGCCTCGCCGGGTACTACGTCTGGATCGTCGACTGGGCGCTGCCGTCGAACCGGGCTCTGCCGCGCGCCCGCGAGGCGGCAGAGAAGGCGCTGCAGCTCGACCCGTCGCTGGCGGAAGCGCACGTATGGCTTGCCCTCGTACGCTTCTGGTACGACCAGGACATCGAAGGCTCACGCCACGAGTTCCAGACCGCGTTGACGCTGCAGCCGCAGTTGGCCTCGGCGCACCAATGGTACTCCTCCCTCCTGGTGGCGGCCGGCCAGTTCGATGAGGGATTCGCTGAGGGGCGGCGCGCGGTCGAGCTCGATCCGTTGTCGCCCAACGCCTGCATCTTTTACGGCTACGACCTCTACTTTGCCGGCCGCAACGATGCCGCGATCGAGCAGTTCCGAACCGCGGTCGCCATCGATCCCGACAACTGGTGGGCACACGAGTGGCTCGGGCACAGCCACGGGCGCGCCGGCAGATTTCCGGAGGCGATTGCCGAGCTGCTCAAGGCCAAGCAGTTGTCGTCCTCTCCGGAAATCGAGTCGGTCCTCGGGCGCGTCTATGCCGATGCGGGCAACCGAGCGGAAGCGACGAAGGTTCTGAACCATCTGCGCCAACGGGTGCATGATGAGTTCGTCTCTCCCGCCTTCGTAGCCAGCATCCTCGTCGGGCTCGGCCAACTCGATGAGGCGCTCGTGGCCTTGGCGCAGGCGCAGGAGCAGCGCTCGTATTACGTGATGCAGTTGAAGGTCGATCCCGACTTCGACCCGCTGCGCTCCGACCCGCGTTTTACGGAGCTGCTGAAGAAGGTGGGGCTAGAACCGTGAACCGTCGCACGAATGCCGGGCGCGCACCGCTAATCTGCACGACGTGCGGCAGCGAGAGTCCCGCGGCCGCACGCTTCTGCATGCAGTGCGCGGCGCCGCTGCCGCCGCGGTGTGCCGAATGTGACGCGGAGGTACCAACCGCCGCGCGTTTCTGCCCGCAGTGCGCCCACCCGGTGGCCGCGCCAGCGCCCCCCGTGACAGCCACGACCCGAGTCGCTGCTGACAGCCTATCCCCTCGCGCCTACACTCCCAAACATCTCGCCGACAAAATCCTGCAATCGAAGTCCGCGCTCGAAGGCGAGCGCAAGCAGGTCACCGTCCTCTTCGCCGATGTGAAAGGTTCGATGGGTGCACACCTCGCGGCCGGGCGAGCTGCCGATGCCATCGAACCGGCGCGCGCCGCGCTCGGCATGTTCGGACACGTCGAAAAGGAAACGGCAGGCATGGCAGCAGCGCTTCTGGCCGAAGCCCTGCTGCAAACGGGCGACCTATCGGCCGCGCAGTCCGCGGCAGCAGAGGCGATCACGCCTTGCCGCCGCTCGCTGCGCGGCATGTACGAAGCCGCGGCCCATGGCGTCATCGCCCGCGCGCTCCTCCGTCGCGACGGCGCCGGTGCCCGCGCCGCCGCCGAAGCCGCCCTCGCCAGCGCCGCCGAACTGATCGAACGCACCGGAGCGAAGACGCTCGCGCCCGCGCTCTGTGAATGGCGCGCCGAGCTGGCCGCCGTCCTCGGCGACGACGTGACGCGCGCGCAGTTGCTGCAACAGGCGCAGCGAGGCTATGAAGAGATCGGCGCGCCGCTACACGCCGCACGGCTGGCGGCGGATTGACTCGCTGCGACCTCGCACGTATGGCGTGTGTATGGCTCGCAAGCTGACGACAACGGTTCGGTTGGATCCAGAAGATGCGGACGCACTGATCCGAGCACGCGCGCACGGTTTGTCGGCGTCTCGCCTGATTCGCCAGGGGTTGCGCGTCGTAGCCGCCAAGTATTACCGCGGCCGCCGCCCGCCGTCGACGGGGCTCTTTGTCTCGACCGCCATCAAGCTGGGTGATGAGTCAGAACTCTTCAAGGATCTTGAGGAGTGAAGGGCAGCCTGATCGCCGACACGGGGGGGTCTGCTCCGTGCCCTCGCGCGCCGGCCCGACGGGCGGGCGACTTGGCCTGCCTACGCCACCGCGCTCACCAGCGCCGCAACAGTGGTGGTGCCGGCCTTGGTGCTCGCCGAGGTCGATTACTTCCTGCGCGCGGAGCGAGTGGCAATGCGCAAGCTGATTGCCGAGCTCTTCGATCCGGCGACCACGTACGAGTTCGAGTTGGCCACCCCGCGTGACATCGTGCGCGCGCTCGAACTCGATGCGAAGTTCCGCGAGTTAAGTATCGGGCTGGTGGACGGGGTGGTGGCGGCAGTCGCCGAACGGCGTCGCATCTTTCGTATTCTCACGACCGACCGGAGAGACTTTGGCGTCCTGCGCGTCGGCGAGCGCTTGGACAAATCATTCGTGTTAGTGCCGTAAGTCTGGAGCCCCGCAATGCGCTGCCCCCACTGTACCCGTGACAACCCAAACGATGCCGCGTTCTGCAGCGGATGCGGCCGCCCGTTCGCGCGGTCCTGTTCGTCCTGCGGCCGCGAGAATGTCGGCGACAGCCGCTTCTGCAATGGCTGCGGCGCCGCGTTGGTAGCTGCAAGCGACAAGCTGAAAGCTCCAAGCCAGACCCTAACCCCCAACCCCGTAACCCCTAACCCCCTGTCGTACACGCCCAAGCACCTCGCCGACAAAATCCTGCAATCGAAGTCCGCGCTCGAAGGCGAACGCAAGCAGGTAACCGTTCTCTTCGCCGACGTGAAGGGCTCGATGGAGCTGGCCGAGCAACTCGATCCGGAGGAGTGGCACCGCATTCTCGAACGCTTCTTCGAGATCCTTACCGAAGGCGTCCATCGCTTTGAAGGCACGGTGAACCAATACACCGGCGATGGCATCATGGCGCTCTTCGGCGCGCCGATCGCGCACGAAGATCACGCGCAGCGCGCGTGCTACACCGCGCTGCACTTGCGCGACACACTGAAAACTTACGCCGATGCGCTGCGCGTCGAGCACGGCCTTAACTTCTCGGTGCGCATGGGCATCAATTCGGGCGACGTCGTCGTCGGTAAAATTGGCGACGATTTGCGCATGGACTACACCGCGCAAGGGCTCACGGTCGGGCTGGCCCAGCGCATGGAAGCGCTCGCCGAGGCCGGCAAAGCGATGCTCGCCGGGTCGACGATCGATATCGTCCACGGCTACTTCGCGCTACGCGATCTCGGCACGATGAAGATCAAGGGTGTCGACACGCCGGTGCGCGTGGCCGAGCTCGAGGGCGTCGGCCAGATGCGCACACGGCTCGATCGCTCGCGCGCGCGCGGGCTGTCGAAATTCGTCGGCCGCGACGACGAGATGAACCGTCTCGAGACCGCGCTACGTCGTGCCCTCGACGGCGACGGGCAGGTGGTCGGCGTGATGGCCGAAGCCGGCTCCGGCAAATCGCGGCTGTGCTACGAGTTCCTCGAACGCTGTCGCTCGCGCGGCATCGTCGTACACAGCAGCACCGGCGTGCCGCACGGCAACGCCGTCCCACTCCAGCCGGCGCTCGAGCTGTACCGCGAGATCTACGGGATCACCCCCGAGGACACCGACGTGCAGGCACGCCAGAAGATCGCCGGCAGCGTCGCGCAGATGGCGCCCGAGGAGCTCGGATCGCTGCCGTTACTCTACGACTTCATGCGCGTGCCCGACCCGGCGCAGCCGGCCCCCGACCTGGCGCCCGACGAACGGCTGCGCGCGCTGATGTCACTGCTGCGCCGGGGCACGGCGGCGCGCAGCCGCCGCGAGCCGGCAGTGCTCGTCTTCGAGGATCTCCATTGGATCGACCCCGACACCGAGGCCGTTGTCGAGGGCATCGTCGATGCGGCGGCAGGCACGCGCACGCTCGTGCTGCTCAACTTCCGTCCCGAGTACCGCGCGAGCTGGGTGGGGCGCACGCACTACCAGCACATCGCCCTGCGCCCACTCGACGCGGCCGCCGCCGGTGCGTTGCTCAGCGATTGGCTCGGCAGCGACCCCTCGCTCGCGCGCTTCGTCGCATTGGTGTGCGCCTGCACCGGCGGCAACCCTTTCTTCATGGAGGAAGTGGTGCAAGCCCAGATCGAATCGGGTGGGCTCGTCGGCGTGCGCGGACACTTCCGCCTGCAGCAGCCGATCGAGAGCATCGACGTGCCGACGAGCGTGCAGAGCCTGCTGGCGGCCCGTATCGATCGACTTGAAGAAGCGACCAAACGCCTCTTGCAAACCGCGGCGGTGATCGGCGACGAAGTGGTTGAAGCAGTGCTCGAACGAGTCGCCGGGCTCGACAGCGACACGCTGCGCGGCGGCGTGCGCCAGTTGGTGCAGAGCGAGTTTCTCTACGAGGCCGCGCTCTATCCGCGCAGCGAATACGCCTTCAAGCACCCGCTGACGCGCGAGGTCGCCTACGCCTCGCTGCTGCGGGAACGGCGGCGCGCGCTGCACGCGGCCGTGGCCACGGCACTCGAAATCCTCGCCGGCGCGGCGGTGGATCAACGCGCGCTCCTGCTCGCCCACCACTGGGAGCAGGCGGGGCGCAACCTCGAAGCCGCGCGCTGGCAGGCGCACACGGCGGCGCGGCTGGGCTCGAATGCCGGTGAAGCCGTCGTCCACTGGCGCAAAGTGACGGAGCTGCTCGCCGAGGAGCGCGAATCACCGGAAGCACGCGCGTTGCTCGGCCAGGCGCGCGCCCGGCTAGTGTATGCCGCCGGACGCAGCGCCGCGCCCGAGGCGGAGGTGGCGCAACTGTTCGCGGAGGCGCGCCGCGAGTTGGGGGACGCCGATTCGCGCGATCTCACCTGGGCGCTCAACAGCTACGCCGTGGTACGCAACGGCGCCGGCGCGGTCGAAGAGGCCCAGCGTTTGAACGTCGAGGCGATGGAGATGGCGCGGCGCCTCGACGACGCCGCTCTCATCGTCGCGAGCGAGACGTGCCGGAGCATCATCTATTTCTCGACGGAGTTTCCCGACGAATACACCCGCATCACCGCCGAGATCGAACGCTTGTGCGCCACCGATCACTCGCTCGGCGAGGACGTCATTGGCTGGCGGGCATGGGCCACCGTGCGCACGCTCGGCATCAACACGCTCTTCCGGCGCGGCGCCGGTGGCGAGGTGGACGCGCGGCTGGGGGAGATGCGTCTTCGGGTCGGCGAGAGCCGCAACGCGGTCGAGCAAGTGATGCTGCATTCCATCTCCGCCACCGTGCGGAGCAAACGCGGCGACGTGACTGCCGCCATCGAGCACGCACGGCAAACGCTCGAATGGGCGACGCAGTCGCAAAATATGATGCTGCGAGTGGTCGGGCACGTCACACGGGGCTCGGCACTGCTCAGTGCCGGGCGACTCGACGAGGCGCTCGAGCAAGTCGACCAAGCACTGGTGCTGGCGATTGATCGCGCCATATCGAAACCGTTCGCGGCTGCGCCTGGCCTGCCGCTGCTCGCCGAGATCCAACTCCGCCGCGGCGACATCGGCGCGGCGCGCGCCGCCGCCGAGCGCGGCATCGAGTTGGCCCGCGCGATGGGATACCGGCACGCCGAAGCGAACAACTTGATCGCGCTGGCGCGGTCGCTGGTTGCCGGCGGGGACGACGCTGGCGCGGAGACCACGCTCGCCCAGGCGTCGGAGCTGGCGACGGCGCTGGACGCGCGCGACTTGTTGGCGCGCATCGAGGAAGCGCGCGCCGAGCTGGCGCGGCACCGCAAAGACGACATCAGTTGCGAACGCGCGCTGCGCGAAGCCGCACGCCGGCACCGCGACAACGGCGAGGAATGGCTGGCGACGCAGGCCGAAGCGAGAATCGGCGCGTGATCCGCGGCCGTGCTCAGATCACGCCGAGAGCTTTTCGATGAGCAGCGATTGCGCCGCGCGCCCGATCGGCCCGCGTTCGTCGAAGAGGAGGCTCTCGGCCCAACCGACGCCGTGAGGTTGGACGTAGGTCACCGCGTCGAGGCAGACCCATTCCCCTTCGGGGTAGCGATCGAGATAGATGGTGAGGTCGGGGTTGATGAAGAGGTAGCCCTCGGCCGGGTTCAGCACTGAGCTGACGCCATTACCGAAGTCGGCGGCTGCCGCCACGCGACAGAGCGGTGACGTCGGTTCACCCTGAACGAGCGGCACGCGCAGGCGGATCCAATCGGTGGCGGGTCCGGGCCGATCGAACCCGCCGGCGACAAATCGATGCTCCACCGCATGACTGTGAAAGGCTTCGTCGCCGGACTCCGCCGCGCGTGGCGCGCTGGTTATCCCCGCCTCCGGTCCGGGTGGCAACGCCACCGTCGGCAAGCCCGAAGGCAGGGGGACATCGGCGCGGCGAATCCGCAACGCGGTGCAGCGCGCCACTTCGACCTCCGCCGTGCACAACGACGCCTCGATCAGTTGCACCTTCTTTCCCGGCCGGAGGAGACGTTCGCGTATCGTCAACGGCACGAGCGGAACCGGTCGCAACAGCTCGATCGTCAGCCGCGCCACGAACATCCGGTCGCCGTCCGCGAAGCCCTCGACCGCGCGCGCCAGCAGCGCCGACGGCGGTCCGCCATGTTGCGCGTCACGACTCCACGGGCCGCGCGCCGAGTCGGTGGGAACGAAGCGCTCCCCGTCGCGAAAAAAGATGGCGTCACTCATGCGCCGGCGATAACCGGCGCGCCACGCTACCGCCAGCGCCGGCTGTCGCTCGGGTCGTAGCGCGCTGCGATCACCAACGGTCCAGCGCCCCGCTGCGGGCTCGATTGACCACGTTAGCTAATCCGTGTTAGTCGACCCACATGAAGGTGGTGACGATTCACGCGGCGAAGACCAACCTTTCACGCCTGATCGAGGAAGTGACCGGCGGTGAGCACGTCGTGATCGCGCGCGGCAAGGACCCAGTGGCGCGGCTCGTGCCCATCAAGCCGCAGAAGAAGGGCCGGGTGTTCGGCGCCATGCGCGGACGCGCCAAGGTTGACCACCGCTTCTTTGAGCCCCTGCCCGATAAGGAAATCGAAGCCTGGGAGCGTTGAGGCGTGCGCGTCCTGCTTGATACGCACGCCCTGCTCTGGTGGCTCGACGGTGATCGACGTTTGAGCCGGCGCGCACGCAACGTGATCGCCGACGACGACAACGCCGTCCTGGTCAGTGCCGCCTCGGCCTGGGAGATCTCGACGAAGGTGCGGTTGGGCAAACTCCCGGGCGCGATCGAGGTCGCCGCCGAGTTCCCCACGATCTTGCGGGGGCAGAATTTCGAGCCCTTGTCGATCGCCATCGTCCACGCCCTGAGAGCCGGGAATCTGCCCGGGCCGCATCGAGACCCGTTTGACCGCATGCTGATCGCCCAGGCGCAAGATGAAGACCTGGCACTGGTGAGCAACGAACGGGTCTTCGACGCGTACGGCGTTCGACGGGTCTGGTGACAGCGGGCGGTGGGCGGTGCGGTGTACGGCGAACAGGTTTGCGAATCCACTGAGCGACAGCCGCGTCGATCGCCGCGCGCGATCGACGCGGGAGCGCGGCCTATGACCTGCACTGTCTGCGGACACCAGAATCGCGCTGGAGCGAAGTTCTGCGAAGAGTGCGCCGCGCCGATCGAGTCAATCTGCGCGCGCTGCGGTGCCGAGCTACGTCTCACTGCAAAATTTTGCGACGAGTGCGGCGCGGCGCTAGTAGGCAGTAGACAGAAGGCAGTAGGCAGTTCCCCTCCTGCTCTGTCCCTAACCCCCAACCCAATAACCCCTAGCCCCATTTCGTACACCCCCAAACATCTCGCCGACAAAATCCTGCAATCGAAGTCCGCGCTCGAAGGCGAGCGAAAGCGAGTGACTGTCCTGTTCGCCGACGTGAAGGGATCGATGGAGCTGGCCGAACAGCTCGATCCCGAAGAGTGGCACACGATCCTCGATCGCTTCTTCGCCATCCTCACCGACGGCGTTCACCGATTCGAAGGCACGGTGAACCAGTACACCGGTGACGGCATCATGGCGCTCTTCGGCGCGCCGATCGCGCACGAAGATCACGCGCAACGTGCCTGTTACGCGGCGCTGCATCTGCGCAATCGCCTGCGCCAGTACGCCGACGAGCTGCGCGTCAACCCGGGTGTGAACTTCTCCTTCCGTCTCGGCTTGAACTCGGGCGAGGTGATTGTCGGAAAAATTGGCGACGATCTGCGCATGGACTACACCGCGCAGGGGCACACCGTGGGCCTGGCGCAGCGCATGGAGCAGCTCGCGCCGCCGGACGGTATCGCGCTCTCGCAGCACACGCAGAAGCCGGTCGACGGCTTCTTTGCGCTGCGTTCACTCGGGCCGGTGCCGGTCAAAGGAGTGCGCGAACCAATCGGCGTGTTCGTGCTCGAAGGCGTCGGCAGCCATCGCACGCGCCTCGATACTTCACGAGCCCGCGGGCTGTCGCGCTTCGTCGGTCGCAGCGACGAGATCGAGGCACTCGAGTCGGCGTTGCAACGTGCGCTCGCGGGTACGGGACGCGTCGCCACGGTGGTCGGCGAGCCGGGAGTCGGCAAGAGCCGGCTGTGCGTCGAGTTCATCGAACGCTGTCGCGCGCGCGGACTGATGGTCTACGAAGCCCACTGCCCGGCGCACGGGAAGACTATTCCGTATCTCCCGCTGCTCGAACTGTTGCGCAACCTGTTCGGCATCACGGAGCAAGACGGGCCGCGTGAGGCGCGGCAGAAGATCGCCGGCGAACTGGCGCTGCTCGACGACGGGTTCGCCGACGACCGCGCCCTCGTGCTCGACTTCCTCGGTGTCACCGATCCGAAGGCGCCCGCGCTCCAACTCCAACCCGCGGTGCGGCAGCGCCGGCTCTTCACCTTCCTCCGCCGTCTGATCCAACTGCGCACCGAGGCCGAGCCGATCGTGTTGCTGATCGACGACCTGCACTGGATCGATCCCGGTAGCGATCTGTTCGTGGCGCAGATCGTCGAGGCGGTGAGCGCGACGCGCACGCTCCTGTTGGTCAACTTCCGGCCGGAATATGAGGCCGACTGGACCCGGAAGTCGTGGGTGCTGCAACTGCCGATGGCGCCGCTAAGCGCGGAGGCGCTGGCGGATCTGGTGCGCGACTGGGTGGGATCGAGTCCGTCGGTCGCGGCGCTCCCCGCGCTGGTGCGTGCGCGCTCGGGAGGCAACCCGTTCTTCGCCGAGGAGATCGTGCTCTCGCTGCTCGACACCGGCCGTCTCGTCGGCACGCGCGGCGCGTACGAGTTGACAACGGCGCTCGACGCTCTCGAGGTTCCCGCGACGGTACAGGCGCTGCTCGCGGCGCGCATCGACCGCCTCGGTGAGCGCGAGAAGCAGTTGCTGTATACGGCAGCGGTCATCGGCAAGGAGTTTCCCCGCCCCCTGTTCGAGTCAGTGGTGGAGGTCCACGGCGACGATCTCGATGCCGCGTTGGCGGCGTTGCTCGCGGCCGAGCTGGTGTACGAGCGTGCGATCTATCCGGTGGCGGAATACGCCTTCAAGCATCCACTGACACACGAGGTCGCGCTGGGTGCGCAGCTCACCGCGGCCCGGCGCGCGCGGCACGCGGCGGTCGCGGAAGCAATCGAAGTCACCGAAGCCGAGCGGCTCGACGAGCACGCCGGCTTGCTGGCGCATCACTGGACCGAAGCGGGTGAGGCGTTGCGTGCTGCCACGTGGCACGTGCGCGCAGCGCGCTGGGTACGCATCACCGATCTGGCCGCGTCCCGGCGCCACTGGGCGCAAGCGCGCATGCTGCTCGTGGCGCTCCCGGACTCCTCCGAGCGCACCCGGTTCCTCCTCGAAGTGTATCCCGAGCTCATCAACACGCTCGATCGCCTGGGCGCCGAGCCGGCCGAATCGGACGCCGTATTTCGCGAGGCGGTCGATCTCGCCCGGAGTGCAGGCGATCGGCGCACCGAGGCGTTGCTCGAAGCCGCCTATGGCAACCTCAAGAGTTCGCATAGCGACTTCGTCAGCATGGTCGAGCACTCTTCGTGCGCGATAGCGCTTGCCGACACCCAGGGCGATCGGGCCATCGGGCTCTTCGCGCGCCATTTTCTGGGGCGTGGTTACGCATGGCAAGCGCGCTGGAAGGAAAGCCTCGCGGTCTTTGACCAGAGCGTTGCGATCGCCGGCGGCGATGCCGCC
Organism: Deltaproteobacteria bacterium; assembly: GCA_016178705.1. Lineage (NCBI taxonomy): Bacteria > Pseudomonadati > Myxococcota > Myxococcia > Deltaproteobacteria bacterium. The sequence goes on along the minus strand of JACOST010000028.1, from coordinate 227,230 downwards.
GCCGAAATCGAAGTGCTCGGCTGGCGGCCCTATGTAGAGTCCCTCGGCATTCGCGGTGCGGTGCTCAGCATTCTGGGCCGCCCCCGTGAAGCGCTTGAGTTCGCTGAGCGCTTCCCTGAGCTGCTCCGCCGCTCTGGGATCGGTTCGGATATTTCATCGGCTGCAAGCGACCGGTTCTGGCCATGCTGGGTATTGGGAGATGCGCCGCGCGCCCGGCGCTACTCTAACGAAGCGTTGCAGTTGGCCGAGCGTTACGGCTCCGACCGAAATATTGTGTACGCGCTGATGGCGTGCGGCAATGCGAGCACGCTCGGACTTCGATGGGAAGAGGGCAACGGATTTTTTGAGCGCGCGCGACAGCGAATCTCGGCGACCGGCGCGGGCGGAGAGTGGAGCCTATTCGTCGATCCTCACCAGGCACTCTGTCTGGCAGGCATGGGCGACCGCGAGCGAAGCCTGGATCTGGCGCGCAGAAGTGCGGAACTGGCATCGACCGACACGGCACGCGCGGTTGGCTTTCTTAGGGCGCGTGTGCTGCGCATGGTCAACGGCGCGACCCACCTCGATGAGCTCGAAGCCCAGATTGCAGAAACGCTTGAAGTCCTGCGGCGCAATGACGCAAAGGGTTGGCTGCCTCTGCTTCTGCTGGAGAGAGCGGGACTGGCTCGCCTGCGCGGTGATGCGGACGGCTTGGCGCGCGACCTGGCCGAAGCGCGGCGCCTCTTCGCCGAGATGGACGTCACCGGCTGGGACGACTACGCGCGGTCGATCGAGGGATGAACCGCGCGATCTGTTGGAGGGTGGGGAGCTATGCGGGTGAGGCCAGAGAAGTGGCTGCGGAACCGTCGCGCTCTATCAGGATCGCCCGGAGTCGCGTCATGTCATCGAGCGCCTCGCGCCATCCAAGTTCCATCGCGAAGGCGAGGCAAGCGGCCACTTCCTTGCCGCTGGTGAATGCCTTGTCGAAGAAGGATTCTCCATCAATCGTGATCGCGTCATACTCCGCGATGCAGTGAAGGTGTTGCCCAGTCAGCTTCGCAACCTTCTCTGACTCGATCAAGCGAATCGCTTCTTCGAGAGAACGCAGCACGAGCCGTCGTTCCCAAGTGTGGAGCTCGGCGAGCAATCGTTCTTTTGCTCGCTCTTGGGCTCGCTGTTCCCGCTCCACGCCGCTGCCGCACTGTGTCTGCATGGTGGCTGTCTCTTTCCAATTGGCATCGCTCATCATCCGCAGGTGAGCACTCTAGTCAAGCGTTCCAGCAAGGCACAGGCCGCCGCGCGCAGCCTCGGCTTTTTCGGAAGGATCGTCGCGCGATTCGCGCGAGCGGTGCTAACTCGATCTGGCAGTGCCCGTTACGCTTAGCACCTGGCCGACGAGCGAGGCCCACTTCAGACCCACTTCACACCGCCCGTTTTTTCTCGATCTTTGCCCAGGCATCCTTCAAACCGACGATGCGATTGAAGACGAGCGCGCCAGCTCGCGTGAGTTTCGGGTCGACGCAGAAGTAGCCCTGCCGTTCGAACTGCACGCGATCACTGGGCTGTGCGGTTGCGAGCGACGGTTCGATCTTGCAGCCTTGGAGAACTTCGAGCGAGTTGGGATTAATCGCGGCGAGGAAATTCTCTTCGCGGTCGGGAAACTCCACGGCGAACAGGCGCTCGTACAAACGGGCCTCGGCATCGATGGCGTGCGGCGCCGAGACCCAGTGCAACGTGCTCTTCACTTTGCGCCCGTCGGGGGAATCGCCGCCGCGGGTCGCGGGATCGTAGGTGCAGTGGACTTCGGTGACCTCACCGGTCTGCGGATGCTTCACCACACTCTGACACGTAATGAAGTAGGCGTAGCGCAGGCGTACCTCCTTGCCGGGGGAGAGGCGGAAATACTTCGCCGGAGGCACTTCGCGGAAGTCGTCCTGCTCGATGTACAGCACCTTGGAAAACGGCACCGCGCGCGTGCCGGCGGATGGGTCCTCCGGGTTGTTGACCGCCGCAAGTTGCTCGACGTGATCCGCCGGGTAGTTGTCGATGATCACGCGAAGCGGCTTGAGGACCGCCATCGCGCGCGGGGCGCGCTGGTTGAGATCTTCACGGATGCTGTGTTCGAGCATGGCGACGTCGACCGTGCTGTTCGCCTTGGCTACGCCGATGCGCTCGCAGAAGTTGCGGATTGACTCGGGCGTGTATCCGCGGCGGCGGTAGCCGGCGAGGGTGGGCATGCGCGGGTCGTCCCATCCATCGACGTGCCCGTCGCGCACGAGCTGCAACAGTTTGCGTTTGCTGAGCACGGTGTAGGTCACGGCAAGGCGGGCGAATTCGATCTGCCGCGGGTGGCAGGGCACGTCGAGCTGGTCGAGGAGCCAATCGTAGAGCGGGCGGTGGTCCTCGAACTCGAGCGTGCAGATCGAGTGGGTAATCCCTTCGATGGCGTCGGAGAGCCCGTGGGCGAAGTCGTACATCGGATAGATGCACCACGTGTCGCCGGTGCGATGGTGGTGGGCCTTCTTGATGCGATAGATGGCGGGATCGCGCAGGTTGATATTGCCCGACGCCATGTCGATCTTTGCCCGCAGCACGCAGGCGCCTTCCTCGATCTCGCCGCGCCGCATCTGCTCGAACAGGTCCAGGTTCTCTGCGATTGGACGATCGCGATACGGACTGTTCTTGCCCGGTTCTGTCAGTGTGCCCCGGTAGGCGCGCGTCTCTTCCGCGGTGAGGTGGCAAACGTACGCCTTGCCCTTGCGGATCAACTCGACGGCGAACTCGCAGAGACGCGCGAAGTAGTCCGAGGCGTAGAACTTCTTGTCGCCCCAATTGAAACCCAGCCAGCGCACGTCGGCCTGGATCGAATCGACGTACTCGACGTCTTCCTTGACCGGGTTGGTATCGTCGAAGCGCAGGTGGCAGACGCCGCCGAACTCGCGCGCGATGCCAAAGTTCAGGCAGATCGATTTCGCGTGACCGATGTGCAGGTAGCCGTTCGGTTCGGGTGGGAAGCGAGTGCACACGGATGAATGCTTGCCGCTCTTGAAATCGCTGGCGACGATCTGGCGAATGAAGTCGGTTCCGCCTGTGGGCGAGGTCGATTCGGCTATTGGGCTCTCACTCATCGTGGCGCATCTCCTGTTCGGCGTGCTCCGATGGATAACAGCTTTCGTCGCGCATGCAACGCCGCGGAGATGGACGTGGGAAGGCGGAGGCGCTTTTCGCCGCTGCCTATACTTAGCGGCGGAACTCGTCGCCCCGGAAGGCAGATGGATTGGGTCGGGTATGCAGCGCGCCCACGAGGCGGGTCACCCTTGGACGCGATCGCCAGACTTCGAAGCTACATGTATCAGCACGGCCACGGTCGGCAAAAATCCACAAGGCGACGCGACTACGAGCGTGGCGATCGACGACTTGGCTAGTCGGCTAGTATCCAGAAGAACCACACTGCCCAGACGGCCGCACCCATGATCATCAGCTTGCCGGCGATGTCGCGGTCAGTGCGCCACCGAGCGGCCGCAGCATTTGCGGACCGGCGCGTTGCACCTTCCTTCACGATATCGACGACACGCCAGTGACCCAGGCCCGACGTCTGGATGCGCTCCTCGAGTGTCTTGCGCGCGGTCAAGACATCCGGGCCTGGTACGTCGTGGAATCGTACGGTCGCTCTAAAATTCGGCATGGCTCTCTCCTACGTGCCCCCGCAGCAGGCACGCTGGACCTATTCTCCTCTCCGTGCCCGCCGCTGCCTCCCAACCTACCGACAACAGCTGCAAACATCTTTACCGCATTTCAAAGCACCTGCCTACTCAGTAAAATCCCCTAGGGTCAAATCGGCGGCGTGTTCGGCCGCGTCAGTGATTCGATCAGTCGCACCCCGGATGCGATGGAGCGCTGCGCGGGGCACGGTCGAGCATAGACTTGAGCTTCGGCCGCTCATCTGCGATATCGGTCGGCATCGTGAAGCCTCGACGGTCGCGCATGCAACCCAACTCGCCCCCGCGTTTCCTGGTTGGATCGACAGGCAGGCTTCCCGCGATGGCTGTTTTGGCGATCAGTTTCAGCCTGACCCTGGCAACCGCTCAGCCATCCGTGGCTCGGCCAAACGACGGACAGCGCGCGTATCAGCAGTACTGCGCCGTGTGCCATGGTGAAGACGGCACGGGCACTAGCCCCATGCGCGTGGCGTTTCGTGTACCACCAACCGATCTAACCGGTTTAGCAAAAAAAGCTGGAGGCTTTCCGCGTTCCGACTTGCTCAGGATATTGGATCAGACCAAGCCAGTTGATGCCCACGGTTCGCGCGACCTGCCAATCTGGGGCGAAACGTTCTGGCGCCCAGCCGGCGAAGAGGAACGCGACCGCTCGCCGCAGTCGAAGACGATTGATGACATCATCTCCTACCTGGAGAGCATGCAAGCCGCCAAGGCTTCGCGCCCGTAACGGCAGCCCGCGACCGTCTCGATGACGGCTCGCGATCAAATTGATGCTAGCGAGGGAGGTTCAGGCGGTCCGATCACATCGGACCTGTTGTTCTAGACAGCGCCGGAGAGCGCTGGACGAAAACTAGCGCGTCTCAGTCGAGACGCTTATGCGACGAGTGCGAGACATCGCGACTCCGCAGATGATGCGTGTATTCGGTTGCTTCTATGCCTGGCCTTCCGGGCTCAGATTGAGATTGACCAGCGCGAAGAACAATTCATCGAGTGAACGATAGCGGAACACCTGGGGCTGCCCCGGTGCCAAGTCGACCGGATCAACACTCCATCCGGACGCTTCGTCGCCATAGACCGGGAACACTTCCAAACCGATCTTCATCAGCTGGGCATTGACCGCGGTTGGAACGTGCGAGTGCGTCATTCGGTCTCTCCTTTCGAAGGAATTTTCTCTCATCCCTGCCAATCAATCAGCTGAGCAGAAAGCATGCCATGACTTCTTGTGGGAGACCGGTTCGGAGCGCTCCGCCTCCACACAATTCATCGGCGTTACTAAACTGCACGGCGGCCTCGCTGGCGTGGCGGTGTGACACGCGCAGCACATCAGTGCAGGAGCTCACCGAGACCTTGACGTTCGCAGATCACCCGCATTTGGCGCAGCGCGCGCGCCTCGAGCTGGCGAATGCGTTCTCGGCTCACCCCGAAGCGCGTTCCGATCTCATCGAGCGTCTCGCAGGAGTCGCCACTGACACCAAAGCGCAGGCGCAGAATCGCCGCTTCGCGCGCGGGTAGTTCGTTGAGGGCTGCCGCCATCTGGGCGGTCAACTCTCGGCCACACATTAGACTGTCCGGTTCCCACTCGTCGGGAGCCGGCAGAATGCTGTCCAGAGTGCGCTCATCATCGGCACCGATCGGTGCGGTCAACGACACACAGTAGAGCGACTGTGTCATCGTTGCTACTTGCTCAGCGCTGAGGCTCGCCTCGGCAGCCATCCGCTCGCGCTCTTCTCCCACCGCTTCGGTGGGGATGTGCGCCATTTTTCTCCGCAGTTGATTCCAGTGTACGGGAGTACGGATCAACGATCCCTGGCAATCCCCCGCTCGAGCAATCTGCTGCCAGATCCACCACACGGCGTAGGTGCTGAACTTGAGTCCACGACTAGGTTCGAACTTCTCGACAGCCCGCACCAAACCGATGGTTCCTTCCTGAATCAGATCGAGCAACGACAGCGTGGGATGGCGGTAGCGGCGAGCAATCATCGCCACCAAACGAATGTTGGCCGTCACCATCTGATCGCGTACGGCGCGGTAGGCAACCAGCGCGCGTTCGAGTCTGCCGACAAACTGCGCGGTCCGCTCGCGCTCTTTTGGCGACGGAGCATCAGCGATCCAACGGCGTGCCTCGTTGAGCACGAGGAGAGTCTCCCGTTCCCGAAAATCAGCGTCGGGGTGGACTAAGCTCCGGCCGGCGTCGGCGAGGGCAGCCGACACGAGCCGCCGCTGGCCGCGCAACAAACGCACAATCACCCCTCGCCGCATGGCGATCTCATTCGCCAACTGTGTTTCCTCGTCACGATCCAGCCGCGCAGTTTCTGCGACATCCGCAAAAAAAACGTTCGCCAGATCGACGTCCGCGCGCGCTCCCTCTACGTCGGCCGTTGCCTCATCGTCTTCCTGTGGCAGCGGCGTTTCGAGTTCCGGGTCGGCCTCGATTGAACTGCTCTTGTCGCTCAGCCGCGCGAGATCCTCTGTCGTATCTAATTGCATATGCCCCTTTTGACGCACCCCTCGAACTTCTGATTCACAGCACTCCCCGTGCCACCTAGCTTCCGCCAACGTTGCTTCGCCCGGTAGCGAAGGTTATGGGACTTCGCGTGTCTCATTCTCGCACGGGTGACAGTCAGATCGCACTACGGCCAGGAAAACTCCCGATCCGGCTACTACGCCAATTGATCCGCTATACCGGCGCGCCAGACCCGAACGTCTACGTCGGGCCACGTTTTGGAGAAGACGCAGCCGTCATCGATCTTGGAAACCAATACCTGATTCTCAAAAGCGATCCGGTAACATTCACTGCCGCAGAGATCGGCTGGTACGCGGTCCACGTCAATGCCAACGATGTTGCGGTCATGGGCGCGACGCCGCGATGGTTCCAGACCACCTTGATCGTGCCACCGCGCACCACCGCGGCCACAGTACGAACAATCATCCGCGACATCGATCGAGCCGCGCAACGATTGGGCATCGCGATCACCGGCGGTCACACTGAGGTGTCTGCGGCGGTCAACCAGCCAATCATCGCGGGCGACATGCAAGGGCTCGTCGCCAAGAAGCACTTGGTCACCTCAGCGGGGGCGCGAGCGGGCGACTGCGTCGTGCTGACCAAGTCGGCAGGCATCGAGGGCACGTCGATCCTCGCGCGTGAACGGCCTGTCGTTGCGCGCCGAGTTCTCGGTCTCAAGGGCCAGCAGGTGGCGGCTCGGTTTCATCACCAACCAGGCATCTCAGTCGTCGCTGACGCTCGCATGGCTGCTCGTGCGGGGGCGACCGCGATGCACGACCCGACTGAAGGCGGCGTGGCCGCTGGTCTGTTCGAGTTGGCGACCGCGTCCGAGTGCCGTCTGCAGATTGATCTCGATCGCATCACCATCCACCCGCTCACGACCAAGCTTTGTGAACACTTCGCCATCAATCCGCTGGGACTGATCGGTTCGGGAAGTTTGCTGGCGACGCTGCCGGCACCACGCGCCGCGGCACTCATCGCTCGGCTCGCGAGCGCCGGCATTGCCGCTGCGGTGATCGGGTCAGTTCAACGCGGCCGCGGCGTCGCCGCGCGCCGCGACGGCAAACGCGCGCGCTTCACCTGGTCGGAACGCGATGAACTGACCCGCGTCTTGTGAGCGCGGTGCCACTCACAGCGCCAGCGCCCACACTCGCCCGGATTCCCACAGGCGCTCCTGCACCTCCGGCCAGACTTCCCACAACTCGTCGCCGATCATCGACCGCAAGCGGTCGCTCGCGTAGTAGATCAGCAAACCGCAGTCGTACCGCCACCCGCGCGAGACGTCGCCGCCAGTGGCCGCATACATCGCGACGCGATAGGCGCCGCGGGTCAGCTCGGCGCGATCGTCGGAGTACACGATCTCGCCCACGGCACCGAACGGCAACGGCGTCTGCAAGCGAAAGTCGGGCGCCGGGGCTTTGGTGGGCGCGCGGAAGACCGCCGACTCGTCCGGTAGTTCAGCGACCGCTTCGCGCACCCGCTCGAACGTCCGCTCAATCGCCGGCTTGGCCAGGCCGAGAGCCGTGTCGTGCTGCGTCGGACCGCGCTCTTCTCCGCCATAGCGGAAACACATGAACGGGTCGGCGCGGATTTCCCGCCGCTCACACCACGCAACCAGCGCATCGTCGATCTTCCCGAACACTAATTTGCGGAAGGCCGCCTCACGGTTGAAGCGCTTGTGCGCGGCACGACTGTCGTTTGCGCCCTTGTCGAGAATCATGCGGACGCACTGTTTGTCAGCGATGACTTCATCGCTCGCTAAACTGTTTTCGAGGAAGCGAAAGAACGCGCGCGCGACGTCGCGCCGAACATCGAGGGCGGTCGGCATGCGCCGGAACTAAGTTCAGCGACGCGCGAAGTCAACCCAGCTGGCCTTGATTTGCGACCCAGTCGGCCGATACTGCACGCATGAGCCACCGCAAGAACATGGCGATACTGGTCGGGGGCGGACCCGCTCCCGGCATCAACAGCGTGATCGGCGCGGCCACCATCCGCGGCATCGTGGAAGGGATCGACGTGCTCGGCATTCGCGACGGCTTCGAATGGATCATGCACGGGAACGTCGAGCACGTGCGGCCACTGTCGATTGACGAGGTGAGCCGGATTCACTTTCGCGGCGGCTCGTACATCGGCATCTCACGCGCCAACCCAACGCTGGACCCGCAGCACCTCGAAAACACCGTGATCTCATTGTTGCGCCTCAACGTCTCGCAGCTCATCACCATCGGCGGCGACGACACCGCCTTCTCGGCGATGAAACTGGAGGAGAAATCCGCCGGTCGCATTCGCGTCGTGCACGTCCCGAAGACGATCGACAACGACCTCGATCTGCCGCCCCACGTCGACACCTTCGGCTACCAGACCGCGCGCCATCTCGGCGTCGAGATCATCAAGAACCTGATGGTCGACGCGGAGACCACGTCGCGCTGGTATTTCATCATCGCCATGGGGCGCAAAGCCGGCCACCTCGCGCTCGGCATCGGCAAGGCCGCGGGCGCCACACTCACGCTCATTCCGGAAGAGTTCGGCGGTGGCCGCATCCAATTCAAAGCGATCGTCGACACCTTGGTCGGTGCTATCATCAAGCGACTCAGCGCTGGGCGACGCGACGGCGTCGCGGTGGTCGCCGAGGGTGTGGTGCTCGGGATCGATCCGCAGGAACTCGCGCAGGTCGAGGACATCGAGCGCGACACCCATGGCAACATCCGCATCGCCGAGGTCGACATCGGCGAGATCCTCAAACGCGCCGTGATCGCGCGGCTCAAGCAGTTTCACATCAAGACCACGATCGCGGCGAAGAACATCGGCTACGAGCTGCGCTGCGCCGATCCGATACCGTTCGATATGGAGTACACGCGCGACCTCGGCTACTGCGCCGCCAAGTATCTGCTGGCCGGTGGGAATGCGGTGATGATCTCGATGCAAGGCGGGAAGTTCGTACCCGTCCCCTTCGCCCAACTGATCGATCCGCAGACCGGACGCACGCGTGTCCGCATGGTCGACGTCCACAGCGCACGCTACGCCATCGCTCGCCGCTACATGATCCGATTGCGGCGCGATGACTTCGAAGATCCGCACGAACTGGCGAAGTTCGCCGCCACCGTGGGGTTGACGCTGCAAGAATTCCGGCAGCAGTTCGAGTATCTGATCGAGACCGAGCCCCCGCCGCTGCAGATCGAACCCCTGCCCACAGCCGCCGGCACGACGACGTGAACCGGTGAGCACTAGGCAGAGCGGACCGCGCTCTGTTCGCGGTATTCCGCAATCATCCGGCGCAACTCATCGCCATCGATCGCTTCGGCGGTGATGAGGTGCTGCGCCACCCGCTCCAGCAACGCCCGCCAGTCGGTGAGGATACCGCGCACGCGGCTGTGCGCCGTCTCGAGGATCTTCTCGACCTCGGCATCGATGCTGCTGGCCTTGTCTTCACTGTAGTCCTTCGTCGTCATCAAGCCCGGCGTGTCGAAGAACGGCGAGCGGCGTTGACGATCGAACGTGCGCAGTCCCAGGGCCTCGCTCATACCGTACTGGGTCACCATGCTGAGCACGATGTCGGTGGCCTTCTGCAAGTCGTCTTGCGCCCCGGTGGAAATGTCGCCGAAGACGATCTCCTCGGCGACCCGGCCGCCGAGCAGCACGCACAACCGATCCTCGAGCTCGGAGCGGGTCATCAAGTAGCGGTCCTCGGTGGGTTGCTGTTGGGTATACCCGAGCGCAGCGATCCCGCGCGGGATGATCGAAATCTTGCGCACCGGATCAACGCCCGGTAACGCGCTGGCGACCAGTGCGTGCCCCGATTCGTGGTAGGCAACGATTTCTTTCTCGCGCTTGTTCATCACCCGGGTCTTGCGTTCGAGTCCGGCGACGACGCGATCAATCGCATCGTCAAAGTCGGCCATCGTAACCTCCGACCGCTCACGCCGCGCGGCGAGCAGCGCAGCCTCATTGACGATGTTGGCGAGGTCAGCGCCGACGAAGCCGGGCGTGCGCCCGGCCACCAGCGCCAGGTTCACGTCCGGCCCGAGTTTCACGGTGCGGGTGTGGACCCGCAGGATGGCCTCGCGGCCGCGCACGTCCGGCCGATCGAGCGCGACATGACGATCGAATCGTCCCGCTCGCAGCAGCGCCGCATCGAGAATCTCCGGCCGGTTGGTGGCCGCCATGATGATCACGCCGATGTTGGGATCGAAACCATCCATCTCGACCAGCAACTGATTGAGCGTCTGCTCGCGTTCGTCGTGGGTGCCGAGCGGATTGATCGCGCGCGATTTGCCCAGCGCGTCGAGTTCATCGATGAACACGATGCACGGCGCTTTCTGCTTCGCCTGTTCAAACAGGTCGCGCACGCGCGCGGCACCCACCCCGACAAACATCTCGACGAACTCCGAGCCGCTCATGCTGAAGAACGCCACCTTCGCTTCACCCGCCACTGCGCGGGCGAGCAAGGTCTTGCCGGTACCGGGCGCGCCGACCAGGAGCACACCTTTGGGAAGTTTCCCTCCCAGTCGCCGGAACTTCTCCGGCGATTTGAGAAACTCGACGACCTCCTGCAACTCTTCCTTCGCCTCGTCGACGCCGGCCACGTCAGCAAACGTGACCTGGGTTGCGCTCTCAACGTAAACCTTCGCCTTGCTCTTGCCGATGGCCATCAGCCCCGCCCCCGGACCAGCCGCCCCCATGCGCCGAAACACAAAGCCCCAGACGATGAGGAAGAACGCGACCGTGCCGACCCACGACATCAGGTTCGTGACCCAGGTTGCGGCCAGCCGCCCGCTGTAGGGCACGTGTTGCGCATCGAGCAGTTCGATCAACTTTCCATCTTCGAGGCGCACCGTGCGGAAGTAGTGCTCGGTGCCACCCCAGTGTTGAATCTGGCGCACCTGCGCTTCGGGCAACATGTCGCCCAGATCCGTCGTCGTGAATCGGCCTGTGATGTAATCCGGACTGATGACGACATCCGTCACCTTACCGGAGGCAACGAGCTGCTTGAATTGAGCGTACGTGATCTCGCCGACCTCCTCGTGCACGAGATAGGTATTGAGGAGGAGCAACACCGCCACCGCCGCGATGAAGTATCCAATCGAGAATCGAATGCGCTTCTGCATCTCCGCTTCGCCTCGCTTGACTCAGGCTATCGCATGCACGGCACAACGAAAACCCCGCGCAGCAGCGGCGGCAGAACCCGCTCGGCGAGATTCGAACAGCGGCGGTATTACGTCCCCGGCCGTTCGATCGCCAGCCTCTTCCGAGAGCGCGCGCGTGCTGAGCTTGGGATCGAGGCGCCTCAGAACTTCTAGTCGCGTAGTCAGTCAGTTCCTCCTCATCGGGCTTACGCTTCAAGACCGGGCTTCGACTCCACGGTCACGGTGCGATTCTCACGGGCCACCAGGTCGGTCGAAGCAGGTCATCGATGACGAGATGGCAACAAGACCGAGCGGAGAGACAAGAGAGTCCGCACCGTCATCCGACCCAGATCACGTCGAGGCCGAGTTGTATGGCCGCATCGCGCTGGCGGGCGTCGGCAGTGATGAACGGCACGGGCTGACCGGACAGCGTGCGAACCGATTGGGCCGCAGCGAGCTGTAGCGCGTCGAGTGTGCGGACGTCGGGGTGTCGCGCACAACTTGCTCGGCCAGGCCCAACACTGTGGGGCTCAGGCTCACCAGATCCCAGATCGCGCGATCGCGCTGGAGGCGCGCGATGATCGCCTCGAAGTCGGTCGTCGCCAGGTCGCCCGCTCGCCGCCGGCGATTGAGTGCCGAAAGCGCCTCAACCGGAGTGAGGGCGGACGAGACAAAGCGATAGCGACGCAGCAGGGTGCGGGCACGGACCGCACCGGCTTCGTGGACGTACCGCTTCACCACCACGCTGGTGTCGAAATAGGCGGAGGCCCGGGGCATCAGTCTTCGTCGCGCTCTTCGCGAATCGTGTGCGACAGCGGCGGCCCTTTGATGCGGCGCGGGCGGAACGGCGGCATGGGCCCGCGCCGGGTGGCGCGGGTCAACAGCCCTGCGGCTTCCATGCGGCGCAACGCGGCGTCCACGTCATCACCTGGGGGCAGCGGCTTGATGACCGCGATCGGCTTGCCGCGCTCGGTCAGCACGACCTCCTGCCCGGCCTTCACCGCTTTGATCGCCTTCGAGAAATGTTGGTTCGCTTCGCGCAGTCCGAGTTGCATAGGGGAACCTCCTAGGTAGTGACAGGCACTACATTAGGGTATCCGCCCGCTGCCATCAACCGGATAGGCGCGCGCCGCCACACTTCGAGGAAACCAAGCACGCCACCGCCGCGATGAAGTATCCAATCGAGAATCGAATGCGCTTCTGCATCTCCGGCTCGCCTCGCTTGGCTCAGGCTATCGCATGCACGGTGGAACGAAAACCCCGCGCAAGTTGTCGGCGGCGGCTCTACGTCCCGGGCCGCGCGATCGCCAGCTTCTTCATCCGAAAGCGCAGCGTACTCGGGTTGAGGCCGAGGCGTGCGGCGGCGTTGCCCACGCCGTTGACGCGCCATTCGCACGCACGCAGCACCGCGAGGATGTGCGAGCGTTCCAGCGACTCGATCGTGTCAGAGGTGCCCGCCGTCCTCGAGGTACCCCTGGCCCACAGCTCGTCGACGTGCAGCGTCGATCCGGCGGATAGGATGAGCGCACGCTCGATGACATTTTCGAGTTCGCGCACGTTGCCGGGCCACGGGTAGGACACCAGTGCCGTCATCGCCTGCTCCGGGATCTTGTCGATGCGTTTGCCCAGCTTGTTCTGTTTGCGGGTGATGAAGAACCACGCCAGCAACGGCACGTCCTCACGCCGTTCGCGCAGCGCGGGCATATGAATCGGAAACACCCCGAGCCGGTAGTAAAGATCGGCCCGAAACTGCCCCTGCGCCACCGCCGCCGCCAAATCGCAGTTGGTTGCAGCGATGACCCTGACGTCGACCTTCAACGTTCGCGTGGCGCCGACGCGTTCGAACTCACCCGACTGCAGCACGCGTAACAGCTTCGGTTGCAGGTCGGGCGCCAACTCGCCGATCTCGTCGAGGAAGATAGTCCCGCCGTTGGCCACCTCGAAGCGGCCGATCTTGCGGGTCACCGCGCCAGTGAACGCGCCGCGTTCGTGTCCGAACAGCTCGCTCTCAATGAGCCCAGCGGGTAGCGCGCTGCAGTTGACGGCCACGAAGGACTGCTCGCGCCGCGGACTGCGATTGTGGACGGCACGCGCGATGAGCTCCTTGCCTGTCCCGGTCTCACCGGTGATCAGCACCGCCGCGTCGGTTGGCGCGACCTGCTCTGCCTGCACCAACACGCGGCGCAAGGCGACGCTGTCGCCGACGATCTCCTCGAAGTCGTGCGACGCGTTTGCGTCCTCGCGCAGCAGCACGTTCTCGGCCTGTAGCCGATCCTTCAGCTCCCGGATCTCCGCCAACGCCTGCACGAGCGTCTGCTCGGAACGCGCGCGGACGATCGCGTTGGCAAACACCTCGCCGATAAGCCGAATCCGGCGAGTGAGCTCATCCGGGAGGGTGCGGTAAGTACGCATGGCCCCGAACGACATGATCCCCCGGAACGCGCCGCCGACGGCGATGGGAATGGTCAGGATTGATTTGAGCCCAACTTCCTCGCAATGCTGGCGCTCGGCCGCTGCTTCGGCGGGCAAGTCGTCGGGCAACCGCGTGAGTGCCAACACCTCGCCCGATTGCAGCCTCCCGCTGAACCATGGGTAGTCCCTGGCAAAATCTTCCGACTGAAATACCGGGATGTCGGAGCGAGCCCACGATGCGACGGCACGAACACGGCCGTCGTTCTGCGTAACTTCGAGAAACGTCGTCCGATCAAAGCCGAGACAATCTACCAGTCTGGCCATTGCGGCCTCGATCCGCGCTTGGACCTCCCCGGTTGGAAGGTTGATAAAGGTCGCTGAAAGGTCCGCAAGCAGGCGCTCGAACGCCAATGGATGAGTTGGAACCTGGCCCTCACCCGTTTGCGTGGGGACTTCGGCTGCGGTGCGCATCATCGTGACGCATTCCACTAGCGCAGTTGCCCGCAGTGTCAAAATGCTGAGAGCCGGTCGCAGCATGCTGCGAGACGGGCTCTCGGGACGCAGGCATCCAGCTTCATCGAAGGCATGAGGAGGCGCGGCATGTGATGTGCGTATCACGAGTAGTTGAATGGTTCGGCTCAACACCGAGAAGCAAGGCGCAACGTGGGTCATTCGGGTGTGCGGACAGCTCGGTCACGATGACGTACCGGCCTTCGAAGAGGCTTGTCGAGCAGTGATGGGACCGCTGTGTCTCGATCTCGCGGAGCTACTTGGCTTGGATGATCATGGGGTCGAGGCCATCCGGACGGCGCGCGCGAGCGGCGCCACTCTCAGCGGCGCATCGCCCTACATCGAGCTTCGTCTCGGTGCGGAGCCGTAAGTCAAGCGAAGACGCAAAGGAGGACGCAGCATGATTCAACGCAAGGGACTCAAGGCCACGCGGCTCATCGCCAGCGTGGCAGCGGGCGTAGCCCTGTGGATCGGTGGTGCGACCGCGCAAGAGGCCAAGCCCAAGGCGCCTGCGGACAAGAAACCCAACATCGTCATCATCTGGGGAGACGACGTCGGTCAGACCGATGTCAGTGCTTACTCGATGGGACTGATGGGCTTTCACACGCCCAACATCGATCGGGTCGCCAAGGAAGGCATGATCTTCACCGACTACTACGCCGAGCAAAGCTGCACCGCCGGCCGCGGGTCGTTCATCACCGGGCAGTCCGGCTTGCGCACGGGCTTGACCAAGGTCGGGTTGCCGGGCGCTGCGGTAGGGTTACAAAAGGAAGACCCGACGATTGCCGAGCTGTTGAAGGCACAAGGCTATGCGACCGGCCAGTTCGGCAAGAACCATCTGGGCGACCGCAACGAGTACCTGCCCACCGTGCACGGCTTCGACGAGTTCTACGGCAACCTCTACCACCTCAATGCCAACGAAGAACCGGAGCTGCCGGACTTTCCGAAAGACCCGGCGTTCCTCGCCAAGTTCGGCCCCCGTGGCGTGCTGGACTGCAAGGCCTCGAACAAGGACGACACAACGGTCGATCCGCGCTTCGGCAAGGTCGGCAAGCAGGTGTGCACCGACACCGGTCCGCTGACCAAGAAGCGGATGGAAACCATCGACGATGACGTCGCCGACCGAGCCGTGGACTTCATCCAGCGGCAAAACAAGGCCGGCAAGCCAGCCTTCGTCTGGGTGAACTTCTCCCACATGCACTTCCGCACACACACCAAGGCGGAGAGCATTGGCCAGGCGGGGCGCTGGCAGAGCCCGTACCACGACACCATGATCGACCACGACAAGAATGTCGGCTCCGTCCTCAAGGTCCTCGATGACCTGGGCATCGCGGACAACACCTTCGTCATGTACTCGACCGACAACGGTCCGCACATGAACTCCTGGCCGGACGCAGCGATGACACCGTTCCGCAGCGAGAAGAACACGAACTGGGAAGGCGCCTATCGCGTGCCGGCGATGGTCCGCTGGCCGGGTCACATCAAGCCGGGCAGCGTCTCGAACGACATCGTCGCTCACCTCGACTGGCTGCCGACCCTTCTGGCTATTGCTGGCGACACGCAAGTGAAAGAGGAGTTGCTCAAGGGCTACAAGGTCGGAGACGTGACCTACAAGGTCCACCTGGACGGTGACAACCTCGTTCCCTACCTGACCGGCCAGGCCGAGAAGAGTCCGCGGGTTTCGTTTCTGTACATAAACGACGATCAACAATTGACCGCTCTGCGCTACGACAACTGGAAGCTCGTCTTCATGGAGCAGCGGGCCAAGGGCACGTTGCTCCTCTGGGCAAACCCGTTCACCTCCTTACGGGTCCCGAAGATACTCAATCTCCGCACGGACCCATACGAGCGGGCGGACATTACTTCGAACACCTACTATGACTGGCTGCTGGATCACGCCTTCTTGTTGGTCCCCGCGCAGGCGTATGTGGGCCAGTTCCTGATGACCTTCAAGGACTACCCGCAGCGGCAGAAGGCGGACAGCTTCAACCTGGATGACGTTTTTCGGAAGCTGAAGGAAAGCGAGGGGTCGAAGTAGTACGGATGCGGTGGGGCGCTCCCACCGAAGCGCCACTAGTCCGCGCAGGAGGCAATCGATGAGAAGCTTGGTTGTGAAGACTCTGGTCGCTCTGCTGCTGCTCACAAAGGCGGCCTCCGCCCTCGACCCGCTCCCTTCCTGGAACGACACCGCAGCGAAGAAGGCGATCATCGCCTTTGTCGAGAAGGTCACGACGGCCGGCTCGCCGGATTTTGTGCCGGTGCCTGAACGCATCGCCGTATTCGACAACGACGGCACGCTGTGGTGCGAGCAGCCGGTGCCCGTTCAATTTTACTTCGCGCTCGACCGCGTGAAGGCGCTCGCGCCGCAGCATCCCGAATGGAAAACGAAGGAACCATTCGCCTCGCTGCTCAAGGGCGATTTGAAAACTGCGCTCGCCGGTGGTGACCACGCGCTCCTCGAACTCGTCATGGCCACGCACGCGGGCATGACCACGGTGGAATTCGAGCAGATGGTCAAGGACTGGCTCGCGACCGCGAGACATCCGAAAACCGGTAAGCTCTTCACCGAGATGACCTATCAGCCGATGCTCGAAGTGCTCGCCTACCTGCGCGCGAACGGTTTCAAGAACTTCATCGTCTCCGGCGGCGGCATCGAGTTCATGCGTCCATGGACGGAGCAGGCGTACGGCATCCCGCCGGAACAGGTCATCGGCAGCATCATCAAGACGAAGTTTGAAATGCGTGACGGCAAGCCCGTCCTCGTGCGTCTGCCCGAGCTGATCTTCAATGACGACAAGGCCGACAAGCCCGTTGGCATCCACCGGAACATTGGCCGCCGGCCCATCGCCGCGTTCGGAAACTCCCGTGGCGACCAAGAAATGTTGGAGTACACGCAGGGCGGCAGCGGCGCGCGGTTCGAACTCCTGGTGCTGCACGATGATGCCGCGCGCGAATTCGCCTACGGTCCGGCACGCGGACTGCCAGACGTCAAGCTCGGTGCCTTCCCGCCCGCGCTCGATGAACAAGCGAAGAAGGATGGCTGGACCGTCGTCAGCATGAAGGACGATTGGAAACAGGTCTTCCCGTCCGAGCAGTCCCCCGTCACCGCCATCGACATCCTGCTGGAGCCGGACGCCGTGATGCTGCAGCATTCCGAAGCCAACAACGCCCGCTTGCTCGCGGTCTTCCCGAAAGGTTTCGCACTGGATGCGGCGCACCGTCCGCACATCACGATGATCCAGTGTTTCGTCCGCACGGCGGACCTCGACAAGGTCTATGCCGCCGTTCACAAGGTGCTCGCCGCCGCCAACGTGAACGGCATGAAACTGGACGCCTTCAAATACTACTACGTCCCGAGCGGGGCCATCGGCCTCGCGGGCATTGTCGCGAAGCCGACGCCCGAACTGCTCAAGTTGCAAGAGGACATCATTGCGGCCGTGGCCCCGTTCACGGTGGACTCCGGAACCATGACCGCGTTCACCGCTGCGCACGACGACCCCGCAATCGACGCGCAGATGATCCAATACGTGTCGACGTTCGTAACGAAGCAGACCGGCGAGAACTTCAGTCCACACGTCACCACCGGTATCGCGCTCCGCGAATACCTCGACGCAATGCTCACCGAACCGTTCGAGCCGTTCACCTTCTCGCCAGCGGGCGCGGCCGTTTACCAACTCGGCCCGTTCGGCACGGCGGCGAAGCAACTCAAGGAGTGGGATTTGAAGCCGTAGTCCGCAGAGTCGCAGAAGCCCGGGCGATCAAGGTGGGCTGCCCGTTCTCAAGGGCGCTTACGCTGACAAGCTGGGCGGAACACCCAGTCGGGAAACGCCGCCGGTCGAAGAATGACACGCAGGCCGCCGCGGCGGAGACCACCAACACGTACCAACGCGCCTTCGCCGCCAGCATGGACGGCCGCGGCTATTCGGTGAAGTGAGCGGCGGATGCAGTCAAATGCGAATCACGAAAACACGACAGAGGGAAAGTGCGAAATGAGAAAAAGGCCCTCACCCTCCGCTTCGTAATTTCGCGATTTCGCGCCTTCGTGATTCTCTGATAGCGGGGGGCACCCGATACGGAATCCAACCATTGCATTCCGGATCTGCGCTAGATCTGTGTTCATCGGTGGTTCCGTCGTTGTGTCAGATCAAGGCTAAGAAAGGCTGAAGCTCGCGTGACATATACCAGACGGAGTCAAAACGTGCGGCCCACTTTTCGGCGCCCAATCCGAGCCCGATTGCTGGCTCTTGCAATGAGCGTGGGGGTGGCCGGGCTGGCCACCGGCTGTGCGCCGCTGGTCGGCGTCAAGCATCTCTCCGCGCGCGACGTGGGCCGCTCGTATACCAGCAATGTGCTCTCTACCGACGATCTCAGCGACGCGACACGCATCGCTTTGCGGCGGCACAATCTGGTCGAGCAGTTCGATGACAAGCCGGAAGACGCCCTCGCGCAACTGCACCGCGCCGTGCTGAGCGAAGGCGCGGCCAACGATGATCTGTTCGCCTTGGCGGAGCTCTCGTTCTTTCACGCCGAACGCGGCGGCAAGCAGTCCTACTATCTCGCCGCCGCAGTCTACAGTTTCGCCTTTCTGTTCCCCGAGGACGCGACGCATCGACCGGTGGCCATGGATCCGCGCTACCGCTGGGCTTGCGATGTCTACGATCGCGCCCTCACCCTCGGGTTCAAAGCGGCGAAGGGAGACAACATCGAGCCGCGTGCGGGCCGTTACCAATTGCCGTTCGGCGTACTCAACGTGGAGTTTGACGAAACGGATCTGACCTGGGGAAACCGCCGGCTGAAGGACTTCGTGCCGGTGGCCGAGTTGGAGGTGATCGGCCTGCGCAACCGCTACCGCTCGCACGGCATCGGTGCGCCGCTGGCCGCCACTACCGAACGCACAGGCTCGAGCCAGCCCGGCGATGACTTCGTCGGCCCCTTCGTGCGCATCCCCCTCACCGCGGTCCTGCTCCTCGAACATCCGCGGCAACAGCTCGTTGGTCCTGAGCTGAGCGCCACGCTCCGCCTCATCGCCGCAAACAGCGCGGACACGATCGCCATCGGCACCGAAACCGTTCCGCTGGAAAACGATCGAACAGCGGCGATCGCGACGACGCTGGCGGCAAATTCAATGTTGGAAAACGAGCTGTTCAACTTTCTGGGCAATGCGACGGGCATGCACGGCCAGAGCCGTCTTGCCGCGCGCGAGCCCTTTCAGCCCGGCCGTATTCCGGTGGTGTTCGTCCACGGAACCAACTCGAGTCCGGCACGCTGGGCTGACATGGTCAACGATCTCGAGGCCGATCCCTGGGTGCGCCAGCACTATCAGTTCTGGTTTTTTTCGTACGACAGCGGCAACCCCATCGCCTACTCGGCGATGCTGCTGAGGCGCGCCCTGAAGAAGGGCATCCAGACCTACGACCCGGAAGGTCGCGACCCGTGCCTGCAGCACATGATTGTCATCGGCCACAGCCAGGGGGGGCTGCTCACCAAGATGACCGTGATCGATTCCGGGGATCGGTTCTGGCGCAATGTCAGTGACACACCGATCGACCAGCTGCATGTCTCCGAAGACACGCGCGCCCTGGTGCAGGAAGCGATGTTCGTTGAGCCGTTACCGTTCGTGAGTCGGGTGGTCTTCATTTCTACGCCGCATCGCGGCAGCTATCTCGCCGGTCCGGAGCTGGTGCGCCGCGTGGTGCAGAAGCTGGTCTCGATGCCGAGCACGCTGGTGCAAACCGGCGCCGATCTGTTCTCCAAAGACGACGTCAAGCCGTACTTGAAAATGCAGACGCTCCCCACCGCGATCGACAACATGTCTCCCGGCCATCCCTTCATTCGAACCATCGCGGAGATTCCGGTGGCGCCGGGCGTCCACGCGCACTCGATCATCTCGGTCGACGGCGATGTCCCGAAGGAAAGCGGCGGCGACGGCGTGGTCAAGTATGTCAGCGCTCACATCGACGGCGTCGAGTCGGAGTACGTCGTGAACTCGCCGCATTCATGTCAGTCGAATGCCGACACCATCGACGAGGTAGACCGGATTCTGCACTTGCACGCCGCCGATGTCGCGTGCGGTCGTTCGGACTCGGCCGCCAGCGCACCGCGCAGCGCGGTGGAGCCATGAGACGCACCCTGGCAAAGGTCGCGACACGCACCCTCCTGGTGATCGTCATTCTGGGCCTCTCAGCGTGGGCGGCTCTGGCTCTGTACTTGGGGCCTTTGCAATCCACGCTGTGGGCCGCCGCACTCGTTGCGGCGGGGCTGGTCGCCGTTGTCGCCGCAGTCCTGCCTAGCCTCCGCTGGTGGCCCCTAGCATTGTTCACGGCCGCCTTCATCGCCTTCCTGCTTCGCTGGGACAGTGTCCAGCCATCCAACGATCGCGAATGGCAACCCGATGTCGCCGTGCTGCCCTTCGCCACTTTCGATGGCGACCTGGTGACGATCCACAACGTCCGCAACTTCGACTATCGCAGCGAGACCGACTTCACCCCGCACTACTACGACAAGACCTACGACATGCAGCAGCTCGATTCCGCCGACCTGATTGCCGTCTACTGGATGGGCGATGCCATCGCGCACATCATGCTGAGCTTCGGCTTCGCCGAACACGACTTCGTCACGGTCTCGATCGAGACGCGCAAAGAGGTCGGCGAGACCTACGACACCATCAAGGGCTTCTTCCGGCAATACGAGTTGATCTACATCGTCGGCGATGAACGCGACCTGATCCGGCTGCGCACCAACTACCGCAAAGATCCGCCCGAGGACGCCTACCTCTACCGTACCAACGCTCCGCCCGAGAACGTCCGCCGGCTGTTTCGAAGCTACTTCGACAAAATCAACGAGCTCAAACAGCACCCAGGCTTCTACAATACGCTGACTACGAACTGCACGACGAATGTGCTCATGCACACCAAAGTGAATCCCGGTAGCCACGCCTACTCGTGGAAGATCCTGTTGAGCGGCTACGCGCCGCTATACGCGTACGAGCGAGGGCGACTCGACACCAGCCTGCCGTTCGAAGAGCTGAAGCAGCGCTCACACATCAACGCCGCCGCCCACGCCGCGGATCAGGCCGCCGACTTCTCGCAGCAGATTCGCGCGGGCTTACCGAATCCATCGGCGGGCAATTCCGAACACTGAGCGCGCGCTCGACGCCGCGGCCGAGCGGCGAATTTTCTTGACTCATCAATAGGTGGGTGTTACCGTTTTCCTCGACGCTTGGGTGAGGGGGAAAGGAGCACGGTGAAGGGTTGCGTCATCCGTCTCGGTCCTCGGTTTTCTTCCGCAGCACGTTCGTCCTCGCACTTCGGCTGGTCGAAACGCCACTGCCTTTCTCGTTCTGCTTCCTTGAATCACAGCATCTCGCCCCGCTACAATCCAACCCGAAGGGTGAAGGTTGTGAGCACCACCGCCGCGCACGTTGCGCGCATCAATTTACACTCGGCTATAGTCGCGACGTTCGAAGTGAGCCCAACGATGACGTAACCCCACACGGCACCGGCCCGCGAGACCGGGCGCACTGCGACTCCAGCGCAGGAGGAGTAGGTCATGGACAACGATCAAGTTAGTTTCGAGCAATTGATCAAGGACGACCGCGCCGCCCACAGCACACGGGTGTGGAAGGGACGCTTCCTCGACTACCTCGAGTTGGTCAAGGCGGACTCCACGCTTCCCAAACTCGCCCACGCCCGCCTGCACGACAACATCACCAAGGGCGGCGCCCACGACATCCTCGGCTCCGACGATCCGCGGGTGAAGCGGCTCTTCAAGGACGACAACGTCAAGGTCTACCACTTCTTCGAAGACGAGTTCTTCGGCATCGAGAAGACGCTCGCCCACATCGCGCGCTACTTCCAATCGGCGGCCCTCAAGGGCGAAGAGAGCCGCCAGGTGCTCTACCTGATGGGGCCGGTCGGCTCCGGCAAGAGCTCGCTGGTAGAAAAGATTCACCGCGGTCTGGAAGAGTCCGAGACGTTCTTCGCCATCGAAGGCTGCCCGATGAACGAAGAGCCGCTCCACCTCATCCCGCGCCATCTGCGGCGCGAGTTCGAGAAGATGCTCGGCGTTCACATCGAGGGCGACCTGTGCCCGGTGTGTCGCTTCCGACTCAAGGAGGAGTTCGGCGAACGCTACGAGGAAGTCCCGGTGACGACCTGCTTCTTCTCGAAGCGCAACCGCGTCGGCATCGGTGTGGTGCCGCCGGTCGACCCCAACAACCAGGACACCTCGGTTCTGATCGGCAGCGAAGACATCTCGAAGCTCGACCTCTACTCCGAAGGCGATCCGCGTGTGCTCGACCTCAACGGCGCCATCAACGTCGGCAACCGGGGCCTGGTTGAGTTCATCGAAGTCTTCAAGAACGAGACCGAGTATCTTCACGCGATGATCACCGCGACCCAGGAAAAAGTCATCCCGGCGCCTGGGCGCCACGGCATGGTGTACGTCGACACGGTGATCGTCGCACACTCCAACGAAGCCGAATGGCAGAAGTTCAAAGCCGACCACACCAACGAAGCCATCCTCGATCGCATCGTGGTCATCAAGGTCCCGTACAACTTGCGCCTGTCCGAGGAAGTCAAGATCTACCAGAAGATCACGCGCAACTCGGACTTCCGCGCCCATGTCGCGCCGCATACGCTCGAAATCGCCTCGATGTTCGCGATCCTGTCGCGCCTCGAGCCGACCAGCAAGTGCGATCTGATGACCAAGCTCAAGCTCTACAACGGCGAGGAAGTGGTCGAGAAGGGGAAGACCAAGAAGATCGACGTGAACGAACTGCGCGACGACACCAAGCGCGAAGGCATGAGCGGCATCTCGACGCGCTTCATCATGAAGGCGCTCGACAATGCGCTGTCCGACAACATCGAGGGCAACTGCATCAACCCCATCAATGTGCGCGAAGCGCTCATCAACATGACCAAGGAGGCCGACCTCCCCGACGACACGCGCAAACAGTACCTCGACTTCCTCCAGGATGTCCTCCACAAGGAGTACCTCGACATCCTGGAGAAGGAGATCACCAAGGCTTTCGTGTACTCGTATCAGGAACAGGCCGAAGCGCTGTTCCAGAACTACCTCGATCACGCTGAAGCCTACGTGAACAAAACCAAGGTGAAGGACCGCAATACCAAGGAAGAACTCCACCCGGATGAAGGCTTCTTGAAATCGATCGAAGAACAAATTGCTATCATCGGCTCCGCCGCCGAAGGCTTCCGCCAAGAAGTGATCGCGTATCTGTGGGCGGCCGGCCGGCGCGGTGGGCGCATCAGCTATCGGAGCTACGAGCCGCTCAAGGAAGCGATCGAGAAGAAGCTGATGACGTCGGTCCGTGATATCAGCCGCATCATCACCAAGGCGCGCACGCGCGATGAGGAGCAGAGCGACAAGTACAACACCATGGTCAAGAACCTGCTTGAACACGGCTACTGCGACAACTGCGTCGATGTGGTGTTGAAGTACGCCGCCAACAATCTGTGGAAGGACTGAAATCGTGACTCGTGTTCGTGATTCGTGTTCGTGAACCGGAACCAGGCATCGCGTTCGGCCTCCTCCGGGACGAGTACGAGTCACGAGCACGAGCACGAATCACGACATGAGCACCATCTTTCGTCCGTTCCGTCATTCCGACGCGCAGCGCAGTGACCGCTCCGCGGGCGACCGACTCCGCCACCGACAGAAGGTCCGCCAGTCGATCCGCGAGAACATCGCCGACATCATCGCCGAGGAATCGATCATTGGAAAAGACCGCGAGCGGATCATCAAGGTCCCGATTCGCGGCATCAAGGAGTATCGCTTCGTCTACGGCGACAACGCGTCCGGCGTCGCCCAGGGCGATGGCAATACCCAGCCCGGTCAAGTCGTCGGCAAGGCCCACGGCGAGGGGCAAGGGCCTCCCGACAAGGCCGGCGATCGTCCGGGCGTCGACTATTACGAAACCGACGTGACCCTCGACGAACTCATCGACATCATGTTCGAGGATCTCGAATTGCCCGACCTCGAACGCAAACGCCTGCGCGAAATCGCCGCACCGCAACTCAGCAAGCGCAAGGGCTACCGCCAGGTCGGTATCCGCGTCCGCCTCGACAAGCGGCACACCGTGAAGGCGCGCGTCAAGCGCCGCCTCGCCACGCGGCACGTGGGGACGCACTACCCCGACGACCAACCGCGCCGCTTCCCATTCCACGACGACGATCTGCGCTACCGCCACATGGTCACCGACTTCAAACGCGAATCGAATGCCGTCGTGGTCTGCATCATGGACACGTCCGGCTCGATGGACACCATGAAGAAGTACCTCGCGCGCTGCTTCTTCTTTCTGCTCTACCAATTCATCCGCACCAAGTATCGCAACGTCGAAATCGTCTTCATCGCCCACCACACCGAGGCGCGCGAAGTCAGCGAAGAGGAGTTCTTTCACAAGGGGGAATCGGGCGGCACCTTCATCTCCTCCGGCTATCAGAAGGCGCTCGACATCATCGCCGAGCGCTACCATCCATCGCTGTGGAACGTCTACGCGTTCCATTGTTCCGACGGCGATAACTTCGATTCCGACAACGCCGCCGCGCTGCGCACAGCGCAGGAGCTCACCGAGGTGTGCAATCTGTTCGGCTACGGGGAGATCAAACCGCTCGGCTCGCGCTACTACGAAAGCTCGATGCTCAACCTGTTTCGCCGCCTCGAAGCCGACAACTTCCAGACCGTCCTGATCGAACGCAAGGAAGACATCTGGCCGAGCTTCAAAGCTTTCCTCGCCAAAGACCGCGCCCAGCAGGAAGCGTGAACGTGGAATTCGCGACACAACCGACGGCCGCTACCTGGGACATCGACGACTTGATCGCGTGGGACGATCGCATCCGCGAGAAGGCCACCGCCTTCGGACTCGATTGTTACCCACAAGAGTTCGAGATGTGCGACCACAACCAGATGCTCGGCTACATGGCGTACTCCGGCATGCCGTCGCACTACCCGCACTGGTCGTACGGCAAGGCGTACGAGAAGCTGAAGACCCTCTACGACTACGGCGTGAGCGGCTTGCCGTACGAGATGGTGATCAACTCCAGCCCGGCGCTCGCGTATCTAATGCGCGACAACACCCTGCTGCTGCAGGTCCTCACCATCGCGCACGTGTACGGGCACAACGATTTTTTCAAGAACAACGCGACGTTTCACAGCACGCGCGCCGAGTTCACGATCAGCACGTTCAAGGCCCACGCCGTGCGAGTACGGCACTACATTGAAGACCCGAGCATCGGCGTCGAGAAGGTCGAGCACATCCTCGATGCCGCCCACGCGCTCGCGCTGCAGTGCCGGCGCAACCTCGCCGTGCACAAGCGCTCGATCGACGAGGCCCGCGCCGACCTGCTCGATGCGGCGCGCCCACCCTCGGATCCGTTCCACCATCTCCACCGCCGCCCCGAATACACCGAGCCCGATCTGCGCAAGGTTCCGCCCGAGCCCGACGAAGATCTGCTGCTCTTCGTCCGCGACCACAACCCCTACCTCACTGACTGGGAAAAGGATCTCCTGACGATCGCCCACGAGGCGGCGCAGTACTTCATCCCGCAGATCGAAACCAAGATCATGAACGAGGGTTGGGCGAGTTACTGGCACAAACAGATCCTCGACAGCCTCGATCTGCCGCAAGACCTGCACCTCGAGTTCCTCGTCCGCCACAACCAAGTCGTGCGGCCGCACCCCGGCGGACTGAATCCGTATCACCTTGGCTACAAAGTCTGGGAAGACATCCGTCGTCGCTACGATGATCCAACGCCCGAAGAGCGCGACGAGATCGGCGATCCCGGCAAGACCGGCATCCAGAAGATGTTCGAAGTGCGCGAGAGCGACCGCGACGTCTCCTTCCTCCGCCGCCATCTCACCGAGCGACTCATCCGCGAGCTCGATCTCTTCCAACACGACACCCGCGGCGACGAGATCATCGTCAGCAAGGTCGCCGACGCCGACGGCTGGCGCGACGTGAAAAACGTGCTGCTGCAAAACATCGGCATGGGCACCACGCCGGTGATCAAGGTCGACGACGCCGACTTCGGCGGCAACCGTACGCTCTACCTCGTCCACGCCCACGACGGCCGCGACCTGCAACTGGAGTACGCCGAGAAAACCCTCGCCTACGTCCACCGCCTGTGGCAGCGCGACGTCGCGCTGGAAACGCTCTCCAGCGGAAAGCGCGCCCTGCTCACCTACACCGAGCGCGGATTTGCGACGAAGAGTTTGAAGTAACGGGCGTCGCAGGCGACTTCGCGGCCTGGTTAGCGTCTCCGACGGGTTGGCGTCTCCTTGATGCGAGTCGTGGTTGCGTGTCATGTTCCCGGCTCCGCTCAGCGGGGACCGACACTCACCATGGCTGACGCAACCTCCGGACACCCCGATATGTTGGCCCATGCGCTCGCCGCGGCCGGACGCGGGTTTGCCGTCTGCCCGGGGCTTGTTCCCGACTACGTGTTGCTCATCCCCTCACGATCGGGCCTCAAGGGTCCCCTCAGCGCCGGTTACCGCCATCGCGCCACCACCGATGTGCGAACGATCGAGCGTTGGTTCAGCCGCTTCCCCAACGCCAACATCATCGCCCGCACCGGCCGCATCTCGAATCTCGTCGTACTGGATTTTGACTTTCGCTTCGGCGGTCGTCCGGTGTCGGAACGTCTCCGTCCGCATCTCCCCGAAACGCTGCAAGTGACGACCCAGAATGGCTTTCACATGTACTATCGCTACCCCGAGGCAATGGAGATCCCGACCTCGATTCGGCAGGTGGAAGTGGGGCTCGACGTGATCGGTGAGATGGGTTCCGTCGTCATGCCGCCGTCCCGACACATTGAAGGATCGCGCTACCGATTCGACGATCCCGATGTCCCGATCGGCGCGCTGCCCGACGATTTCGCGAAACGCTGCGCGCAGGTTACGCCGCAGCCAATGTTCGATCCGCATCGCCGCGGCTACTCGGCCACGGTTCGCGACTGCATCAACTTGAGCTATGCATTCGCCGCCACCACTCCGCATTCCCTACGGCGCGCCCTGCGTTCGCTGGTGAAGCGACCGTGAACCCTCGCGGCGTCGAGCTGAGTCAGTTGCGCCGAGTGGTCGGCCTGACATCGATCGCCTATATCGCACTGCCCGTCGCACTCTGGATGCTCGGCTGGCTCGCGCCGCTCTTCGCTCTGATCGGAATCGCCGCGCTGTGCACGGGCACTGGCTTGTTGGCCTCGCAGATCGCGGCGAGCGCGCGGCGGGACAAAGATGGCCGACGCATCTCACGGTGGGAGATCGCCGCCGTCAGCATTGTCGTGTGCATCGTCATTGGACTAACTGGCGCCGGTGGCTTCGGTGTTCAGACCGACGATTGGTTGAAGCACAATGCTATACTCAGTGACTTGATCAACCAGCCCTGGCCCGTGGCGTACCGCACGTCCGCGGGGCCGATCGCGTTGGTCTACTACGTCGCCTACTACCTGCCGGCGGCGCTGGTCGGAAAGCTCTGCGGGTGGACCGCGGCCAACCTGGTTCTCTACGGGTGGACTGTTCTCGGTGGCGTGCTCACCGTGCTCTGGCTCGTCGTGCTGAGTCGCGCGCCGGTGTGGCTGTGCCTGCTCGGCTTCACATTCTTCTCCGGCCTCGATGCCATCGGCGGATGGTTGCGGGCAGCGGTGAGCGGGGCGGAAACCTGGACGTCCTGGACCAACAACCTCCAACTCGAATGGTGGGAGGGGCATTGGATCATCCCCGGCAACTTGTCGCTGATCGCGTATGTTCCGCAGCAAGCGCTCGGGGGATGGCTGCTCACCTGCCTGATGATCGACGGATTGCGAGAGCGGACCAATCGCCTTCCGTGCGTACTCATCGTTGCGCTGGCACTCATGTGGTCGCCGTATGTCGCCATCGGCCTCGGAGTACTGAGCGTCCTCTCGATCGTCGCCAGCGGCGCACGCATCAGGACGCTCGCCGCCGGTCAGCTCTCGCTCGCCAATCTCTCCGGCGTCATCGTTGGGGTCATCTGCGCTGTGTACTTCGCCGCGCGATCGGCTCCCGTCGCGCTCGCCGACGCGTACGTCTCGCCGCCGTCAGCCTTCGAACGCGGCGCGTTCGCGGTCGGACTGCATGAGATGCCGCCGCTAAAATTCGCGCTGCACTACGCCAGCTCTATGCTTCTGGAGTTCGGGATGCTCGCGAGCCTACTCGCTCTCGTGTATCGACGCCGTCCTGGCGAGCGACAGATCCTCGTGGCCAGCACAGTCACGCTGTTGGCGTTGCCCTTCTTCCACCACGGACATTTCAACGACCTGGTCATGCGGGTGTCCATTCCACCGCTCTTCGCGCTCTTGGTACTGACACTGACGGCGCTCGCGACAGCACCATCGCGCGCGATTCGCTTCAGCCTCATCGCCCTGTTGACCATCGGCGCGCTGCATCCCGCCACTCGGCTCCGGATCAACGCGCTGACCGTCGCGCGCCGCGGCAGCGTGTTTCAGCTTTCACCGGTTGTCAGCCTGTTCGAGATGCAGTTGAAGGTTCGCGACCACTGGCCGTACCTCTACCAGTACATCTGCCCGTTGGACTCTTTCTTCTTCAACCACATGGCGCGGCAAGCGATCCCCATCGACCGCGATCCCTGAATCGGGATTTACCCAGCGGCGAGCGCCCGGGTCCGTGCGATCAACTGCTGCCAGCGCTCGAACTGCTGCGGCCCTTTTTCCCAGGCCTCGGTGGCGAAGTAGAGAATCACACGATCCGCGCTGCCCTGGTACTTCTCGACGATGCGCCGCGGAAACTCGTCCCACGTCGCGGTGATGGCGTAGACGTCGAGCATGTCGTCGGTGATCGTGCCGGCCATCCCGGCGATATCGCCGGCGCGCTGCAGTTCGGTGAGCCGCTGCGACACTCCGTGCCACCCGTGGAGTTCGAACACGCCGGCATACGCCGGCGTCGAGCCGTAGAAGGCGATCTGGAAGCGCGCTCGCTGGCGCCACTCGGCGCGCTCTTCTTCGCTGTCGCCGACGATGGTGAAGACCGGACAGACAAGCTTGATCGACTTCGAGTCACGGCCCGCGCGCTGCGCACCCTTGGCGACGTTTGGGATGATCACTTCGTCGAGGTAGCGACGCGAGTGGAACGGGTGCACGTGAATGCCGTCGGCAACTTCACCGGCGGCGCGCAGCATCCACGGCCGCACGGCGGCGAGGTAGATCGGAATGTCCGGATCGGCGATTTGGCCAGGCGTCCACATGCCGAGCAAGCTGAATGAGTAAAAATCTCCCTTGAAGTTGAGCCGCTCCTGCCCGCTGAAGGCGCGGAAGATCGCGCGCAGAGCGAGCACGTACTCGCGCAAGCGCGCACCCGGATGATCGTACGCGGTGGAGAATCGGCGTTCGATGTGCGCCTTGATCTGCGTGCCCAGTCCGAGGATGAAGCGGCCGCGCGTCGCTTCGGCCAACTCCCACGCGATCTGTGCCGTCACCATCGGGCTGCGCGGAAACGCGGTCGCGACCGCTGTCCCTACATCTAGTTCCGGCGCCGCCAACGCGGTCGCCGCGCAGGTGAGGTACGCCGTGCGCCCGGCTTCCGCGAGCCAGAGCCCGTCGTAACCCAAGCGTGCGAAGTCACGCGCGCGCTCGCCGGCACGGTGCAGTTCCAACCCAGAGCCAAAGGCATCGATCTTCATCCGTCGTCCTCCGAAGTCGTGACTCGTGTTCGTGATTCGTGCTCGTTAGGAGAGTTCGTCGAGCAGGAGCTTTGCGTCCTTCAGATCGCGCGTGGCGAAGCCTTCGGTGAACCAGGCGTAGAGCGGGGCGAGGAGGGCGCGCGCGGCGTCGCGCTTGCCTTGGCGCTGCCAGAGCCGCGCCAGGCTGGTGGCGGCGCGCAGCTCGAACGTCTTGGCCTCTTGCCGCCGGGCGATTTCCAGCGACTGGCCGAAGAGTGCCTCCGCATCCTCGACCGCATAGCCGCCCACGTCGAGGAGAATTTCTGCCCGCAGTCGGTGCAGATCGGCATCGAAGAAGTGCTGTCCCTGTTGCTCGGCTTGTGCGAGCCCGAGTCCGACCGCGCCCAGGGCGTCGTCATGGCGCCCGACCTTCCGGAGGCCCTCGGCGAAGAAGAAGAGGAGCGCGGGCGCTCCGACCCTCGCCAGCGCCACCGCCTCCTTGCTCAACGCCAACGCTCGGTCGGGATGGCCACGGTACACGTGACACAGGGCCGCATACCCGTGGGCGCAGGCGCCACGGTCGTCTCCCACCGTGTACGCCAGAGACCCATGCTCGCTGGGATCGTACAATTCGATGCTCTGCTCGAAATGCTGCAGCGCCCGCGACGAGAAGTTGCCCTGGAAGAGCAATGGGAGGCCGACTTGGCTGTGAGCATTGAGCCGGTCAAACGCATCTCCCGTGCGCTCGGCGGCTGCCAAAGCCTCGTGCGCGACCTCGGCCGCCATCGCCAGATCACCCGTGACGTTATAGACCGCCGCCACTCCCACGAGCACTCGCGGTAGCTCGGGCGACTCGCCGATCTGGGACGCCAGCTTGCGGGTGCGCGCGTAGGTCTCCTCGTACTCCGGGTGCGACCATCCCCTGGCCGCCGCGAGCGGTGGCCCGATCGCCATCTGCAGCCCAAGCTCCATCTGATACCGCTCGCGCGTCTCCGGCAGCGTCCCGACGAGCGTGAGCGCGCGCCGCAGATGGCCGATGGCCTCCTCGTTCGCCGACCGCTGCGTCGCGCGGTCGCCGGCCCGCTGGTAGTGCCCGGTCGCTTGCGCGACCACCCCCGCCTGGTCGTAGTGCCGCGCGATCACCTCGGGCTCGGCCGCGACGCGCTCGGGGAAACGCTCCTCCAGCACCTGGGCGACGCGCGCGTGCAGTTGCTGGCGCGCGCGCTTGAGCAGCGACTGATACGCCGTCTCCTGGATGAGCGCGTGCTTGAAGGTGTACGTGGCCGCGGGCGGCTCGCCGCGCGCGAAGAGGATCTCCGCGTCGACCAGCTTTTGCAACGACCGCTGCAAGTCCTCTCCCTGTAGGGGCGAGGCATGCCTCGCCCGCGCATCACCTGCGTCGGCTGCGTCGGAGACGGAGGGCGACGCATGCGTCGCCCCTACAAGTGCCTGCAGCATCGCGTACGAGAATTCGCGGCCGAGCACGCTCGCGGTCTGCGCCACCTCTTTCGCCGTTGAGAGCCGATCGAGCCGCGCCATCAGCGAGTCGGCGAGGCTGGCCGGAATTTCTCGGCCGGGCGCACGGCCGTGCGCCCCTACAGTGGAGGGTCCTCCGATCACTGTCTTGGTCAGCTCTTCGAGATACAGCGGCACGCCGTCGGCGCGCGCGACGAGGGCGTCGACGAGTTCGGGGGTCAGGGGTCGGGGATCGGGGGTCGGACTAGCCCCCAGCCCCTGATCCCCAGCCCCGGCGCGCAGCGCCACCACCATCTCCCGCCCCTGGCGCTTGGTGAGGCGTGCGAGCTGCACGGTGGTCAGGTTGGAACGCGCCGGCCAGGGCGGGGTGAAGTCCGGGCGCGCCGTGGCGAGCAGCAGCACGCGCGCCGTCGGGCTCTGCGCGATCAGATGGCCCAGCAGCTCTAGCGTCGACGCGTCGCACCAGTGTAGGTCCTCGATGAACAGCGCGAGGGGCTGCGCCGCGCTGATGGACAGATTCCATTGCACCAGCAAGTCGATCGTCTTGCGCCGCTGCAGCTCAGGGCTCAGTTGCAGGCGCGTGGGTGGCGGCAGGCCGAGGAAGTCGGCGAGCAGCGCGATCGACTCCACCGACGCGAGCGTGCCGAGCCCGCGCTCGACCTTCTCGAACTTCTCGGCTGCCGTGTCCTCGGTTGCGAACGACAGCCCCTGCGATACCAGCGCGATCACCGGATGGAAGGGCGTCCCTTCCGTGTACGGCGACGCGCCGCATTCGAGCCACGTGTGCGGCACGTCCGCCAACTGCTCGTGCAGCTGGTAGACGAGGCGCGACTTCCCAACCCCCGCTTCGCCGAGGACGACGACGTTCTGCCCCTCGCCATCCGCTGCCCGCTCCCAGCGATCAATCAATGTGGCCAGCTCGATGTCGCGGCCGACGAAGCGCGTCAGGCGTCCCGCCGCAACATCGAGCCGGCTGCGCACCCCGCTCGGCTGCACGACGCGATAGAGCGTCACCAGCTCGCGCACGCCCTTGAGTTCTTGCGGCCCGCGATCCTCGACCACGAACAGCCCAGCCACCAAACGCTGCGTCGCGGCGGTGATCACCACGGTGTCGGGCTCGGCCGCGCTCTGCACCCGCGCCGCAATGTTCGCGGTCTCGCCGAAGACCTCGCCGCCGGCGGCGATCACCACAGGGCCGGTGTGCATGCCGACGCGGACCGAAAGGTTGTTAGTTGTTAGGTTGTTGGTTGTGAGGTCAGAAGCGGTCCCTTCTTCGCCTAACAACCGAACAACCAACAACCTAACAACCTCGACGATCGCCAGCCCTGCGCGGATCGCGCGTTCCGGATCATCCTCACGCGCCGTCGGCCAGCCGAAGTAGATCAGCAGCCCATCGCCGAGGTTCTTGGCAACATGCCCGCCGAAGTTTTGTACCGCGGCTGTTGTGGCGCGGTGGTAACGGGAAACGATCTCGCGCCACTCTTCGGGATCGAATTGCGCGCTGAGCGCGGTGGAACCGACGAGGTCGGAGAAGAGTACGGTGAGTTGGCGACGCTCGCCCGAAGACAGGTTGTTCGGTGTTAGGTTGTTGGTTGTTAGGGTTGCGGAGGCGATCTGGCTTTCGGCTTTCAACTTTTCGCTTGCAGCTAACGAACCGCCACATCCGCCGCAGAATTTCTCACCAGCCTCGGCCGGGGCACCGCACGAGGGACATGTAACGGAGAGTGTCGCGCCGCATTCCCCGCAAAAGCGGCGCTCAGCGCGGTTGTCGTGGTTGCAGGACGGGCAGTGCATCGCGTGTCTTCGCTCGCGGTGACTACCACACCCGGTGCGAACTCACGAAGAGACCTCCGGTGCGAGCCCACCGATGCCAGCCATTGACGTGACATAGGCGGATGCGGCACTACCAACGCATGGGAGACGGACGCCACCGCTGGTCGCCGCAACCGCGATGAAGCTCCTCCTCGTCTCCGATCTGCACTACACCCTCAAGCAGTTCGACTGGGTCCACAATGTCGCCGACTGCTTCGATACGGTCGTCATCGCCGGCGATCATCTCGACATTTCGTCCGCTGTGGGCATGGACGTGCAGATCGTCGTCATCACGAAATACCTGCGCCGGTTGCAAGCCAAGGTGCGCCTGCTCGTGAGCTCCGGGAATCACGACCTCAACGGCCGCGACGCTTCCGGCGAACGTGTCGCCCGCTGGTTGGCCGACGCGCGCGGCCTCGGGTTTCTCGTCGACGGCGAGCGTATCGAGGTCGACGACGCATTGATCACCGTGTGCCCATGGTGGGACGGGCCGCGCGGGCGCGACGGCGTCGGCGAGTTGCTGGCCCGCGACGCCGCCCATCGCAAGGCCCGCTGGATCTGGGTGTACCACGCACCACCCGAACCATCCCCGCTCAGCTGGACGGGCACCAAGCACTACGGCGATACCGACCTGGTGGGCTGGATTCATCAATACCACCCCGACTTCGTGCTCACCGGGCACATCCATCAGGCCCCCTTCCGTAGCGGCGGCGCGTGGGTCGATCGCATCGATACAACTTGGATCTTCAACGCCGGACGGCAGATCGGAGCGTGCCCGACCTTCATTGCCGTCGATACCGCGGCGATGCGCGCGACGTGGTGCTCGTTGGCTGGCAATGAGATCGTCGAGTTGGACGGATCGCCCTCGCGGCCGGTTACCGAGCTTACTCGACCTTGGGATCCGGACAGCGATCCGAACCCGGTTCAGACTCCACACCTTGATGGTGAACCAGCGTCTCCAACACCTCGTCCACAATAGACAGATGGTTGTCGTGATCCTCGAACTGGCGCTTGAGATCCACCAGGTACGTCGTCACCGAGTGTAAACGCTTGGCCAGCAAGCGCGCCAGGCTGAGAGCGATCTCCTGGTGCGCATCGAGGAACGCCTGCGAATCGGTCGCCACGAAAAGCGTCGCATCGGTGAGCGCCCGGACCGTCGCCATGTGCGGCATGTCGAGCAAGGCTGAGACCTCACCGAAGAACGCCCCGGGCGTATCGACGGTGGCCACCTGCAGATCGCCCTTGAGAACCTCGACGCTTCCGGAGGCCAGGACGTAGAGCAAGCCGCTGCGCTTGCCTTCCTCGAGAATAACCTCGCCGGTGTGAAACTCCCGCTGCGGCAACGCCGCACATTGCTCGATCACGTCAGCCATTGGACCGGGCGCAGATTGACGGCAGAACGCGTGCTTGTCAAATCGCTCCCTAACGGATCACGAGGAGATGAGTGCTGCTTCAGGTTAAGCAACCTTCCCGCTCCCAGGCAAAACGGAAACAAGCTGCTCGGCGAGACACACGACTTCTCCGGCGCGTTCCCACGTCCGGTCGAGCGTAAAGTTCTCGGCCTGTCCTCTCTCACTAGCGGCCATTGGCAACTAGCGGCGCGAGACTATAGACCTCCGCTTCCCCGGCGGTGTGCACCCGGCTCGCACCGGAGATGGTGATCCCTACCACTCGCTCGATGCGAGCCCGGTCCTCGGCGTCTGCGGCTCGCGTAATGAGCAGAGGCTTTTGATCGCGCACGAAATTGCGGAGCGCATCGTCACTCGCCCAGGGCGAAACGATCAAATAGCGCCCGCTCAACTGCGGGAGATACAGCGGGAGGTAGCTCGATTCCCAACTCATCTTGGTGAGCAGCACCGCATCGCGATCGTGCACACCGCTTCGGAGCCAATTGGCGATCTCGATCATTTCAGAGGGCTGTTTCTGAGTTACGAAAACGGCTCGGTTAGAGCTGACATACGCAGCCAGCATCGTTCCGCTGAGGGTAACCGCGCCGAGCACAAGTCGCTTGCGCTTGAGACCGAAGCAGCGCCCATAGCCGAGGGCCGCGAAGGGGAGAAGGGCAACATAGGCGAGTATCGAATAACGATCCCAGAAGCCTCTCCCGAGATCCATCGCATGTCGGAACACTATGACCCAAGCTGCACCGATCAGCAGCAGAAGGCACACCTCTGCAGCAACGGCTCTTCTGCTGATCAAGCGGAGGACCGTGACGCCCAGTCCCAACAGCGCAGCGATCGGGAGGATCCAGCCGAGGTGCCCGGCCATCTGCCGCGCGATGATTGTCACAGCGGTGCCGGCATCCGATGGATGGGCTCCCTCGAGCGGCTTTGCCGCTGCGGTGAATCCATAGAAGGCATCGCCAAAGTCGCGATAGTTGCCAACCGACCAGAGGAAGGGGAAAGCGAGGACGACCACTCCCATGCCCACCGTGAGCCGGACGTTGCGACGCTGCCACGCATTGTAGGTCAGCAGCAGGGGTGCGAGCACCCACGCCTCGTAGCGGGTCATTTCTGCCATGGCGAGCGACACCACGAACAGTCCGAGGTACAGGCTGCTCGCGCTGTTCGTCCGTGACGCGCGCACTATGCAGAGCGCCGCGACCATGATCTCGAACACGTAGCTCACCTCCGTGAGGGAGCTGACACTCAATCCGATGTGCAGTGGCAGCGTCACGAGCATAGCCGCGCTGAGTAGCGCCACCTCCGAACCATGGATGTGCTGCACCAATGCAAAGAACACCGGAACGGTGAGTGAACCGAGGATCAAGTTCAACAGCCTCGGCGCCACCAGCGGGTCATTGACGACGAAGGTCATTGCTCCGGCGAAATACGTGAAGCCGGGCAACCATGTCCCGGAGGAGGCCCAGTGGGGCGATCGTGACCAGTTGTACGCGATCATCGCGTGCGTCGGTCCGTCGCCCGGGATATCAATCGTCAGGAGGAGAGCAGCGAGGCGGACAGCAAACGCGACAACCAGCAGCCACATCCACGTTCGCTGCGGGCGTGTGCCGGGGTCCACGTCGAGGGGGGCCTCGCGGCGCGCCGCGATGCTCGTGGTGTCGCCGAGGGCGGGCACCTCGCTCTTGGCGCCGTCACCCATCGCGCCGATCACCGCCGACCCGGTGTCGATGCCGACTCCTACGGAAAGAGTCAGCATCATTCTCGGTCTGGCAGGCAGGACCTTGCATCGGTTACGATTTGGGTATTCAGTCGATCGTGTCCGGCAACCGATCGGGAATGTGATCGAGATGATAGAGCCGCTTGCAGTTGTCGTGCAGCATCTTCTTCACTTCGTCCTTCGGCACGCCGCGGAAGAGTTTGGCGATGGTGACGCGATTGTTGGGCCAATCGGTGCCGGTGTGCGGATAGTCAGTCGACCACATCAGGTGATCGACGTTCATGTGATGGCGCAGTTCGATGCCGATGCTATCGATCATGAACGTCGCCCAGAAGTTGCGGTGGAAAATGCGGCTCGGCATGAGCGGCATCAGCTCTGACGCGCCGGTGAACCAGCGGTAGCGCAAGAACATGTCGTCGACTTGTTCCATCACCGTCGGAATCCAGCCGATGTTGCCTTCGACGATGACGAAACGCAGGCGCGGAAACTTCACGCAGGCACCGGAGAACATCACCTTGAGAGTGGCCGGAATTGAATCCGCGCCCGACTTCGAGCCACCCGCCCCGGCGAGGAAACCGAGCGTGCCTTGCGTCAGTGTCGGCTGCAGTCCGGTCTCGCTGAAGCTGCCGATGTGGATGCCGAGCGGAAATTCGGCCTCCTGCGCGATTGCCCAGAACTTGTCGTCGTCGGTGGTCGACTCATATTTGCCGTTGGGAAATGTCGCGATCAGCGCACCCTTGTGGCCGTGCTTGATCGCCCACTCCAACTCGGCGACGGCGTCGGCAATGCCGGTCGTTGGAATGATCGCCTGCGGAATCAGGCGACCGTTCGACGGCGCGCAGAATTCGAGCAGCCATTCGTTATACGCGCGCACGCAGGCACATTGCAGCTCGCGCTCGTCGCTGTATGTGCGCGCGCCGGCGAGCGTGACGCTCGGGTACATGATCTGGGCGTAGAGCCCGTCGGCGTCGAGATCCTTCAATCGCTCTTTGGTGTCGAAGCTGCCAGGGCGGATCAATTCGTATTTGTAACCTGACGGACGGAATTGCAGGTAACTGAGTCCGGCCGTCGCGGTTAGCCCGACCGGCCGCAACTTCTTGCCGTCGTCGAACGACCACACATCGCCGTCGGGTTGATGCAGCACCTTCGGCGCGCGGTTCTTCAGCCGCTGCGGTACGCGCACCTGCCACAGATCCGGCGGTTCGTTCACATGCGCGTCGGAGTCGATGATCGGATAGTCGATGCTGGCAACTTCATGGAAGAGTTCGGACATGGAAACCTCCGGAGAGTCAAAAGGCAACAGTCAAAAGTCAAAACGCAAAAGTCAAAAGTTCTGCAAGTTGCCCTTCTGACACCACCTTGACCTTCGCCGGCTTTGCACAAGATGCGGCCCCTCGATACGCCGCCCTTCGATACGAAGCCTTCGGCTTCTCCTCAGGACGGCTACTCGGGGAAGCGGTCCTTCTCCCGGGAGCCCCAGACCCGTTTGCCCGAGTAGATCGCGTAGCGATCGTATCGAGGGCCCTTCTGTGCAAAGCCCACGCGCGCCATGCTCCAAGAGGCGTTCGGCCAGGCCGAGATGATCGGTCATGATATCCTCCTCACTTTTGCGTTTTGACTTTTGCGTTTTGACTTTCATCTCTCTGTCACAAACATCGGCGCGACGACGGAACTGGCCACGCCGGCGAACCGCAGCGGACGAAAGACGACGCAAACCGGCATATCGCAACGCAGTGACTCGATCGGACAATCGACGATGTAGCTGACGACGCGGACGGCGGGATCTTCGGCCAACGCGACGAGGCCGCTGACGAACGGCAATTGCTCGGCGAACTGCGGAATCCACGCGTGGTGCAGCACCGACCACGAGAACAGCGTGCCGCGACCGCTCACGCGGGTCCAACTCAACCGAGTGCCGCCGCAGTAGCGGCACGGTGGTTCCGGATACCAGACGTAGCGACCACACATATCGCAACGAGTGATCAGCAATTGCTCGCGCGCGGCGCCCGCCCAGAACTCGCGCGTCGGTTCCCAGTTCGTGTCGGCGAGCGGAAACTCTGCGTGCATCATTGTCTCCCGAGAATCAGCGTGCTCGCTTGCGGGCCGGTGTAGCCGCCGTAGATGCCGATGGTCGCGTTCGGCACTTGTGCCGCTGCGGCGTGACGCAATTGCTTCACCACTTCGACGACGTGCGCGATGCCGAGCACGTAGGCGTGCGACAACATGCCGCCGTGGGTGTTGTACGGCAGTTTGCCGGAATCAAAGTGCAGCGTGTCGCCTTCGACGAACCGACCGCCTTCGCCCTTCGGACAGAAACCCATGTCCTCGATTTGCATCAGCGACACGATCGTAAACGGGTCGTAGCAGGTGAGCACGTCGACATCGTCGCGCGCGACGCCCGCCATCGCGAACGCGCCGGGCGCCGCGAAGACTTGCGGCGTCGACGTGAAGCCACCCTGCTGCGACCAGTAGGCGCCAGTGTGCGAGTTGCCGACGCCGACGCCGAGCACCGCGATGATCGGACCCGGCAGATCGCGCGCGCGTTCGAGCGAAGTCATGATGTACGCCGCGCCACCGTCGGAAATCAGACAGCAGTCTTCCTTGCGGAACGGATCGGCAATCAGCGGACTGCGCAGATAGTCGTCGAGCGTGAGCGGCTTGTGTCGCATGATCGCGGACGGGTGCAACGTCGCGTGGCGCCGGCATGCGACGGCAATGGCGCCGAGTTGCGCGGGGGTCGTGCCGAACTCGTGCATGTGCCGCCGTGCGATCGTGGCGAAGTACACCGGCTGCGGGAACCAGCCGAACGGCACCTCGAGGTTTTGTTTGTAGAGATCCTCGGCGTGTACTTGACCGGGCCCGCCGACCATCTGCGGTCGCTGCGTCGCCCATGCCACCGAGAAGGTATTGAGCACGTACTTGGCTTTGCCAGAACGGATTGCGAGCGCGGCATCGTACGGGGCAGAGCCAGCCCACACCATGCCACCGCCTTTTTCCGACACCCACATTTCGTGCGTCGTGCCGAAGTGTGAGTGGTATGCCTCAGCAGTGAGCTGATCGCCCGAGAACGGAATGTACATGATGCCGTCGATGTCGGTCGACGCCAGGCCGGCATCGGCCAACGCCCGCTCGGTGGCTTGCGCGGCGATCTGCTGCGTCGTGCGTCCCGACGCCTTGGTGTAGTCGGCGTCACCAATGCCCACGATGGCGATCTGTCCGCTGACGTCTTCGAGGTCGCTCGCGAAGCCCCAGTCGTTCCCTTGCATCGGCGACAACCTAGTCCAGAGCACTGATCCTGGTCCAGCGTGCGGACGTAGGATTCCGTCAGCGGATGCGGGGTGGTAGAGGATCGGCCATGGACATCATGCAGCAGTTCATGGCGTACGCGGGAGATTTCGAAAGAACCTTGGCCGACGACGATTGGACCCGCCTGCGGCGCTACTTCGCGGACGGCGCAGTCTACGAGGTGAAGGCGGAGTCGTTCGGCTGCCGCCTCGCGGGTCCGGCCGCGATCTTCGCCGGCATGAAGAGGTCGCTCGACGGCTTCGATCGCAAGTTCACCAAGCGCGACATTGAGGTCACCAGCGGTCCCGAGGTCACCAGCGAGGAAATACGGATGAGCTGGAAGGTCGTCTACACCAAAGAAGGCCTTCCGCCGTTTGTGTTGCGTGGCCGATCAGCCGTGCGGTACGCCAGCGACAAAATCATCTATCTCGCTGACTCATACGATCCGAGCGTGGCCGGCGAACTCGCCGCTTGGCAGCGTGAGAGCGGCGTCGCACTCGACCCGTCCTACGCCTGAGCCGGCGCCGTCTCACTGAGCGCGGTATCTGGCAACCGCTGCCGCGAGGCCGAGGCGCGGGCTGCTCAGCACCGGGACGGGGAAATCGGACAAGTGCTTCGTCGCGTCGGCCATCGAGGCTTGGGCGAGCACGATCACGTCACACCCGTCGGTGCGACGAATGTCGGCGGCGATCTCCCGCAAGTAGCCGTCGAGGTCGCCTTGTTCGAACTTGCCCCAGGCGCGCTCGCACAAGAGTTCGCCGATGACGATCGCCTGACCATGTTCAGTCGCGACCGCGGTGAGCAAATCTCTCGTCGGACCGATCGTGCTGGCTAGCGCTGCCGCTAGAAGGATACGCGGGCCCATGGCCACCGCGGCCTCGGCCATCGCTCGATCCACGCGCAACGCACCGGCCAACTCGGCGCAGCCGCCGATGGTCGAACACGTGCACAACACAACCTTCGCACCGTCGCGGAGTGCGTCGTGGACGACTTGTTGCACGCGTTTCGCGAGCGACTCGGTCACGCCGGATTCGCGCGCCTCGCTGAGGAGGCTCTCGTCAACAATGTGCTGCGCCGGAATCTCCGGGGCCAACTCGGCCAGGAGGCGATTGAAGGTCTCGATGTGAACAGGCGCGGTGTGCAGAAAGGTCAGCGTCGCGATCATGCGCCGGTTATAGGCAGATTGTTCGCGCACTATCGACCGCGACGATGCGAACCGATTGACTCGTGCGGACAATGGTTGAATGAGTCTCTGCGCATGGCTTTACTCCGCATCGTCTTCTTCGGCACGCCCGAGTTCGCGGTACCATCACTGCGCGCGCTCCTTGATGGAGAGGACGAGGTTGTAGGGGTGGTCTGCCAGCCCGACAAGCCGGCGGGACGCGGGCACAAGCTTGGAACATCGCCGATCA
The DNA here is from genome assembly GCA_016178705.1 of Deltaproteobacteria bacterium. NCBI lineage: Bacteria > Pseudomonadati > Myxococcota > Myxococcia > Deltaproteobacteria bacterium. The sequence goes on along the minus strand of JACOST010000028.1, from coordinate 186,230 downwards.
AGGATCTCGCGAGCGCCCGGGCGCTGCCGGTGTTGCAACCGCCGAAGCTGCGCGCCGAGGATGCGTTCACCGCGCTGCGTGAACTGCGACCGGATCTGATCGTCGTGGCCGCATACGGCAAGATTCTCCCACCGAGCTTTCTCACGTTGCCGCGTCTCGGCTGCATCAACGTTCATGCGTCGTTGCTTCCAAAATATCGCGGGGCGGCGCCGATCCAGTGGGCGATCCTGCATGGCGAGACGGTCACCGGCATTACCGTCATGCAGATGAACGAAGGCATGGACACCGGCGATGTCTTGCTACAAAGCGAAACTCCGATCGGAGACGACGAAACCTATGGCGAGTTGCAGACCAGGCTCGCGGATCTTGGTGCGGCGGCGCTGCAGCAAGCGCTTTCATCGCTCAAACGCGGCGAGTTGCACGCGCGACCGCAAGACGATGCGGCGGCGACAGCGGCGCCGATGATTCAGAAGGAAGACGGGCGTATCGACTGGAGCCGACGCGCCATCGACATCGCGCGCGCCGTCCGCGCGTACAACCCGTGGCCGTCGGCCACCACGACGTTGGACGGTACGCTGTTGAAGATCCATCGAGCCCACGTCATGGCCACCAACAGTGACGCGCCGGGGACAGTCCACGTGCGTGGGAGCGAGATCGTTGTTGCTTGCGGTGAACGTGCACTACGGATCGAACAGCTCCAGCTCGCCGGGCGCAAGAGTTTGAGCGCGGCGGAATTCCTTCACGGTGGGCGGATCCCGAGCGGGGCGCGCCTGGGGTAGTGCCTCACGATCGGATTCCATAGATCACCCCGGCACAAAAGTGGGAGGGCGAGGCTCCTGCCGAGCCGTGCTGGTCAAACCGAACGGCTCGCCGGAAGGCTCGCCCTCCCTCTTTGGACTCGTAACCGCGTTTCCGCACACGACACTCGGCTTGAACAAACGCGCGCGCCGTCGTGCGCCCATACGATCGGAGAAGCGCGTTGACCTCCGCGCCGCCTGCCAGATAGAGTCGTGCCGATGTCATCTCCGCCGTCTCGAATCTTGATCGCGCCGTCGATGCTGTCCGCGGACTTCGCGCGCCTTGGCGAGGAAGTGCGGGCGGTGGATGCCGCGGGCGCCGATTTCATTCATCTCGACGTGATGGACGGGCACTTCGTGCCGAACCTCACGATCGGACCGCTGGTCGTCGAAGCCGTGCGTCCGCACACCAAGCTACCGCTCGACGTCCACCTGATGATCGAGGAGCCCGAGCGCTACATCAAGGACTTCGCCGCGGCCGGTGCGAACTATCTCTCGGTCCATCAGGAGGCCTGCCCGCACTTACATGCTGTCGTGCAACAGATCCGCGCCGCGGGTGTGAAGCCCGCGGTGGTCATCAACCCCGCGACACCATTGAGCGCCGTCGAACCGATTCTCGCCGATGTCGACATGTTGTTGATCATGACGGTGAATCCCGGGTTCGGCGGCCAGCAGTTCATCGAGTCGACGAAGGACAAGATCCGCGCGGCGCGCGACTTCAAGCGCGCACGCGGGTTGTCGTTCCTGATCGAGGTCGACGGGGGCGTGAAGATGGAGAATGCCGCCGCGGTGATCGCCGCGGGCGCGGAGGTGTTGGTGTCCGGCTCCGGAGTGTTCGGCACCAAGGACTACCGCGCCACCATCGCCGCCCTGCGCGGCTCGAGCCAGTGAGCCGTCGGGTGAACCGCCTTGCAAATTCGGCGCGCTGTGGTAGCAACAGGGCCTCGTCGGTTTGGCGAGCAGCGTGAATCGCCATCGGGGTGTAGCTCAGACTGGTAGAGCGCACGGTTCGGGACCGTGAGGTCGCTGGTTCAAGTCCAGTCACCCCGACTCTTTCCGCCACATGTATCGCATCCCAGTCCTGCTCGTTCTCAGCGTGGCACTCTGTGCTGGCGCTCTGCATGCCGCCGACACGACTCCAGCGATTGTGACTGGGGCCGAGTTGCTCTACGTCCGCCGCGGGCCGGGGACGAACTTTCCGGCGTTCGCCACCATCGATCGCGGCGAGCGTGTCGAGGTCGAAGCGCTCGACGGCGTGTGGGCACAGGTGCGATTGGCATCGGGCCAGACCGGATACGTACACAGCACTTTCCTCTCTTTCCCGGGCGAGAGACACTCCACCGTTGTCGTTCCAGCCACGGTCGCAGTCACCCCCACGTCCCCGCCAACAGAAGAAGCAACGACTAGCGCAGCATCCGCGACGCCCACGACGGCTGCACCAACGCTGGCGACACGGACCCACGCGCCGACGCGCGTCACACCGCCTCGCGCCGCGTCGCCGACACCGACGAGTACGCCGCAACCGACGCCCGTTGCAAGTTCGCCGACACCAACGCCGAGCGAAGAGGTTCGGGGAGCAATCGGCAACGTGGCGAGCACCCCTGAGCGCAGCGAGTCGCCGGCCGCCAAAGACTCCGATTCCGAACTGGCCGCATTGCGCATCGAAGTTCAACGACTCACCGCCGCGGCCGACAGCCTGCAGCATCGTCTCGAGGAGACCTCGCTGGGAGACGCCGCGGTGGATTCGGACACCGAGCACTCGTGGCGCTCACCGCTGATGGGTTTGCTTGTGATCTTCGCGTTGCTGGTCGGCTGGGTGGCCGGCAGTGCCTACGGCCGCCAGCGTGAACGCACACGGCGCGGGCGCATCCGCTTCTGAATCGAGTTCGTGCGCATGACGCTCGTCGTGCTCCTGGTGGCGTATCTGCTCGGATCGATTCCGACCGGAGTGGTCATCGCTCGCGTCGCCGGCGTCGACCCGCGCCGCGCCGGCAGCGGCAACATCGGCGCGACCAACGTCGCGCGTACGGCGGGCCGCTGGCCAGGGGCGCTGACGCTCGTCGGTGACGCGCTGAAAGGGGCGCTGTCGGTGTGGATCGCGCAGGCAGCGGCAACAACGCCGTGGCTCCCCGCCGCCGCGGCGCTCGCCGCGATTGGCGGCCACCTGTTCTCGTGCTTCCTCCGCTTTCGTGGCGGCAAAGGAGTCGCCACCGCGCTGGGCACGTTTCTCGTGCTGACACCGTTGGCAGCGACCATCTGCGTGGTCGTGTTCGCCACGACGGCACGCGCGTTTCGCTACGTGTCCTTGGCGTCGATGGCGGCGGTGGCGGCTCTGCCGGTGATGACTCTCGTCTGTCGAGCCGGCATCGACATCGATCTCGCGGCGTTGATCACTGCCGGAGCCATCATTCTCCGCCACCGCGACAACATTGGCCGGTTGCAGGACGGGACGGAGCCCCAGTTCGGGTTTCGGCCTCCCGCCTACTAAAGGTTGCCTAAGGATTGAGCGCTGCCCGGGGGCTGGGCAGCACTTCACTCTTGCCAGCCAGTCGAGTAGACGCACGCAGCGCGCAGGGCCTATCGGCATTAGTGGCACCAGCGTTGCTCGCTGATGCGATTGATGCGGCGGTTCATCATGGGCGTAGCCGTCTATCTCCGAGACCTCGGGGCGCTCATTCTTCTGGCCCTCTCGCAGCACGGCGAGAGGGCGTATGAGATCTAAGCGGTCGGCGACTTTACAGCGTCAAACGACTGGCATAAGGAGTGGCGACAATCGTTCCGCAAGGAGTCCCAAATGAAAAAGGTTGAAGCCGTGATCAAACCGTTCAAATTGGACGAAGTGAAGGAGGCGCTCAGCGCCATCGGGATACAGGGACTGACCGTGAGCGAGGTAAAGGGGTTCGGGCGCCAGAAGGGACACACCGAGTTGTACCGCGGCGCCGAGTACGTGGTGGACTTCCTGCCCAAGGTGAAGCTCGAGATCATCGTCAAGGACGAGCAAGTGGTGCAGGTCGTCGACACCATTGAGAAGGCCGCGAAGACCGGACGCATCGGCGACGGCAAGATCTTCGTCTTGGCGGTCGACGAGGTCGTGCGGATCCGCACCGGCGAGCGAGGGAGGGATGCCATCTAAGCAGAAGGCAAAACGAGTCAGCGCAAAACGCGCACCCACATCAACCGCCCGGCAGGGCAAGAGCACGAAACACGTAGGGAGGAACCAGGGTATGAGCCCGAAGGACGCAATCAAGTTCGCAAAAGAGAATAAGGCCGTGTGCGCCGATTTGAAGTTTCTCGACTTCCTCGGCACCTGGCAACATTTCACGGTACCGATGAGCGAGGTCGACGAGGCCCTCTTCGAAGACGGCTCCGGCTTCGACGGCTCGTCGATCCGTGGCTGGCAGCCGATCCATGCTTCGGACATGCTCGTGATGCCCGATGCGAGCACCGCCGTCATGGATCCGTTCTGCAAGGACGCGACGCTCAGCTTGATCTGCAACATCATCGACCCGATCACCAAAGAAGACTACAGCCGCGACCCGCGCAACGTCGCGCGCAAGGCCGAGGCCTTCCTGAAGTCGACTGGCGTGGGTGACGTGGCGTACTTCGGCCCCGAACCTGAGTTCTTCATCTTCGACGACATCCGCTACGGACAGAACCAGCACTCGGGGTACTACTTCCTCGATTCAGTCGAGGGCCAGTGGAACACGGGTCGCGAGGAGAATCCCAACCTCGGCTACAAGCCGCGCTACAAGGAAGGGTACTTCCCGGTGCCGCCCACCGACTCGCAACAGGACATCCGCCAGGAAATGGTCCGCACGATGGAGTCGGTCGGCATCCGCATCGAGAAGCAGCATCACGAAGTCGCCACCGCCGGCCAAGCCGAAATCGACATGCGTTTCTTGCCGCTGGTGAAGATGGGCGATGCGCTCATGTGGTACAAGTACGTCGTCAAGAACGTCGCGCGTCGCAACGGCAAGACGGCGACTTTCATGCCCAAGCCGGTGTTCGGTGACAATGGCTCGGGCATGCACGTTCACCAGTCGATCTGGAAAAGCGACAAACCGCTGTTCGCCGGCGACGGGTACGGGGGCATGTCGGAGATGGCGATGCATTACATTGCCGGCATCCTCAAGCACGCGCCGGCGCTAGCCGCCTTCACCAACCCCGGCACCAACAGCTACCGCCGCCTGGTTCCGGGTTTCGAGGCACCGGTCAATCTCGCCTACTCGAGCCGCAACCGCTCGGCCGCAGTGCGCATCCCGATGTACTCGCCGTCCCCGAAGGCGAAGCGCATCGAAGTGCGTTTCCCCGATCCGAGCTGCAACGGCTACCTCGCCTTCTCCGCCATGTTGATGGCCGGTCTCGACGGTATCGAGAAGCGGATGTCCCCGGGTGAACCGCTCGACAAGGACATCTACTCGCTCACGCCCGAGGAGCTGAAGAACGTTCCGTCCATGCCCGGTGGCCTAGACGAAGCGCTCAACAATTTGAAGAAGGACCACGCCTTCCTGCTCAAGGGCGACGTATTCACCGAAGACGTGATCGAGACCTGGATGGAATACAAGTGGAGCAACGAGGTCAACGCCGTGCGCCTGCGTCCGCATCCGCACGAATTCGCGATGTACTACGACGGCTAAGTCGTCACCTCGCACCTCGACCATACGGGGCAGCCGGCAATACCGGCTGCCCCGTTTTCGTTGTGAGCGCGGAGCACCTTGTCCGTGCAACGTCCATCGTTTAGACTCAGCGGCTTTCGAATAGCCGCCAGGAAGGAAACTCGTCTCGCTCATGCCGCAGTTCATCTTCACCATGAAAGACCTTCGCAAGGTCACTCCACAGGGCAAGGAGATTCTCAAGGGAATCTGGTTGTCTTTCTATGCCGGCGCCAAGATCGGCGTGCTCGGCGCCAATGGCGCTGGCAAAAGCACCCTCCTCCGCATCATGGCCGGGCTCGACAAGGACTTCTCCGGCGAAGCCGTTCTGGGTGACGGCTACAGCGTCGGCTACCTGCCTCAGGAACCCCAGCTCGATCCCAAGAAGAACGTCTTGCAGCACGTCGAAGAAGCCGTCGCGACCACGCGCGCGCTGCTCACGCGCTTCGAAGAGGTCTCGACCAAGCTCGGCGAGCCGATGTCGGACGACGAGATGGAGAAGCTGCTCGCCGAGCAAGGGCGCCTGCAAGACGCAATCGATGCGGCCAACGCCTGGGAACTCGACCGGCAGCTCGAGATCGCCATGGATGCGCTCCGCCTGCCTCCGGGCGATGCCGACGTGACCACGCTCTCCGGCGGGGAGCGCCGCCGCGTCGCGCTGTGCCGCATCCTGCTCCAGCAACCAGATCTGCTCCTGCTCGACGAACCGACCAACCACCTCGACGCCGAATCGGTGGCGTGGCTCGAACGCCATCTGCAGGAATACAAGGGCACAGTTGTCGCCGTCACGCACGATCGCTACTTCCTCGATAACGCCGCCGGCTGGATTCTCGAACTCGATCGCGGCGCCGGCATTCCATGGGAAGGCAATTATTCGTCGTGGCTCGATCAAAAACAGAAACGGCTCGCCCAAGAAGAGAAAGAGGCGTCGGCCCGTCAGCGCACGTTGCAGCGCGAGTTGGAGTGGGTGCGTCTGGCACCGCGCGCGCGGCAGGCGAAGGGTAAGGCTCGCCTCGCGCAGTACGAGCAGTTGCTTTCCGAAGATCGGGCCGCCGATCAACGCCAAGGGGCCGCCGAGATCAGCATTCCACCGGGGCCGCGGCTTGGTGATCTGGTGATCGAAGCGAAGGGTGTCCGCAAGGCCTACGGCGATCGGCTGCTGATGGACAACGTCGACTTCCTGCTGCCGCGCGGCGGCATCGTCGGCGTGATCGGACCGAACGGCGCCGGCAAGACGACCCTCTTCCGCATGATCGTCGGCCAAGAACAACCCGACAGCGGCACGTTACGAATCGGCGACACCGTGGCGCTATCGTACGTCGATCAGAGTCGCGACACGCTCGACGGCGAGCGCTCGGTGTGGGAGGAAATCTCCGACGGTGGCAAGGAGACGATCATGGTCGGCAAGCGCGAGGTCAACTCGCGCGCGTACGCGGCGTCGTTCAACTTCAAGGGCCCTGATCAGCAGAAGCGGGTAAAGGACCTCTCCGGCGGCGAGCGCAACCGGCTCCATCTGTCGAAGCTGCTCAAGAGCGGCGGCAACCTCTTGCTGCTCGACGAGCCGACCAACGATCTCGACATCGACACCCTGCGCGCGCTCGAAGACGCGCTCGTCAACTTCGCCGGCTGCGCGGTGGTCATCAGCCACGATCGCTGGTTCCTCGATCGCATTGCAACGCACATGCTCGCCTTCGAAGGCGACAGCCAGGTGGTGTGGTTCGAGGGCAACTACCAAGACTACGAAGCCGACCGCCACAAACGAGTCGGCGCGGATGCCGATCAACCGCACCGCATCAAGTACCGCAAGTTAACCCCGATGTGACAACAGAGCGGTGGGCGAATCGGGAGGGCGAGCCTTCCGGCGAGCCGCCGGCGCGGCGATGGTGCGGCGGCTCGGCGGGAGCCTCGCCCTCCCAGGACCTCATTCTCAATGACGTTTAAGAACGGCACGGGGAACCTTGACCAACCGCGCAACTGGTGCGGGCAAACCGCAACCCCACCGCCCATGTTCTGTCACATCAGGGTTAACCGCGTGAGCCACGGCATGCGATTGACAGCTATCTGCTCGGTGGCGTACCGATACGTGCATGCGAACCACACTCAACCTCAACGACGCGCTTGCGCGGGCCGCCAAGAAGCATGCGGCTGGGAAGGGCCGGTCTCTCACCAGCCTGATTGAAGAAGCGTTGTGGAGTTATCTCCAGCCACCGCGCCGCGCAACGCGCTCGTTTCGACTCCGACTCGTTACCAAGAAGGGCCGCCGCGTCCCCCGCCTCAACCGGACGGATCGAGATGCACTCTACGATCATATGGAGGATCGCAGGTGATCACCGTCGGCACCAACGTCCTGGTCGTCGTGCGAAGTCTGTTGACCGAAGACCGAGACTTCGACCGATTTCGCGATTTCCACGTCGATCGACTGTAGGCGCGCGCAACGGGCGGCGTCGCTTGTCGGCGGGCGCTGACTCACCTACACTAGCCCGCGATGGGCTCGACGTTTGGACAATTGTTCCGTCTGACCACCTTCGGTGAGTCGCACGGTGGTGGCGTTGGTGTCGTCGTCGACGGCTGCCCGCCGCGCTTGTCGATCTCGGTCGACGAGATTCAGCGCGATCTCGATCGGCGCCGGCCGGGTCAAAGCACGATCACTACACCGCGCGATGAACCCGACCGGGCAGAGATTCTGTCGGGTGTCTTCGAGGGCCAGACGCTCGGTTCGCCAATCGCGATCCTCGTGCGCAACACCGACGCGCGGCCCGATGCCTACGTCGACTTCAAAGATACCTACCGACCCTCGCACGCCGACTACACGTACGAAGCGAAGTTCGGCATTCGCAATTGGCAAGGCGGGGGACGCGCATCAGCGCGTGAAACGATTGGACGCGTTGCCGCCGGCGCCATCGCGCGCAAAGTGCTCGCAACCGGCGCGACCGTCGAAGTGCTGGCGTACGTGAAGCAAGTCTACAGCATTGCGGCCAACGTCGACTCAGCCCGCGTCACGCTTGCCGACGTGGAGGCTAGCATCACGCGCTGTCCCGATCCGCAGGCCGCGGAGCAAATGATCGCGCGCATCGAGGAGGCGCGACGGGCCGGCGACTCGCTCGGCGGTGTGGTTGAATGCGTCTGTCGCAACGTCCCCGCTGGCCTCGGCGAACCCGTGTTCGACAAGCTCGAAGCCGACCTCGCGCGCGCCGTGATGTCGCTGCCGGCATCGAAGGGTTTCGAGATCGGCAGCGGCTTTGCCGGCAGCACGCAACTCACCGGCATCGAGCACAATGATCCGTTCACGGTCGAGAACGGGCGCGTGCGCACGGTCAGCAACCGCTCCGGCGGCGTGCAAGGCGGCATCGCCAACGGCGAAGACATCATCTTCCGTGTCGCCTTCAAGCCGACCGCAACGATTCGCCAAGCGCAGGACACGGTGAATCGCGCCGGCGAGCACGTCACGCTCGAAGCCAAAGGTCGACACGATCCCTGCGTGCTTCCGCGCGCCGTGCCGATGGTCGAAGCGATGGCCTGCCTGGTATTGGCGGATCACTTCCTTCGTCAGCGCGGTCAGTGCGGATGAGCGCACCGTCGTTACCGCCGCTCATCATCGAAGCCGCCATCAACGGCGCGACGTCGAAGGCCATGAATCCGCACGTGCCGCGCAGCGTGCCGGAGATCGTCGAGTCTGCGTGTGCCTGCATCGCCGCCGGTGCCGCCATCGTGCATCATCACAACAACGACGGCTTGCTCGATGGTCGCCACGCGAGCGACCCGTATCGTCAAGCGTGGACGGCGATCTACGAGCGACATCCCGATACCCTGCTCTACCCGACAATGGGCGGCGGCGGACCCCACACCAACATCGCCGAGCGTTACGCGCACGTGGAAGAGTTGGCCGATGCCGGCGTCCTGCGCTTGGCGCTGATCGATCCCGGGTCGGTGAGCCTCGGTCCGCTCGATGGCGAGGGACTGCCCGCAGCGATCGACCTAGTCTATCAGAATACGTTCGCAGACGTGCGCTACATGGTGGATTGCTGCAACGCTCGCCGGCTCGGGACACACATCTCGATCTTCGAGCCCGGCTTTCTGCGCGTTGCCCTCGCCTATCATGCGGCTGGCCGTCTGCCACCGTCCAAGATTCAGCTCTACTTCGGCGGGCCGACCCTGCCGTTCGGGCTACCACCAACCGCCGCTAGCCTCGACGCGTATCAAGCCATGCTCGGTGCTCACGATCTGCCCTGGATGGTCGGCATACTGGCGGGCGACGTTAGCGAGACGTTGGCCGAACTCGCGATCGCCCGCGGTGGTCATGTCCGCGTCGGACTCGAAGACTACGCTGGGCCGCATCAGCCAACGAACGAAGAGCTGGTCAGCGAGATCGTGCAGATGGCGCACCGCGCGAACCGCGCCGTGGCAACGCCCACGCAGGCGGCAGATATTCTCCGCGTGCCGGGGCGCGTGGAGTAACCTCCTGCGCCTCCGCGGAGATGACGAGCGTCGCACTGTTGCGCACCGAGTTTCCCGTTTCCTGTAGGGGCGACGCATGCGTCGCCCGCCAATCAACGTGGCAGCCGTGGACAATGCGGAGGGCGATGCATGCATCGCCCCTACGCTTCGGAGACATTCGACAGTCCCATCGGGCAAGGGCGATCACAACATCAAGCGAGGTAAGACATGACCTATCAGGAGATCCAGTACGATGTCGCGGAGAGCGTACTCACCATCACGCTCAACCGCCCCGACAAACTCAACGCGTTCACCGCCACCATGGCGAGAGAGATGCTCGACGCATTCGATCAAGCGGACCGCGACGATGCGGTGCGCGCCATCATCGTCACCGGCGCCGGGCGCGGCTTCTGCGCTGGCGCCGACCTCAGCAGCGGCGGTGCGACGTTCGACAACACGCATGAGACGATCGACAACCACCGCGACACCGGTGGACTGGTGAGCTTGCGCATCTACGAATCGAAGAAGCCGGTGATCGCCGCCATCAACGGCCCGGCGGTCGGCGTCGGCATCACGATGACATTGCCGATGGACATTCGCATCGCGTCGAGCGCCGCCCGTATCGGCTTCGTGTTCGCGCGCCGTGGGATCGTGCCGGAAGCGTGCAGCAGCTATTTCCTCCCGCGCGTTGTCGGCATCAGTCAGGCCGCCGAATGGGTGTACACCGGCCGTGTGTTCGAAGCGGACGAGGCACTCCGCTCCCGTCTGGTGAGTCGTGTGGTCGAGCCGGAGGCGCTGTTGCCGACCGCCCGGGCGCTGGCGCGCGAGATCGCCGACAACACCTCCGCGATGTCGGTGACGCTGTCTCGCGCGCTGCTCTGGCGCATGCTCGGCGCCGATCATCCGATGGAGGCGCACAAAATTGATTCCAAGTGCATCTACTTCATGGGCCGGTCGCCCGATGCCATCGAAGGGGTCACTTCATTCTTGCAGAAACGTCCGGCTCAGTTCGCGATGAAGCCCAGCAGCGATATGCCACCGTTCTATCCGTGGTGGGGGCAGCGGAAGTTCAAGTGAGATGCGGGTGACCCCCGCCCCTCGATACGTCGCCCTTCGGTACGAAGCCTACGGCTTCTACTCAGCGCGACTACGCGGGGAAGCGGTAATATCCTTTCAAGAACTCCAATCCCGTTTGCCCGAGTAGATCGCGAAGCGATCGTATCGAGGGCCGGGTGCGCCCGGTCACCCGTCACCCTTCACCTGGTCGCCGACCAACAGCGAGTGCAGCAGCAGCACGACCACACCAGTAGAGATGAACGAGTCGGCGACGTTGAATGTCGGCCAATACCAGCCGCGGTAGTGTACGTCGAGGAAATCCACGACGGTGCCCATCCGCATGCGATCGGTGAGGTTGCCGAGTGCGCCGCCGAGAATCGCGCCCAGCGCGGCCAGCAAGAGGTATTGCCGGGCCTCCACTTGGCGCACGAAGTACAGCAGCGCGCCCACTGCCAGGATCGATACGCCGATGAAGAACGGCAACCGGAGCGCCGCGTTCGCCTCGTGCAGAAATCCGAACGCGCCGCCGGTGTTGCGCACGTACGTGATGTGGAAGAAGCCGTCGATCACCGGGATCGACTGGTACATCTCCATCCGCTGTTGGATGAGCGATTTGCTCGCCTGATCGAGTCCGACGACCGCCAGCGCCAGTGCCAGCACCAGGACGAACTTCATGCGAGAGTGGCCACGACCCGCTGGCAGCGCTCACACAGGCCGGGATGCTTGGCGCTGCTGCCAACCGCTTCGCTGAAGTTCCAGCAGCGTTCGCACTTGCCGCCACGAGCCGACTCGATCCGCACTTTGAGATCACGCAGCAGAGGGCTGGGCTCACCGGCAAGCTCAGGCACCAACTCCACTTGCGACACGATGAACAGCGCGGGCAGATCACGACTCACCTCGGTAAGCGCCGGCTGCAAGCCGTCGCTCGCGGCGAGCTGCACGCGCGCATCGAGCGAGTGACCGATCTGGCCGCTCTTGCGCGCGTCTTCGAGCGCCTTGGTGACGGCGGCGCGCACGTCCAGCAACCGATCCCAACGCGCTGCCAGCGCGTCGTCGGTCGCAACCGCATCGAGCGCCGGGAACCCCGCCAAGAACACGCTCTCGGTCTTGTCGCGTTGCGCCGGCACGTGCGTCCAAATCTCTTCCGCTGTGAACGACAGAATCGGCGCCATCAGTCGCGCCATCGCGTCGAGGATGACCCACTGCACCGTCTGGGCCGCGCGCCGCTCGCGACTCGCTGGCGCCGAGCAATACAGGCGGTCTTTCACGATATCAAGATAGAGCGCGCTCAAATCGACGACACAAAAGTTGTTCAGGCTGTGGTAGACCTGATGGAACTCGTAGTTGTCGTAGGCGGCACGGCAGCGCGCAATCAACGCGTGCGTGCGATGCAACGCCCAGCGGTCGAGCTCCGGCATTTCGGCGACCGGCACGCGATCGGTATCGGGTGCGAAGTCGTAGAGATTGCCGAGCAGAAACCGCGCGGTGTTGCGAATGCGGCGATACGATTCGAGCAGGCGATCGAGGATCTCCTGCGAGATGCGCATGTCGTCTCGGTAGTCGGCGGCCGACACCCAGAGCCGCAGAATTTCGGCGCCGTACTTGTTGGTCAACGCCTCCGGCGCCACGACATTGCCGAGCGACTTCGACATCTTCTTGCCTTCGGCGTCGACGTAGAAGCCGTGCGTGAGGACCGCGCCGTACGGCGCCGGGCGGCCGGTGCCGATCGACGTCAACAGCGAGGTGTGAAACCAGCCGCGATGCTGATCGCTGCCTTCCAAGTAGAGATCGGCGCGGCCGCCCAGCTCGGGCCGCGCCGCTACAACCGCGGCGTGGCTGACGCCCGAATCGAACCACACGTCGAGGATGTCTTTCTCTCGGCGCAGTTGGTCGCTTGCCCCGCACGACGGACAGCGAAACCCCAGTGGCAGCAACTCGTCGTTGGTGCCGCTGAACCAAACCGATGCACCGTGCTGGGCAATCTTGCTCGCGGCATGTTCGGCCACCCGCGTATCGGCGATCACCGTGCCACAGGCATCGCAATACACGGCCACGATCGGCACGCCCCAAACACGCTGGCGCGAGATGCACCAGTCGGGACGGCCTTCCATCATGCCGCGGATGCGGTCGCGCCCCCACGGCGGAATCCATTGCACGCGCTCGATCTCCGCCAACGCCCGCGCGCGCAGACCGTTCTGCTCCATCGGAATGAACCACTGTTCCGTGGCGCGGAAGATCACCGGCTGCTTGCAGCGCCAGCAATGCGGGTACGAATGCGTGAACTTCTCCTCAGCCATCAATGCGCCGAGCTCGCGCAACTTCGAAAGCACGCCAGCGTCTGCCTTGAACACAAACTGGCCGACAAACTCCGGCACCTCGTTGGTGAACTTGCCGTGTGCGTCGACCGGACAGTAGATGTCGAGTCCGTTTGCCAGTCCGATCTCGTAGTCTTCGTGTCCATGACCCGGCGCGGTGTGAACGCAGCCCGTGCCCTGCTCCAGCGTGACGTGCTCGCCCAGCAAGAACACCGAGTCGCGATCGATCCACGGATGGCGGGCGCGCCCGCCAACGAGATCGGCGCCGTGCAGCGACAGCAACTCACGCGGATCGCTCCAGCTCAACGCGCGCGCGGTCGCATCGAGCAACCCCCGCGCGACCAGGTACACCTTCTCGCCGATCTCAACCGCGACGTATTCAAGTTCGGGATGAAAGGCGATCGCCAAATTGGCCGGTAGTGTCCATGGAGTGGTCGTCCAGATGATCACCGACAGATCACGACCGCGCAGCGATACCAGTTTCGCCGGTAACGGCTCAACCACTTTGAAGGCGACGTAGATCGACGGCGACTTGTGATCCGCGTACTCGACCTCCGCTTCAGCGAGCGCGGTCACGCACGACGGGCACCAGTACACCGGCTTCTTGCGGCGATAGAGGACCCCCGACGCCATGAAGCGGCCCAGCTCGCGCACCTCGGTGGCTTCGTACTCCGGGTCGAGGGTGAGGTACGGATGCTCCCAGTCGCCGAACACACCGAGGCGCTTGAACTCCTCGCGCTGCACGTCAACGAAAGTCAGCGCATGCTCGCGACAGCGGCGGATGATCTCCGCGGGCTCCATCGACGCCTTGCCTTTGTCGAGCTTCTTCTCCACCTGCAACTCGATCGGCAGCCCGTGGCAGTCCCAGCCCGGGATGTAGGGCGACAGGTAACCCGACATCGACTTCAGCTTGACGATGAAGTCCTTGAGAATTTTGTTTAGCGCTTGGCCGAGATGGATGTTGTTGTTCGCGTAGGGCGGCCCGTCGTGCAGGATGAACTTCGGCTTGCCGGCGTTGGCCTCCTGCATGCGGTGATAGATGCGCATCGCTTCCCAACGCGCCAGCATCTCGGGCTCGCGCTGCGGCAGATTGGCCCGCATCGGGAAGTCGGTCTTGGGCAGATTGAGGGTGTGTTTGTAGTCCATGGTCGAGTGCGTCGCTGCGAGGTCTTACCAACCGGTCGGCAACGATTCAATTGATGCACGGAGATTGGTGCCCACGACTGTGGTCGTGAGCCGTGAGCCGTGAATCGTGAGCCGTGAGTTGTCGGATTCGGATCGCTTCTCCGGGGAGACTCATTCCTCACGACTCACGGCTCACCCTGGCGATCGATATCCGGGATCGAGGCGAAGACGGGCGACTTCGCTTCCCCTACTCCAACGTGATATCGACCGCCCCGCACTGAGGGGAAGCATGAGTACTCGTCGAGTCTCGGTTCTGGTTTGGAGCGCGCGCCTGGCGATCGGCTTCGGTCTGTTTCTCGCAATTGCTGAGGTGCGGCGTAACTGGGGCGACTGGGAGTGGTGGCCGTGGTGGTTGGTCGACTACATCGCCGTAGGGCTCCTCCTTTGGGGCGGTCGGGTCGCATTGTCGGCGGCGCCGCGGGTTGGACCGCTCTGCGGCGGGTGGGGTTTCACGGTGTGCATGTTCTACGCCAGCTTCTTCAGCCATCTCGAACATCTTGGTGAACGCGGCAGCGGGCCGATCGAACCGATGCAGCTCTTCGGTTGGATCGGAGTGCTCTTTGCCACTTCGATCGTGGGATTTGTGCTCGCGCTGGTGGCGTCACACCAGCACCGGGCCGACTAATGCGAGCACCTTCGTTCGTTCCGAGTAGCATTCGCAGGTGTTTGCACGCCGGCTGTCGGGCAGAAACGCGTGGCTTCTTGTACCGGTGGAGGCAGGCGTCCTTGCCTGCACGACGGGCGGGACGCCCGCCGCCACCAACTCAAGCGCGCAGGCTGTCGAGTCACGCCCTCACGCTCGAAACACCGGCATCACTTCATCAATGAACACGTGTAACCCTTCCACGTCGAACGGCGCACGCAACGCCAGGATGATCCACTCGGCGCCGTTGCGGACGTACTGACCGATGCGATCGATCACCTGTTGCGGTGTGCCGATCAGCATGCCGGGCTCCATGAAGCTGAGCGCGCCGCCGAACTGTGCCTTCAACCCATCGCGCTTCGTTTGCGCTTCGGCTTCGTTGCGGCCGATCGCCAGACCGAGGTTGATCGTGCGCAGGATCGCAGAGGGATCGCGCTGCTCCTTCTCGCACCAGCGCGTCAGCACCTGATTCTTCTGCGCGAATAGCTCGGGGCCGATGAACGGCACGTTCCAGCCGTCGGCGTACTTCGCCACCATGCGCAGCAGCCGCTTTTCGCCCATCCCACCGACCCACAGGCGCGGGCTCCTTTGCACCGGTTTGGGTTCGCAGCGCGCGTTGGTCAGCGTGAAGTGCTTGCCGTTGAAGTTCGTGACCTCTTGCGTGAACAGGCCGCGGACGACCTGCAGGCCCTCTTCCAATTGATCGAGGCGGTCCTTGATCGGGAGAAACGGAATTCCGTAGGCATCGTACTCGAGCTGACTCCACCCCGCGCCGAGACCCAACTCCATGCGGCCGCCGCTGACGTGATCGATGGTGACCATCGCATTCGCCAGCACGGCCGGATGCCGGTAGCTGATGCAGTACACCAGCGAACCGACGCGGACGTGCTTGGTCTCCGCGGCGAGCGCGGTCATGATCGACACGGCTTCGAAGCATGTGCCCTGGGCATCGCCGGGCACCAGCATCGCCGGATAGAAATGATCCCAGATCGACACCCAGTGAAATCCGGAACGGTCGGCGAGATGCCAGACCTGTCGCAGGTCGTCGAGCGTACAATTCTGCGGACCGGTGTGGACGCCGAAGAGAGTGCTCACCGCGGATCACCTATCGCCAAAGAATGAGCAGCGCCAAGACCGCGGCGGCAGCCAATCCGATGCGCCGCCAGAACTGCGGCTGGATGAGCGCTGGGTCCGACGCGATGCTGCGAACCTCATCCGCACGCAGGCGCCCTTCGGTCACCCCTTCGAGCAGTTCGAGACAATCGCGCGCGAGGATCTCGCGGAAAGCGTGCCCAATCTCCATCGACGCGACCGACGGATCGCCTTGATACGACACGACCGGCCCGCCGTAGCCGTACTTGGCGTTGAGCAGCCAGCCGAGTCCGCCGGCCACGCCGTGAAAGACGGTCTTGAGATGCGTGGCATCGCGGCCACGCCGTTCTTGCCACGCGACGAGGCGCTCGCCGAGCTGCGCCAGCGGCTTGAACGCCGGCGGCTGCACGGGCCCGAGCGACAGATAGTCGCGCTCGACCAACTCCGGCTGTTGCGCGAGCATGAACGAGGTTTCCCAACTCCCCGCGTGTTCGCCGCTGAGCAAGCCGCGGCGCTCCGCATCGGTGAGTGCGCGGCCGATTATCTCTTCGACTGGCGCGAAGCGCTGGCCGGTGATGATGCGGTGGAGCGTCAGAATCGACGGCGAAAACATGTTGATGCCTTCGCGCTTGCTGACGATGCGGCACGCCGCTTCCAATGCCGAGGCATGGCGCGGCCCGCCATGGCCGTTGGTCACCACCACGTACTTGTACCCCGCGCGCGCCAGCGAGCGCCCATGCGACACCAAGGCCGAGTAGACCGTGCGCTGCGACGCATGCATCGAGCCGGCGAGTGGTAGCTCGTCGGTGCCGAGCGGCAGCGGCGGCATTTGAATCACCGTCCAGTCGGGATGCCGTTCGGCGAAACGGCGCCCCGTCTCCTCCGCCATCCAGCGCGCCATGTAGAAGTCCATCCCTAACGGCAGATGCGGCCCGTGCACCTCGAGCGCGCTCATCGGCTGAAAGCAGACGGTGCGATGGCCATCCAGTTGACGGACTTTCGTGTAGGTCAGTTCCTCGGCGCGAATCACCGGCATGGCGTCCTCCCTTGCGTGCGATCGACTCTAGTCTCTCACTGGCCTGATCAGCAAGGCAAGCGCGATAGCCAGCGGGGGAGCACCGTTGCAGTCGTCGAGGCCGCAGTGCATGATCGCGCCCGCAACGAAGGACCCCGCTTATGACCCCTGCGCAACGCATTCGTGATCTCGTCCGCCAACCTGAACCGCTACTGATGGCCGGTGTCTATGATGCCCTGAGCGCCAAGATCGCGACCGAGGCGGGGTTCGAGGTAATCTTCGTCTCGGGTTACAGCGTTGCGGCCACCGCGTTGGGTGAACCCGACTTCGGTGTGCTGACGCAGACCGAAATCACCGCCACCGCGCGGGCGGTGTGCAACGCGACGGCGATTCCGGTGCTGATCGACTGCGACACCGGCTACGGCAACGCGATCAACGTGATCCGCACCGTCCACGACATGCAACGCGCGGGCGCGGCCGGTATTTTTCTCGAAGACCAGGTGTGGCCGAAGCGTTGCGGCCATATGCGCGGCAAACGCGTTATTCCCGTCGACGAGCAACTAGGCAAACTGCGCGCCGCATTGGATACCCGCAACCCCGACGAGCTGTTCGTCGTGGCGCGCACGGACGCCCGCGCGGCCGTCAGCCTCGATGAAGCGATTCGGCGCGGCCAGGCATTTCGCGATCTCGGCGTCGACGCGGTCTTCGTCGAAGCGCCGGAGTCCGTCGATGAGCTGCGCGCCGTGGCCCGCGCGCTGCCTGGCGTACCTTTGGTGGCGAACATGGTCGAACAGGGTCGCACCCCCTTATTGACGAGGGACGAGCTCCGCGACTTGGGTTTCCAGATGATCGTCTGCCCGCTGGTCGGCTTGCTCGCGGCAGCCAAGGCGCTGCGCGAGGCCTACCAGCATTTGCGCGCGCACGGCACGACGCGTGACATGTTAGACCGACTGCTCGGCTTCGAGGAGTTTCACGCCCTGATCGACCTCGAGGCGAAATACGCTCTCGATGCAAAGTACGTGACGTGACGGGATCACATCCGCCGCGCGCCGAAAGTGAATTGACCGCTGGAACGCGGGATGGTCCGTGTACTACTTGGAGCGCTTGCGACCAGCCTTCTTGCCGAACCGGCTCAACCCTTCATTCAACATGGCGACCACGATCTCGCCTTTGCGGGTATGAAGGGCTCTCGCAAGCCGATCAAGGCGATCGAGCAGCTCAACCGGAAGCCGGACGCTGAGCAAGCGCTCAGCAACAGGTTCGCGCTCTAACAAATCACCGAGCATTAGACTGGGACGCATGATGATCTTCCGTCGTGGCAATTTAGCTACCACTCGCAGAGGCAATACCGCCTAGCGAATGACCGCTGCTCGTCTTTTAGCTTCGTTCTTCTGGGGAATGCAAGTGTCGAGTCAGCGCGGCGCGCAAGCTTGACGCTGCAGCGGCTGGATCAGACGCGCCACACACTGCGCGCACGACTGCAATACCGGCGGCACCGTGCGCGACGACCGGGGCAACCCGGTCCGGTGTAATTCCTCCCAGCGCCAGCACCGGCATGGTGGCGCAGCGGGTGGCTTCCGCCAGCACCGCCAATCCCAGCGGGGCGCCGAACTCGGCCTTCGATGGCGTGGCGTAGATCGGCCCCAGCACCACGAAGTCAGCCCCGACCGCCGCTTGCACGTCGCGCACGCTGTGCGTCGACACTCCGATCAACCGATCACCAAGCAGCCGGCGGGCGTCGGCGACCGAGAACGACGCGGTAGGCAAATGCACGCCATCGGCACTGATCGCGAGCGCGACGTCGATGCGATCGCTGATGAGCAAGCGCGCGCCGTGTTGCCGACACACTGGCAGCAGCGCTCGCGCCAACTCGGCGAGCGCACGCGCGCTGAGATCCCTTTCCCGGAGCTGCACGGCATCGACGCCTCCGCGCACCGCGGTCGCCACCACGTCGATCAGCGCGCGCCCGCCGGTCTGCGTGCGGTCCGTGATGAGATAGAGCTGAATCGGCGGCGTCAGATCGCTTACTCGATCAAATCGGTGAGTGGACTGGACGCGGTCGCGTACAGTTTGCGCGGGATGCGACCGGCCAGAAATGCCTTGCGGCCCGCTTCGACCCCGAGCCGCATCGCTTCGGCCATGAGAATTGGATCCTTGGCACTGGCAATTGCGGTGTTCATCAACACCGCTGCGCAACCCAACTCCATCGCCACCGCCGCGTCTGACGCCGTGCCCACACCCGCATCGACGATCACCGGCACCCGGCTCTGTTCGAGGATGATGCGGATGTTGTACGGGTTACGGATGCCCAACCCCGATCCGATCGGCGCCGCCAATGGCATCACCGCGGCACAACCCAACTCTTCCATTCGCTTCGCGGCGATTGGGTCGTCGTTGATGTACGGCAACACCGCGAATCCCTCGCGCACCAGCACCTCCGCTGCCCGCATGGTCTCGGGCACATCCGGGAACAGCGTCCGTTGGTCGCCGATGACTTCCAGCTTCACCAAGTTGCCCACCCCAGCCTCGCGCGCGAGGCGCGCCGTACGGATCGCATCCTCGGCAGTATAGCAACCGGCGGTATTGGGGAGAATCGTGAAGCGCTTGGGATCGAGGTAGTCGAGCAGATTCTCCGCCTTCGGGTCGGTAATGTTGACGCGCCGAACGGCGACGGTGACGATCTCGGCAGCCGACGCCTCGACGGCGCGGCGAGTCTCGGCGAAGTCACGGTACTTGCCGGTGCCGACGATCAAACGCGAGTGATAGCTTCGGCCCGCCAACTCGAACGCATCACTCATTGGCTCGTCTCCATGTCCCGTCATGCCTCCGTGTCACCCGCCACCAATGAAGTGGACGATCTCGACCGCGTCGCCGTCGCGTAAGGGGTGTGTGGCGTAACGCTCTCGCGGCACGATATCGCAATTCACTTCGACGGCGATGCGGCGCTGGCTGAGTGCGAGATCCGCCACTAAATCGGCCACTGTCATCGTTGCGGGAAGGTCGTGCGGTTCTCCGTTCACTGTCACACGCACGGGGAAAAGATAGACGCTTCAAACGACCTTTACAACCTGGGAAGCATTTGGTAGCGCAAGCGCACTCGTCACGTACTCCAATGCATGTCAGTACCGGTCGCCCCACGGTAGCGCAGATCGATGGAGCGGCATTGCGTCACAATCTCGCGGCCATCCGCAACGGGCTGGCGCACGCCAATGTGGCGCTGCTCGCGGTAGTGAAGGCCGACGCCTACGGGCACGGCGCCGCGCTGGTCGCGCCGCTGCTCGAACCGGGCGTCGAGGCCTTCGGTGTCGCCACGGTCGAGGAAGCCATCGAGCTGCGGACCGTAGGTGTCCGCAAGCCGATCTTGGTGCTCGCCGGCGCGATGGGATCGCAACTCGAAGCCGTGCTGACCCATCAACTCAGCGTCGCCCTCGTCGATCGCAGCATGCTCGCCGAGTGGCGTGCCGCACTGCGCGGGCGGCAGCTCACCGTGCACTTGAAAGTCGATACCGGGATGGGTCGCTTGGGAGTGACGCCGTCGGAGCTGCCGGCGCTGCTCGAAGACCTGCGCGGCGCGCCCGAAATCGTCGTGGCCGGCATCTTCTCGCACTTCGCCAACGCGAACCTCAGCGATGACGAGATCTACGCCTTCCAGCTCCAACAATTCCAACAGGCGTTGGCTACCGCCGTGGCTGCGGGCGTGCGGCCCGCGTTTGTTCACCTGGCCAACAGTACCGGCGCACTCGTCCAGCCCACGTCCCACTTTACAATGGTACGCCCAGGGGTCGCGCTCTACGGCATCGCACCGATGGCGGACTGTCCGGTCGCGCTCGCACCGGCGATGCGACTGGTGACCCGCATCATTCAACTCAAGTCCGTCGCCGCCGAGCGACCGCTGAGCTACGGGCAGACGTTCATCACCCGACGCCCGAGCCGCATCGCAACAATCCCAATCGGCTATGCCGACGGCTACGATCGCCGGCTGTCGAATCGCGGCTTCGTGCTGGTGCGCGGACAACGCGCGCCCATCGTCGGCCTGGTGTGCATGGATCTCACGCTGATCGACGTGACCGATGTCGCCGGGGTCGAGCCGCACGATGAGGTCGTGCTCTGGGGTACCCAGGGCGATGCGCGCATCAGCGTGGAAGAAGTGGCCGGCTGGCAGGATTCGATTGCATATGAAGTGCTCACCCGACTTGGCAAACGCGTGACGCGGGTGCTGCACGATGACGAGGTGGGGAGGAACGCATGAGCAAGATTGCACGCGCACTGGTGAGCGTCAGCGACAAGAGCGGACTGATCGACTTCGTCCGCGAGTTGCACGGCTTCGGAGTCGAGATTCTCTCCACCGGCGGCACCGCGAAGGCGCTCGCCGACGGCGGTATTCCGGTGGTCGCCGTCAGCAACTACACCGGTTCGCCGGAGATCCTCGACGGCCGCGTCAAGACGCTGCACCCGAAGATTCACGGCGGTCTGCTCGGTCGCCGCGATGTAGAGAGTCATCGTCAACAAATGACCGCCAACGCGATCCAACCGATCGACATGGTGGTGGTGAATCTCTACCCGTTCGAGGCCACGGTGGCGAAACCGAACTGCACGCTGGAGGACGCGATCGAAAACATCGACATCGGCGGTCCGTCGATGCTGCGCTCCGCCGCCAAGAATCACCATGACGTGACGGTGATCGTCGACCCGGCCGACTACCGCACCGTGCTCGACGAGCTGCGCGCCAACCATGGCAGCGTGAGCGCGACGACGAACTTTCGCCTCGCCAAGAAGGCCTTTCAGGCTACCGCACGCTACGATGGCGCGATCAGCGACTACCTCGGCGCCCGCGGCGGAGAGAGTCCGTTCGGCGAGACGCTGCACTTGCAACTCCACAAGGCGCAGGATCTGCGCTACGGCGAGAACCCGCATCAGCAGGGCGCCCTCTACGGCGACTTCCTCCGCATCACTGAGCAGCTCCACGGCAAGGAGCTGTCGTTCAACAACATCGTCGACATCAACGCGGCGATGCAACTGATGCTGGAGTTTCCCGGTACTCCGCAGCCGATCGTCGCCATTCTCAAGCACAACACACCGTGCGGCGTCGCCACCGCGGCCACCGATGCCGAAGCGTACCAGAAGGCGTATATCACCGATCCCGATTCACCCTTCGGCGGCATCATCATCACCAACCAGCGTTGGAGCCTCGCGCTGGCCAAGGTGGTCGATGAGATCTTCAGCGAGGTCCTCATCGCTCCCGCGTTCGATCCCGCTGCCCTCGAACTGCTGCGCAAGAAGAAGAACCGCCGACTCATGTTGTGGCACGCCGACCGAATCAATCGCAGCGAGCGCGACTTGAAGCGCGTGTTCGGCGGCCTCCTGGTGCAAGATCCCGATCTCGCCATGGAGAATCCTGCCGAGGGCAAGATCGTCACCAAGCGCAAGCCCACGGCGACGGAACTGCGGGCGATGGCGTTCGGTCTGCCGATCGCGAAACACATCAAGTCGAACGCCGTCGTGTTCTGCACCGACGATCGCACGCTCGCCGTCGGTGGCGGACAAACCTCGCGCGTCGATCCCGTGCGCTTGGCGGTTGCGCGGGCGCAGCGCCTCGGCATCGACCTGAGCGGCTCGGTGGTCGCCAGTGAAGCGTTCTTCCCGTTTCCCGACGGCGTCGAAGCCGCGGCGGATGCCGGCGCGGTTGCACTGATCCAGCCCGGCGGCAGTACGCGCGACGACGAAGTGATCGCCCTCGCTGATCACCGCAACATGGCGATGGTCTTCACCGGCGTCCGCCACTTCAAGCACTAGATCGCGCGTCTGCGAAACAATGAACCTCCTCGTCATCGGCGGCGGTGGCCGCGAGCACGCCTTGGTGTGGAAGTTGCGCCAGTCGCCGCGCGTCCGCCGGATCTACTGCGCGCCCGGCAACGCCGGCATCGGCGCGCTGGCGGAACTGCTTCCGATTGCCGCCGACGACATTCCGGCCCTGCTTGCATTCGCGCGCGCGCAACGGATCGATCTGACCATCCCCGGCCCCGAGCTGCCCCTCACCCTCGGCATCGTCGATGAGTTTGAGCGCCACGGCCTGCGCGTGTTCGGCCCTACCCGTGCGGGCGCTCAACTCGAAGGCAGCAAAGCGTTCACTAAAGACCTGATGCGGCGCTGCCACATCCCGACTGGGTTCTTCGGCAGCTTCACCGAAATCGACGAAGCTGTGCGATACATCCACGAAGTCGGAGCACCAATTGTAGTAAAGGCCGACGGCCTCGCCGCCGGCAAGGGCGTCATCATTTGCCAATCCGTGAAAGACGCTGAAGATGCGGTCAGCGAGATCATGCGCGGTAAGATTTTCGGCGACGCCGGTAACCGCGTCGTCATCGAAGAATTTCTCGAAGGCGAGGAAGTCTCGTTCATGGCCATCACCGATGGCCAGACTGTGTTGCCGCTGGCCTCATCGCAGGACCACAAGCGCATCGGCGATGGCGACACCGGCCCGAACACCGGCGGCATGGGCGCCTACTCTCCGGCGCCGATCGTTTCAGCCCAGCTGCACGACCGCATCATGCGCGAGGTGATGACCCCGATCGTCACCGGCCTGCGCGAGCGCGGCATCGTGTACAAGGGCGTGCTGTACGCCGGGCTCATGATCCACAACGGATCACCCAAGGTGTTGGAGTTCAACGCGCGCTTCGGCGATCCCGAGTGTCAGGCGTTGCTGCTGCGACTCAAGAGTGATCTGCTGACGGTACTGGAGGCGGTGGTGGACAATCGGCTGGCGGACATCGCATTGGAATGGGACACGCGAGCGGCGGCATGCGTCGTCCTGGCCGCCGACGGCTATCCCGGCACCTACAGCAAGGGCCAATCGATTCTCGGTCTCGATCGGTTGCGCGGCTGGCGCGACGGCGTGGTCTTCCACTCCGGTACCGCGACGCGCAACGGCGACATCGTCACCAACGGCGGTCGTGTGTTGGGTGTCACGGCGTTGGGCAGCGACATTGCGGCCGCGGTCGCGGAGGCGTACCGTGCGGTCAAGCAGATCGAGTGGGACGGAATGTACTATCGCCGTGACATCGGGCGGCGGGCACTGGAGCGGTCAAGCGGCGGAGCGAGCAAATGAAGCAAGGCGATCCCCGAGGCGATCTCAAGGTCGGTATTGTGATGGGCAGCGACAGCGATTGGGAGGTCATGTCGGCGGCCGCCAGTCGCCTGGAGACTTTCGGCGTCGCGTACGAAGTCCAGGTCATCTCGGCCCATCGTGCGCCGGGAAAGACGGCGGCCTATGCAACCGGAGCGCGTGAGCGCGGGTTGCAGGTCATCATCGCCGGCGCCGGCGCCGCAGCGCACCTCGCCGGAGTGGTCGCGGCGCACACGACGCTCCCGGTGATCGGCGTACCGCTCGACGCCACTGGCCTGCGCGGACTTGATGCGTTGCTCGCCACCGTTCAGATGCCGGCTGGCGTCCCGGTCGCCACCGTTGCCATCGGCAAGTCTGGTGCAGAGAATGCCGCGATCCTCGCGGCACAAATTCTCGCCCTCAGTGATGCCGCGTTGGCCAAGCGGCTCGATGAATTCAAAACCGAACTGGGCCGCCAGGTCGAGGAAAAAAATGCGCGACTCGCTCAACAGCGCAGCCGATAGTACTGCGATCGCCGCCGCCGCGGCGGCATTGCAGCGGGGCGCGCTGATCGTCTATCCCACCG
Source organism: Deltaproteobacteria bacterium (assembly GCA_016178705.1). Taxonomy (NCBI): domain Bacteria; kingdom Pseudomonadati; phylum Myxococcota; class Myxococcia; species Deltaproteobacteria bacterium. Next base: position 161,353 of record JACOST010000028.1, on the reverse strand, counting down.
AAACGCTCTACGGCCTCGGGGCGGACACCAGCAACCCCGCGGCGCTCGACGCCCTCGTGGCCCTCAAGGTTCGCGCTGACCACAAACCCATCTCGGTGCTGATCGTGGGGAACGCGATGCTGAATACGGTCGCGGCACGTATCACGCCGCTCGCGCGGCGCTTGATCGCGCGCTTCTGGCCCGGCCCGCTCACGCTCGTGATGACGGCGCGCCCATCGCTGTCGAACATCCTCACCGCTGGCAGCGGCACCATCGGCGTGCGCTGGTCGAGTCATCCAATCGCGAACGCCTTGGTGGAGAAGCTCGGCAGTCCACTCACCACTCCCAGCGCGAATCCGACCGGCCAGACACCGCCGACGACGATCGCCCAGGCGCGCGCGTACTTCGGTGATCGCGTGGCGAGCTACGTCGATGGCGGCAGGTTGCCGGGCGGAATGGCGTCGACGGTCGTCGATGTCACCGGCGATCAACCGCGGGTACTGCGCGAAGGCGCGATCGCCATCGCCGCCTTGCAGGCCGCACTCGCCGAGGCGGCGTGATGGATCTCCGCCCGTTTCACGCGCTGCGCTACGACGACCGTCGAGTACGACTCTCTCAGGTCGTCGCGCCGCCCTACGACGTCATCGACGAGGCTCATCGTGACGCGCTTTACGCGCGCGATCCGCACAACGTCATTCGCTTGATCTTGAATCGCGACGCGGATCGCTACGGCTCGGCTGCGGCGCATCTGAGCGCATGGGTGGATGCGGGCGTACTGCGGCAAGACGACACGCCGGCGCTGTGGCTGTACGGGCAAACGTTTCACTACGGCAACACCGAGTTCGTACGCACCGGCATCATCGGCACGGTCCGCCTCGAACCGTTCAGCTCGGGGCATATCAGGCCACACGAGCGTACGTTGTCGGGACCGAAAGAAGATCGCATGCGGCTGATCGAGGCGTGTCAGACCAATCTCAGCCCGATCTTCGGCCTCTATGCCGATCAACGCCGCGTCCTTGACGAGGCCCGTCAGCTCGCGGAGCGAGGCGCGCCGGCGATGGACGTCACCGACGAGTTCGCCGTGCGCCATCGCGTCTGGCGCATCAGCAATTCACCGCAACTCGACACGATCACGCGCACGCTCGGCGCGCAGACGATCTTCATCGCTGATGGTCACCATCGCTACGAAACCGCGCTCGCCTATCGCGATCGACTGCACGGGCGCGGCGGGTTGATGCCCGACGATCCCGCCAACTTCATCATGATGTACCTCTGCAGCATGGACGATCCGGGGCTGCTCGTGCTGCCCACGCATCGTCTGCTGCGCGGTGTTGCGCTCCGTTCGGAGGAGTTCCTCGCCGCGTTGAGCCGCAACTTCCACGTCAATGAGTTCCCGCGCTCGGCCGCAGGTCAGGACCGTCTACTGGCCGCGCTGGCCACGAATGGAAGCCGCGGCCATTTCGGCGTGGCGCTGGCCGACGCTACGGCGCTGTACGAAATTACTCCGCGTAGCGCCGCGGCCATCGACCAGATTGCTCCCGAGTTGCCGCCGGAAGTGCGTCACATCGACGTGACGCTGCTCGATCGCCTCATTCTGCGCGGTATGCTCGGCCTCGACCCCGACGCCGCCGCGCGCGCGGGTCAACTGCGATATTGTCACGACACTCGCGAAACCTTCGACGCCGTCGACGCGCGCATCGACCAGGTGGCGTTCCTGCTCGGCCCGCCCGATCTGGCGCAGGTGGAGGCCGTGTGTCGCTCGGGGGAGACCATGCCGCAGAAGTCGACGTACTTCTATCCGAAGCTGCTCACGGGGTTGGTGTTCCACACGCTCATGCGTGAGGTGCAGGTGAGTGTGGTCGAGGACGCGCGCAGCGCGTAAGGAGGAGGGGTGATGCAGGTCAAACTGATCGATGTCGCGGCCGATCCGTTCGAGAAGCTCTATGGGGCATATCGCACCTGTTACTCCTCGGACACGCCGACAGAGATTTGGGAGAAGATTCGCAGCGGCGCGATCACCAGCGAACGTATTCGGCAGTTCATCGCCGAACGGCTGAAGACCGGCCATGCGTCGCCACTCGAACAGGTGGTGTTTTGGTTCGGCATTCACGGGGTATCGCGCTCGCTGTCGCACCAATTCGTCCGCCATCGAATCGGCATCAGCTTCGAGCAGCAGAGTCAGCGCTACGTGCGCTTCAAAGAAGACAAGCTCGAGTACATCATGCCCGAGTCGTGGAAGCGCGCGGGGATGGCAAGCGATTTCGATCAAGTGGCGGCGCAAATCTCCGCCACCTACACCAAGGCGCTGGCGGCCGGTATCCCCGCAGAAGATGCGCGCTTCGTTCTGCCCAACGCTGCGCCGACGAATTTCCAAGTGATGGTGAACTTCTCCGAGATGCTCCACATCGCCGACCTGCGCCTGTGCGTGCGCGCGCAGTGGGAGATCCGCAAGATGGTCGCGCTGATGCGGCTGGAGATCAAGAAAGCGATCCCCGAGCTGGCGCAGTATCTCCAGCCCAAGTGCGGCGAGCTGCGCATGGGCTATTGCGACGAATCGTACGAAGACTGGGCGAAGTGTCCGCTCGGTAAAGTCCGCCCGCACAAGGCCGCACTCTTCGAGCTGTATCAGCAGCATGGCAAGCTGGCGCTGCGCGGCCTGTCGGAAAAGGAATACGACGTCGTCGAGAAGCAGGAACAACTGTGAAGGACGGTCGGCAGTAGGCAGGGGGCAGTCGGCAGTTTGGTCCGCTCCGACTGCCGACTGCCTACTGCCCACTGCCTACTGTCTTCATGGATCTGCGCGCCGCCATCGATCTCTTCAACCGCGGCGACTACATCGAGAGTCAGGCTGGCTTCGAGGCGATTTTGCCGACGATCAGCGGTCACGATGAATTGCTGGCGAAGGGCCTGCTCATGCTGAGCGGCGCGATGCATCTCTTCTTCCACCGCGGTGGTGGGCGCGGCGCGCTCAATCTCATGCGTCAGACGCTGCTGACGCTCGACGGTCTGCGTCCGGAACACGACGGCGTCGCGATTGACGAGTTGTGCGACGCGGTCCAGGCCTATCTTGACGATCTCGAATCGCGCACGCTGCAGCAGCCGCGATTCATCGATCGCTGGCTGGTGCCGCGCATTCGCGTTCGGCGTTGACGCCGGTGCGAAAAAGCCGCACAGTTCCACTCGTGCAGATTACGCCAGAGTTGATCCAGGATGGCTTACGACGCGCCCGCTACCTGACGATACCGGCGGTGGAGACCACGCTGTACCTGTTGCTGGTGCTCGAGAAGCCACTGCTCATCGAGGGTCCCGCCGGCGCCGGCAAGACCGAGATCGGCAAAGTGCTCGCAGAGATCCTGCACACCGATCTGATCCGCTTGCAGTGCTATGAAGGACTCGACGAAGCGAAGGCGCTCTACGAGTGGAACTACCAGAAGCAGCTGCTGCGCATTCAAGCCGACCGCGAGCAAGACCGCTCGTGGGAAGACGTGACCTCGCACATCTTCTCCCGTGACTATCTGCTCGAACGACCGCTGCTGCGAGCGATCGCCGCACCCCGCAAAGTGGTGCTGCTCATCGACGAGATCGACAAAGCCGACGAAGAGTTCGAAGCGTTCCTGCTGGAGGTGCTGAGCGACTTCCAGGTCAGTATTCCCGAACTCGGCACCGTCACCGCAGTGAATCGGCCTGCGGTCGTGCTCACTTCAAACCGCGCCCGCGAGTTGTCCGAAGCACTCAAGCGGCGCTGTCTGTATCTCTATCTCGATTTTCCCGGCATCGAGGTCGAGCGCGAGATCATTCGCCTCAAAGTCCCGGATCTCGACGACAAGCTGCGTGAACAGGTGGCGCGCTTCGTCAATAGCCTGCGCAAGCTCGATCTGCGCAAAGCGCCGAGCATCGCCGAGACGCTCGATTGGGCACGCGCGCTGCGCGCGTTGGGTATCAAGGAACTGGACGCCGCCGGTGTGCGACAGACGCTGAACCTCGTCCTCAAGCATGAAGAGGATCTGCGCAAGGTCGAAAGCAAGACCGGTGCGCTGCTCAAATCGACCAGTCGCATCGACTGACCTCGCACCGTGCAAACGCGCCTCAGCGAATTCATCGATCAACTGCGCGCCGCCGGCGTGCGCGCCAGTGTGGCGGAAAGCCTCGACGCGCTCGCCGCGGCGAGCGCCGTGCCCACCGAGCGCCATCACCTGCGCGCCGCGCTGGCGGCGACGTTGGTAAAGGACGCGGCCGATCGGCCGGCGTTCGATGCGTTGTTCGATCGCTTCTTCGCCGCGCCCGGACGAGTCCGCGGCAAAGGCGAGCACGCGCAGCCGATCGGCGAAGGCATCGGCCGCGGCCTGGGGCAGGCTGCGGCGAGTGATCGGCAATCCGAGGAACCGCAGTCATCGAAATCCGCCGCGCGCGACACCGCAGACCGCGAACGCGAGCAGCGGCAACGCGAGCAAGCCGCCGCGGCACGCCTCGCGCGGCGACGCGAGGTGCTCGTCACCGCGTTCGAATCGATGGAGTCGCGCGTGGCCGAGGAAGCCGCGCTGCTCGTCGAGGAGTTGTCGCGTCGGCTCCACGCGCACCTGAGCCGCCGGCTCACGCGAGCAAACCGCGGACGAGTGGATTTTCGCCGTACGATTCGCGCGTCGCTCGCTACTGGCGGCGTACCGATCGATCCGATCTTCCGCCAACGTCGCCCCGGCAAGATCGACTTGATCGCACTGTGCGACCTCTCCCACTCCACCGCAACCGCCGCTGATTTCTGCCTCGCCCTGCTCGCGCCCGCCGCGCATTTCTTTCGTCGCGTGCGACTATTCGGATACGTCGACCGCTTGGTGGAGATTTCGTTCGAACGCGGCCACGTGATTCCGCACCAGCCACTGGACCTCGCAGCTCGCTCCGACTTCGGCAACGTCTTGCGCCAACTATGGGACCAATGCGAAGCCGCGTTCACGCGCAACACCGTCGTGCTGATTCTCGGCGACGCGCGCAACAACCGTCGTCCGCCGCGGGCCGACGTACTGGCGCGCGTGCACGCCCGCGTGCGTCGCGTGATCTGGCTCAATCCTGAAGGCCTTGGTCGCTGGAATACCGGCGACAGCGTGCTGGCGAGCTACACTCGCCATTGCAATGCCGTCCTCGCCGCAACGAACTTGCGTGAACTGACCGCGGCGATGAAGTCGGCTTTGCTGTAAGCGATGCCTCCAAAGCAAAACGGGGAGAGCGATCCTCGCTCTCCCCGTTCCTCACACGTTTGAACTCAGGCGACTTAGTCGCGGGTACGGAATCGCATACCGCGCGTGAGCGCCCACGCCATCGCGATACCAAGCAGCGAGATCAGCAGCAGGCCGCTGGGGGCGGTCGGCGATGAAACCACAGGGATCGGCGGGCGGGTACGCGTTGGACTTGGCGTCAGGGTCGGCGTCGCCGTCGGCGTGATCGTCGGCGTCTCGGTCGGCGTGAACGTCGGCGTATTCGTCGGCGTCTGCGTCGGCGTCAGGGTCGGCGTGTTGGTCGGCGTGAACGTTGGCGTCGCGGTTGGCGTGTTCGTCGGTGTCCGCGTCGGTGTGTGCGTCGGCGTATTCGTCGGCGTATTCGTCGGCGTGAACGTCGGCGTCACGGTCGGCGTGTTGGTCGGGGTCCGCGTCGGTGTCTGTGTCGGGGTCTCGGTCGGCGTGTTCGTCGGTGTATGCGTCGGCGTCTGCGTCGGGGTGTTCGTCGGCGTGAACGTCGGCGTCGCCGTGGGTGTGTTCGTCGGCGTGCGCGTCGGCGTCTGAGTCGGGGTCAGGGTCGGGGTATTCGTCGGCGTGAACGTCGGTGTCGCCGTGGGAGTATTCGTCGGTGTATGCGTCGGCGTCGCCGTCGGGGTATTGGTCGGGGTACTCGTCGGGGTCGCCGTCGGGGTCGCGGTCGGCGTCTGCGTCGGTGTATTGGTCGGCGTATTGGTCGGGGTCACCGTTGGTGTGTTGAAGTTCGAATTGTCCGCGTCACCGGTACTGGCTTGCACAATGCGCGAGGCGACGGTGTAGGTCATGTCGCCGTCCACCGAGAATCCCGACGCGCTCAAACCAAAACTGGGCGAGCCGTCAGCAACCAGGAACACAATGAAATCGCTCGTCGAGGCCGTTACGCGCAGCAGAAGGCCGTCAACCACACCCACCTGGCTCACGGGGTTACCGACGCGGGTTCCCTTGGTGTCGTCGAGCGTAACGTTCTGACCGGTCGCCTCGCCGCCAAGGTTCGTACAGGCACCGCCACAGCCCCCACACGCAACCGCATCCGATCCGGCGTTGGCGGGATCGCAGACGATGCCGCTCGGGCACGGGGCGCCACAGGTCGCACCGTCGGACAACATCGGAGTTCCTGCCGGATTAGGAAACACGATCGACAGCACACCCGACGACGTGGTGCCGCCGAGACGACGCGACAGCGTGGTCGTCGCGGCCAGCGGGATCGATTGCGCGCCGGAGCTGGTTGCGGTCGTGATCGGCAGCAGCGAGGCACCGGAGGCGCCGCTGAAGGTTACCTGGGTAATGCCGTCCGGCAACGTCAGCAAACCGTCGCCGCCGTTGGCTGTAGGGTCAAACGTCGGCGATGCAGAGGTCGTGATCAGCGGGAGAATATCGGTGCGCTTGATATTGCTCAAGACGCCGTTCGGAAGGGTGATTCCGCTAGAGGCTAACGAGACCGATGTCAGCTCTGGGTCAGGCAGCGCGGAATTGAAAGTCTCGTTCAGCGAGTTGGAGGTGCCGCTCGTGATCATCAGGCTCGTCACCTGTACCGCAGAGCCGGAACCAGAATTATTCACGCTCAGGACGTAGTACAGCTTATTGTTATTGGAGATGAAGAACTCCTGACTCATCAGAGCGGCAAACGCGCGGGAAGACAGACCAGCGACCACCATCACCGCTACCAGACCGATCGTCAGCCGCTGCCGGAGCTTCGTCATGAACCCTCCCGGTTCCCGCCCGCCACGAAGCACGCAAGCCTAATGGGCCTGCGCACGCGCACCGTCTTACGTTTAAGTCTAGAGGTTGTCAAGTGAAAATCCCCTGAAGCGAGCACCGAACCGGTGTGCAGCCCGTGACGAAACGCAAGAGGGCTCCCACTAGGGAGCCCTCTTGGTCAGTCAATTAACTCGCTCTCAGCGACCGACGCGACTGAGGCGGCGCAACGAGAGCGCGATGGCGATGCCGAGGCCGGCGATGAGCGCCAGACCAGCCGGTGCTGTCGGTGACGGCACCACTGGGATCGGCGGACGCGTACTGGTCGGTGGCGGTGTGAGTGTCGGGGTCACCGTCGGTGTTCGCGTCGGCGTCAACGTCGGCGTCGCGGTCGGCGTAAACGTCGGGGTCGCGGTCGGTGTTACTGTCGGCGTGTTGGTCGGCGTGCGCGTCGGTGTGTTCGTCGGCGTCGCGGTCGGCGTGCGCGTCTGCGTCTGTGTCGGCGTCTGCGTCGGGGTCGCGGTGGGGGTCTGAGTCGGCGTGTTCGTGGGTGTCACGGTCGGCGTGTTGACCGAAGAGTTGTCGGCGTCGCCCGTGCTCGCCGTGACGTTACGGCTGTCAAGCGTTTCGGCATCGACTCCGAATCCAGACGCGCTCAATCCGAAGCTTGGAGTAGTCGCGCTGTCCACAACCAAGATGATGGTGTCGGTCGTGTTGTGGAGCAAGAATCCGTCGATGACCGCTGCCTGGCTCGCGGGATTACCGATGCGGCTGCCCTTGGTATCATCGAGAGTTACGTTCTGGCCCGCCATCTCGCCGCCGAGATTGGAGCAGGTGCCGCCGCAGGCGCCACACGCGCCTCCATCATCCAAATCAGTCGGTCCAATCGGGCCGTTGGCCGGATCGCAGGGGATCCCAGCAGCACACGCGCCACCCCCGCAGGTAGCGGCGGCCGATGTCACGACCGCCCCCGCCGGATTGGGGAACACGATGGCCAAGACACCCGAGGACGTCGTGCCACCCAGGCGTCGGCTGATCGTCGTGGTCGCGGCCGCGGGCACGAACGTCACTCCAGAGCCGCCAGACGTAGTGATCTGGGTCAGCGTGAGACCGGACGCGCCGGTAAACGTTACCTGCTGCGCTCCGTCAGGCAGCGTAAGCAAGCCGTTACCCCCATTGGCCGCCGGATCGAAGGTGAACGACCCAGCCGTTGTGGTGGTGATGTCGGTGCGCTTGATGCTGCTCAGCACACCATTGGGTAGGGTCATGCCGCTCGAGGCGAGCGAGACCGAGGTCAAGACAGCGTCGCCGTTCGGCGTCGGCGTCGGGTTGATGAGCGCAGAATTGAAGGTCTCGTTCAACGAATTCGCGGTTCCGCTCGTCATCATCAAGCTGGTGACTTGAATGCCGATGCCGCCACCGGACGGGTCGCTGCGCAGGACGTAGTACAGTTTATTGTTGTTCGAGAGAAAGAATTGCTGCTGCACCAATGCGGCAACTGCCGGAGATAGCGAACCGGCTGCTGTACTCGCCACCACCGCCCCGATGACTGCCCATCCCCGAAGCTTCATACCGCGTCCTCCTTGACCATCCGGCTCATCATGTCGCTCGTCCTGTCGGTTGCCCGCACAGCCTGATAGCGGCGCGCTCTCAGATACTTCCAATACCCCTGCGATGTCAAGCGCAAATGGGCAGCGGGCACTCTCCGAGGCTATCCGGGGCTGTCGCTCAAGGCCTCTGGATGTGTCTCAGTATTTTCTTCGTTGTCAAACCCCGAGACAGCATGATAGACAGCGGATTCAGTTTTGTGCGGGCCCGGCATTTTGATGACGTGGCCTTGGGGCGGAGAAGTGGTGAGTGCTGCGGTTGCGTCGTGTCATTCCAACAGACCGAATCCCTGGCATAGTCGCTGCTCGTTTTGAGCTGACGTGATCATCGGTCCAGGTTTTCGTGCGCGGCGTCAGTGGCTGGCCGCGGTGTCCGTATGGACGCTGTGGGTCTTGACGTGCGCGCCGCCCGATTCTGCGCTTGCCGTCACTTCCGACAATGCGATCGATACGATCACCGGCGGTGGCAACGGTGACGGCTATTCGGCAATCGTCGGAACGGTGCACCCCGACGCGGTCAGCGTCGGGCCCGACGGCACCATCTACATCGCCGAATCGGTCGCCAATCGCATCCGTCGCATCGACGCGCAAAGCGGCGTCATCACAACCCTTGCCGGGGCCGGCGGGGCCGGCTTCGCCGGCGACGGCGGACCCGCTACCCTCGCGCAACTCTGGGAGCCAACCAGCGCCGCCGCCGATGATCTCGGCAACGTTTACATCTGCGATCAGAAGAACCATCGCATCCGCAAGGTCGACATCAGCGGAATCATCACGACGGTGGCTGGCTCCGGCACCTCGGGTTACCTCGACGGGGCGGCGTTGTCGGCGCGGTTCCAATGGCCAAAGGGAGTCGCGGTGGATCGCTTCCGCAACGTGCTGATCGCCGATCCATCGAATACCCGCATTCGCTACCTCGATTTCGGCACCGGATTGGTTTCCACCGTAGCGGGATCGGGAACCTACGGCTACTTCGGAGACAACGGCAACGCGCTCTCCGCCCAGTTTCGCTTTCCGCTGAGTGTGTGGGCCGACAGCAGTGGCGTCTACTATATCGCCGACCTCTTCAACCACCGCGTCCGCTCCGTCGATACGGCGGGGATCATTCACACGGTTGCCGGCAACGGTACTGCGGGCTTCAGCGTCGACGGAACGGTCGCCACCTCGGCGATGCTCAACAAACCAAACGCGGCGTGGAAAGACGGGCAGGGCAATCTCTTCATCGCCGATCAGTCGAACCATCGCGTGCGCAAGATCAGCGCGGGAAAAATTTACACCGTCGCCGGCACCGGGACGGCCGGCTACAACGGCGATCAGATTTCGGCCATCACCGCCACCCTCAACAATCCGTCCGGCGTCGCGGTGAACAGTGGCGGCGACGTGCTGATCGCGGATCGCGACAACAGCCGTGTGCGCATCGTCGCCGTCGCGGGCGGCGCGATCGACACCCTGGCCGGCGTCGCCGCCACCTTCAACGGCGACGGTTGGCCAGCGCCGGTGGGCAAACTTGCCAATCCATCGAGTGCCGTGCGCGACAGCGCGGGCAATACCTACATAGCCGACACCAACTCGCATCGCGTGCGGATCATCAACTCCGGCGGCATCATCGACACCTACGCCGGGACCGGCGCCGCCGGATACAACGGCGACAACCAGCCGGCGCTCAGCGCCATGCTGAAGTCTCCGCGCAAACTGGCTCTCGACTCGGCGGGCAATCTCTACATCAGCGACGCCGGTAACCTGCGGATTCGCCGCGTCGACGCGCAGAGTAAGATCATCACCACGGTCGCCGGTAACGGTGACGGAACCGGCCTGGGTGATGGCGGCCTCGCCATCAACGCCTCCCTGATCGCTCCGTTGGGAATCCACGTCGATGCGCAGAATCAGATCTACCTCGTCGATGCGCGCCGTGTGCGCGTGATCAATGTCGATGGTTACATCAACGCCTACGTTGCCACCGGAATCGCCAGCGGCTCGATCGATGGCCAAGGCGGCAACCCCGACGACGACCTCGGCGACCTCGGATCGGCCCTGTTGGCGACGTTGAACTATCCGACTGAGCTCGCCCGCGACGCGGCGGGCAATCTGTTCATCTCGGACATCGGCGCGCACCGTCTTCGCATGCGCGATACCTTGGGGATCATGCACACCATCGCCGGCACGGGCATTCCCGAGTTCAATGGCGACGGCACAGCAACCGGCGTGTCGCTCAGCGTTCCGGCCGGCATCTCATTCGGCGATGGCGTCCTGTACATCACCGACCAAGGTAACCGCCGCATCCGCATGCTGAGCGTTGGTTGGCTCTCGACCCTGGGCGGCAACGGCTTGGTCACCGGTCAACTCGATGGCGAAGGCGGTAACCCCATCGACAATCTCGGAGACCTCGGCAGTCTTGCCGCCGCCACCTTCAACTCGGCCGGGAGCATCTTTGCCACCGCCAACGGCAATCTTCTGATCAGTGACACCACAGCCGGGCGCGTGCGCGAAGTCTTCGCCGGCAGCGAGCCGCTGCCTACCGCGACGGGCTTTGTCGCACCCACGGCAAGCCCGACCGCCACCAGCACCCCGACGCCACCGCCGCCGTCGGCCACGTCAACCAAGACCGCCACCGCGACCGCGACGGTCACCAACACACCGTCGGCGACCGTTACCAAGACCGCGACCAACACGGCGAGTCCAACCGCCACCACAACTTCCACGCGCACTCACACGGCGTCACCAACGACGACCGCGTCGCGCACGCCCAGCAGCACTCCAACCGACACCGTGACGCCAACCGACACCGTGACGCCAACGGACACCGCGACCCCGACTGAAACGCCAACGACGACCGCGACCCGTACACTCACCGCGACGCTCGTCTCCACCAACACCAAGGTACCGACTCCAACTCCGACTCATTCACCAACCCACGTGTTCACTGCCAGCAAGACCGCAACGCCGACCCCCACCGCAACATTTTCCCGTACCGTGACGCCCACCCGCACACTGACTCGGACACCGACGTCGACACCGTCGCGGACCGCGACACGGACGCCGACGAGTACGCCAACCCGTACCTCGACGCGGACATTGACGCGCACCCCGACGAGCACTCCCACTCGCACGTCGACCCCGACGCGAACATCCACCCCAACACCGACCGCGACGCGAACACCATCTCGTACGCCAACTCACACTTCGACGCGAACGCCGTCGCGGACCCCGACCTCCACTTCCACACCCACAGTGACCCCGACCCGGACCCCTACGCGGACACCAACGCGGACACCGACGGCAACGCCGACACGCACACCGACGCGGACACCGACAGTGACGCCGACTCGGACACCCACGCGAACGCCAACCTCGACTCCGACGGCCACGAGCACGCGGACCCCCACGCGCACCCCAACGGCCACCAACACGCGCGTACCCACCGCGACGCGGACCGCCACGTTGACCCTGATCCCGACCCGCACCCCAACCGGGCAGCCATAGGAACACGCACGCTTCGTTTCCGCTGCGGAAGCCCTGTGCTAGGATTTCCGCGCTATGCAGTACTACCCGATTTGTCTGCGGGTAGAGGGTCGGCCCTGCCTGGTCATTGGGGGCGGCGAGGTCGCGGCGCGCAAAGTTCTCTCGCTACTGAAAGCGAGGGCTCGCGTCACCATCATTAGCTCGACCCTCACACCTAGCTTGACCGCCGCGGCGGCCGCGCAGCGCTTCGTGCACTACGCCCGCCAGTATCGCGCAGGGGACCTCGACGGGTTTCAACTCGCGTTCGCGGCGACCAACGATGAGGCGCTCCACGCGATCATCGCGCGCGACGCCGACGCGGCGGGCGTGTTGCTGAACGTGGTCGATCGGCCGCAGCTGTGCTCGTTCATCGTGCCGGCGGTCGTCGCCCGCGGTGATCTCACGGTGGCCATTTCGACCAGCGGCGCCAGTCCCGCGCTCGCCAAGCGATTGCGCGAAGAGTTTGCGACTCTGCTCGGGCCAGAGTACGAGCAGGCGCTCGCGATCCTGCGCGCCGTGCGGCAACGACTCCAGAGTGAACAACGCGCCACGGAGGAACGACGGGATATCCTGACCGCGCTGGTGCGGTCGGATTTGCTCGATCTGCTGCGCGCCGGCGACGCCGCGCAGGTGGATCAACTCTTACAGACCACGGTCGGCGACGGCGCCTCCGTGGCGAGTCTCGGACTGCAGGAATCTCAGGCATCGGCTTCGGGTTCGGCATCGCCTTCGGGTTCAAATGGTTGAGTAATGGAACTGCTACTGTTGATCCTAGCCCTCGTGCTGTATCTGGCCGCCACGGTTGGATTCGTCACCCACCTGCTGAGCGGGCGGGATCTCGTCCGCCGGCTGGCGCTGGCGGCATTGGCGGGCGCGTTCGTCGTCGACGCCCTGGCCATCACCGCTCGCTCGATCGTTTCAGGTGCACTGGCCGTGACCTCATTTCACGACCAGCTCTCACTGTTCGCGTGCTTGATCGTCGGGATGTACTTGTGGATGCAACGCCGCTACCCGCTCACGGTTTTGGGATCACTGATCAGCCCGCTCGCGTTCCTGTTCGTGCTGTCCGCCTACGTGTTCTACAGCGGCAATCGCGAGTTCCCGCGCGACATGCACAACTTATGGCTGCCGGCGCACATCGCGCCGGCGTTCCTCGGCTACGCGATCTTCGCCGTCGCCTCGTGCGTCAGCCTTATCTACCTTTTGCAAGACCAGCAGCTCAAGACCAAGCGTCGCAGCGATTTGCGCCGCCGCTTGCCATCGCTCGAAACGCTCGACGAACTCAACTACCGCTTCGTCACCTGGGGCTTCACGTTGTTCACCGTCGGCATCATCACTGGCTCCGTGCTTGCGCGCGAGCGCTGGGGTGCGTTCTGGTCATGGGAGCCGGTTCAGCTCTGCTCCTTGATCACCTGGCTCCTCTACGCCGTGCTGCTGCACACGCGCTTGGTCGGCTGGCGCGGTCGGCGCGCCGCAACGCTCACGATCGTCGGCTTCGCGTTGCTGATCGTCTCGTTTCTGAGCGTCAATCTGCTCTTCACCGGCCGTCACAGCGCATTGGGATAATGGCGCAGGACATTGTCATTGTCGGCGTGAATCATCGCAGCGCGCCGGTGGAGATCCGCGAACGGCTGGCGCTGGCCGACGGTCAGCTCGACGACGCCCATCGCCGTCTACTCGCGCTCGGACCGATCAAGGAAGCCGTGCTGCTGTGTACCTGCAATCGAGTCGAGGTCGTCGCCTACGCCGACGATGCGTCCGCCGCGTTGGACGGCATCGCCGCGTTCCTCGCCGAGGAACAGCGCATGCCGCGCGACCACATCGAGCAACACCTCTACCGCTATCAAGGGCGCGCCGCGGTGCAGCACCTGTTTCGCGTCGCCGCCAGCCTCGATTCGATGGTCGTCGGCGAACCGCAGATCCTCGGTCAACTCAAGGAGTTCTACGCGCGCGCGGCCGCGCTCGGCGCGGTGCAGACCGTCTTGCACCGCTGTTTTCACAAGTCGTTCTCGACCGCCAAGCGCATCCGCACCGAAACCGGCATCGCCAGCAAGGCCGTGTCGGTCAGCTCCGCCGCCGTCGAACTCGCCCGCAATATCTTCGATCGCCTCGAAGACAAGTCCGCGATGTTGATCGGCGCCGGCGAGATGAGCGAGCTGGCCGCGCGTCACCTGCTCTCCGCTGGGGTTGGCACTTTGATCGTCACCAACCGCACGTTCGACCGCGCCGTCGAGCTGGCGCGCGAGTTCGGCGGGACACCGGTGCCGTTCGAACATTTTCCGCGCTACTTGCACCTGGCCGACGTCGTCATTGGTTCGACCGCGGCGCCGCAGCACGTCCTGACACCGGCGCTGATCCACGAGGCCTTGCGCGAGCGCAAGCAGCGCGGCATGTTCCTCATCGATCTGAGCGTGCCGCGTTCGTTCGATCCGGCCATCAACGACATCGACAACGTCTACCTCTACGACATCGACGACCTCGGCGACATCAGCGAGGACAATCTCGCCGAGCGCCAACGCGAAGCCGGCAAGGCCGAGCTGATCGTCGAAGCCGAGGTCACCGGCTTCTGGGAATGGCTCACGCGCCTCGACGCCAAGCCCACCATCGTCGCGTTGCGCGAGCGGGTCGAAGACATCCGTCGCCGCGAGGTCGAGAAGACCGTGTCGGCGCTGAAGGACCTTACCCCGCGCCAGCGCGAGGCCATCGACGCCCTGACCTCCGCCATCATCAACAAGATCCTTCACGCACCCGTCACACATCTCAAGCGCCCCGACGCTGAGTCGGAGATGTTCTACATCGACGCCGCGCGCCGCCTCTTCGACCTCGGCGATCCGGAAAACAAGGACGACAAGTGAACTACTTCCTCCGCATCGGCACACGCGGCAGCGCCCTCGCGCTCGCGCAGGCGCGCTGGACGCAACAGGCGATCGAATCGCACACATCGCGACCGACGGCAAAGCTGGTGACGATCACCACCTCGGGCGATCGATTCGTCGACCGCTCACTGTCGAGCATCGGCGGGAAGGGCCTGTTCGTGAAGGAAATCGAAGAGGCATTGCGCGATCGCCGCATCGATTGCGCGGTCCACTCGATGAAGGACTTGCCGGGCGAGTTGGCTCCCGGACTCACCATCGCCGCTGTACCGGCACGTGCCGACGCGCGCGACGTCGCACTCACGCGCGGCGGCGCACCCCTCGCTGCGCTGCCCGCCGGTGCGCGAGTCGGCACCAGCAGCTTGCGCCGCATGGCACTCATTCACGCGTTGCACCCGACCCTCGACGTCGTATCGTTGCGCGGCAACGTCGACACCCGGCTGCGTAAATTCGACGCGGGCGAGTTCGACGCGATCATCCTCGCCGCGGCCGGCTTGCAGCGCCTCGGGCTGACGCGGGCGGATGCGCAGCCGCTCGACCCACGGCTCTTCGTTCCCGCAGTCGGTCAAGGTGCACTCGCCATCGAGACGCGTGCCGATGACGTGCCCGACGAGGTTGCCGCGCTCGATCATGCTTCGACACGCATCGCTACCGACGCGGAGCGTGCGTTCCTGCGGCACATCGGCGGCAGCTGCCACACTCCGCTTGCCGCATACGCCACGATCGACGGTGATCAACTTCACCTCGCCGCGATGATCGCCAGCCCGGATGGCGAGCGCGTGTTGCGCAGCGAGCGCCGGGGCACAACCAGGGAAGCCGCCGCACTCGGTGTCGCGCTCGCCGACGAACTGCTGGCACGCGGCGGCGCCGACATCCTCCGCGCGCTCCAGACCAACGCATGAGTTCCCAGGCCACATCGCCGGGCATCGTCTATCTGGTCGGCGCGGGACCGGGCGATCCCGGATTGCTGACGCTCACCGGCCGCCGCTGCCTCGAACGCGCCGACGTCGTCATCTACGACTACCTTGCCAATCCCGGCTTGCTTGACTACGCGCCGCCGACGGCAGAGCGCGTTCTCGCCGGCAAACACGGCGGCGGCACGCGCGTCGAGCAAGCGTATCTTAACCAGATGCTGATTGCGCATGCTCGCGCCGGGCGTACCGTCGTGCGACTCAAGGGCGGCGATCCGTTCTTGTTCGGTCGTGGCGGTGAGGAAGCCGAGGCGCTGGCCGCTGCCGGGATCGCCTTCGAAGTCGTGCCCGGCGTCAGCGCCGCCATCGCCGTTCCCGCGTATGCCGGCATTCCGCTGACCCATCGCGAGATGGCCTCCAGCGTCACCATTCTCACCGGCTACGAATACCCTGACAAACCCGAGATGGCCGTGCACTGGGACGCGGTCGCGCGGCGCGGTGGCACGCTGGTATTCCTGATGACGACGCGCCAGCTCGACGCCAACATGAACAAGCTCCTCGCAGCGGGCATCGACCCGACGACGCCGGCCGCCGTGATTCGCTGGGGCACGCGAGCCGAGCACGCCACCGTCGTCGGCACGGTGGCCACCATCGCACGGCTCGCGACAACTCAGCATCTCCAACCGCCGGCGTTGGCTGTGGTCGGCGATGTCGTGCGCCTGCGCGAGCAACTCAATTGGTACGAGCGCAAGCCGCTGTTCGGTCGTCGCGTGGTGGTGACGCGTCCGCGCGCACAAGCCGCGGGCTTCATCGAAGCGCTGTCGGCCGCAGGTGCCGAGGTCATCCCCTGCCCTACGATCGAGATCGTGCCGCCGGCGTCGTGGCAACCGTTCGACGACGCGGTCGAGCACATCGATGCGTTCGATTGGCTGGTGTTCACTAGCGTCAACGGCGTCGAGATGTTCTTCGCACGACTGCGGGCGTTGCGGCGGGACATACGCGCCCTCCATCGCGCACGCCTCGCCGCCGTCGGACCGCAGACCGCGGAAGCATTGGCGGCACGCGGGCTACTCGTCGACGTGATGCCGGCCGAGTTTCGCGCCGAGGGCGTGGCTGAGGCGATGCGCGCGAACGGCGTGGCGGGCCAACGCATCCTCCTCGCGCGCGCCGCCGCCGCTCGCGATGTCCTCCCCGTCATGCTGCGCGAGGCCGGCGCGACGGTCGAGGAAGTCGCGAGTTACCAAACCGTCCGCCCTCATACCGACATGACCGAGTTGCACCGCCTGCTGCACGACGGCGCCATCGATTTGGTTACGTTTACCAGCTCGAGCACGGTGCGGAACTTCCTCGCCTTACTCGGTCACGACGCCGCGGCGTTGCTCGGTCGTACCCCGATTGGCTGCATCGGCCCCATCACCGCCGATACCGTGCGCGCGGCCGGCTTGTCGGTTGCGATTCAACCGACAGCGTATACGATCCCGGCGTTCACCGCGGCCATCATCTCTCATTTCAGCCGTTCATTGGAGTGATCTCATGGAATTCCCCGCCCTTCGGATGCGCCGACTGCGCCAGAACGAAACCCTGCGCCGCATGGTGCGCGAAACGCGGCTGAGCGTCGACAATCTCATCATGCCGCTGTTCATCGTACCCGGCACGCGCGTCGCCAATCCGGTCGGCAGCATGCCGGGCATCGCGCAGTTGTCCGTCGATCGCGCGGTCGAGGAGTGCAAGGCGATCCGCGATCTCGGCATTCCGGCGGTGATCCTGTTCGGCATTCCGGAACAAAAGGACGCGACCGGCTCCGGCGCCTACAGCGAGCGCGGCGTGGTGCAAGAAGCCTTGCGCGCGATCAAGGAAGCCGTGCCCGGCTTGCTGCTCATCACCGACGTCTGCCTGTGCGAGTACACCGATCACGGCCACTGCGGGATCATCGTCGAAGGCGACGTCGACAATGACTCGACGCTCGATCTGCTCGCGAAGGAAGCGCTGTCGCACGTGAAGGCGGGCGCCGACATGGTGGCGCCGTCCGATATGATGGACGGTCGTGTCGGCGCGATCCGCGAGTTACTCGATGACGAAGGCTTCGATCAGGTGCCGATCATGGCGTACGCGGCGAAGTTTGCGTCGGGATTCTACGGACCGTTTCGCGAGGCCGCCGAGTCGACGCCGCAATTCGGCGATCGCCGCTCGTATCAGATGGACCCGCCCAACGCGCTGGAAGCGCTGCGCGAAGTCGCGCTCGACCTCGACGAGGGCGCCGACATTGTGATGGTGAAGCCGGCGTTGCCGTATCTCGATCTAATCTGGCGGGTGAAACAAGAGTTCGGCTACCCAGTGGCCGCGTACAACGTCAGCGGCGAGTACGCGATGATCAAAGCCGCCGCGCAAAACGGCTGGCTCGACGAAGAGCGCGTGATGATGGAAAGCCTGATCGCCATCCGCCGCGCCGGCGCCGACATGATCCTCACGTATTTCGCCAAGGACGCAGCGCGCGTCTTGGCGCGCCGTTAGAGTAACTCCTGACTCCCTCCTTCTACTGCCCCTCTGCCTACTGCCCTCTGCCTACTGCTTCTTCCCCGTTGCCTCTTCGTACGCGCGCTTCACGACGAAGTTCTGGTTGAGGTAGGGCGCAAACCAGATCGTGTGCATGTCGAAGCGCGAGAGATCGACTTGCTGCGCGTCGGCCAGCGTGCCGCCGCGATCGACGTCGGCCTTGGTGCCGCTCCACACCGCGCGCATGAATTCCTGAAAGCGCAGCAAGCCGGCGCGGTCGGACAGATCGCCGTGGCCCGGGATCACGCGCTCGAAATCGCGCGCCGCCACCGCCGCCAATGTCGCGTCCCACTCCTTCACCGAGCCGCCGGAGTCGAGATCGATGTTGGGGAAGCGGCCGTTGAAGTAGAGATCGCCGGTGTGGATCGTGTGCTCGGCGACGAACTCCACCACCAGGTCGCCGTCGGTGTGACCACGGCCGGGATGGAACAGGCGAATCGTCTTACCGCCGACGGTCAGCTCGCGCTCGGTCTCGAACGTGTCGTTGGGCAACAGGTCGCGCGCCGGCGCATCACGCCAGTAGTCGGCATCGCGCTCGCGCAAGTGTTTGAGGGTGTTGTCGGTGGCGATCACCTTGGTGCCTGGTGGGAAGGCCGGATTCCCGTGCGTGTGATCCATGTGGTAGTGGGTGTTGATCACGATCGACACCGGCTTGTCGGTGATTTCACGAATGCGGGCACGGATGGCGTCGCCCTGGCGCGCGAAAGTCATCGTGTCGACCACCACCACGCCGTTCCCGGTCACGAGCACGCCAACGTTCCCGCCGACACCCGTCATCATGTAGAGGTCATCGGTAACGCGCTGCACAGCGATCTGCCCCACGGTCCACCAGGCCCACGCCACGACAACGAGCACCACGCTGAGAAGCGCCCCAAGTCCGATCAGAATCTTGCGCAGCATCGCGTCCTCCTCCTGCCCACGGTCGACCGCTGTTCACGGGGTGGAGCGCAGCCTATCGCACAGGTCGTACGTAAATTGAAACCATTTCGCACGTGGCGCTGCGCGCCGTGTTTGTCGGCTGAGTAGCGGCGTACTATACGGCGCGTCATGCAAGGCAGTGAACCCGCCGGGCTGCGAACGGTAGCGAGACTGTTGTGGCTGAGCGCCGCCTTCACCGGCCTCTACTGGGTGGTGTTCTTCACCAGCGGGGCGACGCAAGCGACGCAGGAGCCGTGCTACACCGTATTCGAGCGCGCCTTTCCTGCGGCGGACGCCTGGCTTGCGATCGCGGCGCTCGCCTGCGCCTCCAGCCTGCGCCGCCGCCGGCCGCGCGCCGTGTTGTGGGGCGTCGCCGCCGGCAGCGCGTTCATTTACCTGGGGTTGATGGACACGCTCTACAACCTCGAAAACGGGATGTACGCGTCGATCGGCCCCGAGATGGCCGCCGAAGTTCTCATCAACGTCACCTGCTTCCTCTTCGGCCCGTTCCTGATGAGCTACGTCTGGCGCCACCGCCGCTGGCTCGGAGCGTGACGTCGTGATTCGTGAAGTCGTGATTCGTGAAGTCGTGACTCGTGATTAGTGACTCGTGATTCGCGACTCACGATGGAATCGCTGATCCAAGATGTGGCCCGCCGTCTCGCTGCGATCGATGGGATCGTCGCCGTCGTACTCGGCGGTTCGCGCGCGCGCGGCACTGCACATGCCGAGTCGGACATCGATCTCGGGATCTACTACCATCCGGATCGTCCGCTCGACGTCGATGCTTTGCGCGCGCTCGCGCGTGAACTCGACACCAGCCAAACCGCGACAGTCACCGTGCCGGGCGAATGGGGTCCGTGGATCAACGGCGGCGCGTGGTTGCAGATCGAGGGCCAGCACGTCGACTGGCTCTATCGCGATCTCGAGTTGGTAACGCGCACCATCGCGCAGTGTCGTGCCGGCCGCCACACGTGCGACTATCAGCCAGGCCATCCGCACGGTTTTCACAACCACATGTACATGGCCGAAGTGCATCACTGTCGCGTGCTGCACGACCCGAGCGGAGCGCTGGCGCTCCTCAAGGCGCAGACGATTACCTACCCGCCGCTGTTGCGGCGTGTGGTGATCGAGCGCCATCTGTTCGAGGCCGACTTCTCGCTGATGATCGCGCGCAAAGCCACCGCGCGCGCCGACGCCTCGTACGTCGCTGGTTGCTTGTTCCGCTGCGTCGCCTGCCTGGTGCAGGCGCTGTTCGCGCTCAACGAGCGCTACTTCATGAATGAAAAGGGCTCGGTGGCGCTCAGCGAGACCTTCCCGCAGCGTCCGCCGGATTTCGTGCGAACCATCAACGCGGTGATGGCGCAGCCGGGAAGCACAGCGGAGGCGTTGACCACTTCGGTCGTTCGACTCGGCGCACTCGTCGCCGCGTGCCAGGAACTATGCGCGGCGGCGCTACGCGATCTGCCGCCGTTGCCGGCTAGACTGCGTACACCGCGTCGCACTTCGCGGCGAAGATGAAGTCACTCTCGGTCAAGCCGTTAATCTTATGCGTCCAGATCTCGATGCGCACGCGGCCCCACGCGAGGTAGATATCGGGATGATGGTTTTGCGCTTCGGCGATGGCGCCGACGCGATTGACGAACTCGAGCGCCGGCGCGAAGGACTTAAAGCGATACAAACGCGACAAGTGATGCTCATCGATCACCGTCCAGTCCGAATCGATCTGCGCGCGCAACGGTTCCAGCTCGGCGCCCTTCAACGGCGGCACGCCGCCTTTGCACGGGACGCAGTTCATCTTCGCGAGTTCCGACATGGCCACCTCACCCGTGCTCGCGATCTATGCCGCGCGCTCGAACGAGTCAACGCAGGCTTCTCTCTCCGGCGCTGGTGAGCTAGATTCCGCAGGTGCAACGAGACGCAGCATGAGCGAGTGGGTTTTCGATACAACGGACAGCCGTTTCGAAACGGATGTCGTCGAGCGCTCGAAACGAGTGCCGGTGGTCATCGACTTCTGGGCGCCATGGTGCGGGCCGTGCCGCACGCTGGGGCCGCTGCTCGAACGCCTCGCCGAAGAACACGCGGGAGCGTTTGTGCTCGCCAAGGTGAACGTCGACGAAAATCCCGGCCTGGCGCAGGGCTTCGGCGCCAACAGCATTCCGATGGTACTCGGGCTGCGCGACGGGCAAGTGGTGTCCGAATTTGTCGGCGCGTTGCCCGAAGCCGGCGTGCGCGATTTCCTCGCGCGCGTGCTGCCGAGCGCGGCGGACACACTCGCTGCGGAAGCCCTCGTGCTGCGAGCGGCCGGGCAACTCGACGAATCCGAGGCCGCGTTTCATCGCGCCCTTGAACTCGACCCGCGCTGCGATCGCGCGTTGGTCGGACTCGCCCACATCCACGCCGATCGACAGCAAGACGACGACGCGCTGGCGCTGCTCGATCGCGTGGCGCCCGGCACACCGGCGCGCAACGACGCAGACCGGTTGGCGGCGGCGATTCGCATCCAGCAAGTCGGCGGTGCGGACGAGGCAACGCTGCGCATCAAGGTCAACGCCGACCCCAAGGATCTGGAGAGCCGCTTCACCTTGGCGCAGGTTCTGGCGGCCGCGGCGCGCTACGACGAAGCGCTCGACATGTATCTGGAGATCGTCAAACGCGACCGCCGCTTCCGCGACGACGCCGCCCGCAAAGCGATGCTCGACATCTACGAACTGCTCGGACCCGACAACGAGATCGTCGACCGCTCGCGCGGGGCGCTTGCCAGCGTGTTGTTCAGGTGAAGTCGGGAGTCGTGACTCGTGACTCGTGAATCGGTGAGGAGCCGAAACACAAGCGATCGCAACCGCACCACGACTCACGCTCACCACTCACACGTCACGCTTCACGACTCACGATTCACAACTCACGACTCACACCTCACCATTCACGACTCACGACGATGCGCCCCCTGATCGACTTCGGCGTCGCCGCCGCTGACTACGGCCGCCACCGGCCGGGATTCCCGGACCAGTTCTTCAATCACGTGGGCCGCTACGGCATCGGGGTCGCTGGCCAGCACGTGCTCGATCTCGGCACCGGGGCCGGCACGCTGGCGCGCGGGTTTGCGCTACGCGGTTGTCAGTCGACCGGGCTCGATCCGTCGCCGCAGATGCTCGAACAGGCCAAGGCGCTCGATCACGAGGCGGGCGTCGTCGTCCGTTACGTCGAAGCCGGCGCAGAAGACACGGGGCTACCGGGCGAGTCATTCGAGATCGTGTGTGCGGGCCAGTGCTGGCACTGGTTCGATCGCCCGCGCGCCGCGGCCGAAGTCACTCGCCTGTTGCGCCGCGGCGGTTTCGCGCTGATCGCGTACTTCACGTATCTGAGTGAGCCAGGCGGTGTGGGCGCCGCCACCGAAGCGCTAATTCTCAAACACAACCCGACCTGGCCGTTCGCCGGCAGCGACGGTCGCGCGGCCGGGTTCGTCGATGACCTCACGGCGGCGGGTTTACGGCACATCGACACGTTCGAGTTCGACCTCGACATCTCGATGACTCACGAGGCGTGGCGCGGCCGGCAGCGCGCCTGCAACGGTGTGCTGACATTGCCGACGGAGACCATCGCCGCGTTCGACACCGATCTTGCGGAGCTATTGGCGCGCGACTATCCCGATCCGCTGCCGGTGCCGCACCGCATCTTCGGCGTGGTGGCGCGGAAACCGTGAACAGCAGCGCGAATGAAGGGCCACCTCATCTCTGCCGGTTGTCTGGTGACCCGACGCGGCGAGCGGGGCATCCAGGTATTGCTCGTGCATCCGCGTGGCGCGACGTTCAAGCAGCCGTTGTTTGGAATTCCGAAGGGACTCGTCGAGTCCGACGAAACCGCCGAAGTCACGGCATTGCGGGAGACGCTCGAAGAAACCGGACTGCGCGTTCGCCTGCAAGCGTCGCTGGGTAACGTGCGGCAGAAATCCGGGAAGATCGTCTTCGCGTTCTGGGCTACGGTCGAACCCGAGAGCGAGTCCGGCATCGACGCCCAGGGCCGCTGCCTCGCGCACGACAGCGAGAACAACGTCTGCCGTTTCTATTCGATCGAAAAGGCCGCCGAGTTGATGATCCCAGCCCAGCGTGAGTTCCTGGCTCGACTGCCGGACGCGGCGACAAGTTGATGGCACGGTGGCAATGTCGGGCCCGCACAGACGGTGAACGTGGCGAGTTGATCTTCGCTTGATTTGCCCTTCGATCTCACCGCCGCATGGCCAGCCCGTGTCGACATACGCTACCTGGCTGGACGCTCTTTCGCACGATTCCAGTGGCGAACCTTCAGTACTTGACCAAGGTAGAACTCTAGCTGTCTGGAGCGCCGATTGCGGACGACTCTGATGACGCGAACCGTGGCGTCGGGAACTGGCGGCGTCATGCCATTCAGCAGGCGCAAGTTGAAGGGTGCCTTGCCGACCCGCTCAACAGGCTTTCGCCTCGGAACAGCAAGGATGGCTGCAAAATGTTCTCGCTTGATGTTCATGACCAGCGTTGGTTTTGAATACACAGACCTCTCCGCTTTCCTAGTCGTTGCCGGAGTTTGGCGCGCACTCAAGAAGTTACCGGCCGCGGGCCACGACGTGACGTAGCGGTCTTGGGCGAAACGCGCCTCTGGCTGCGGTCCGGTGCCGCGGCGGAACTGGACCTGCCCCCTTCGTCGAGATTCTCAAGCCGCACACCGCGTCCGCTGCGCAGACTGGACCGGGCCGCAGCGGCGCGATCGAGGAAGCGCGGATCGTTTTCGAGACGGTAGTCGAACCAGTCATCGTCGGTGTCGAAGCCGATCAAGATGCCGGCGGCCTTGCCGCGCCGGGTGATCACGATTTCTTCCTTCGCTGCCTGACGCAGGTAGCGTGAAAGGTCGTACCTGAGTTCGGACAGTGCGACTGCCTTCATCGTTCGCTCAAGGCGACGATCAGGCACCCGAGAGCGAGGAAGAAGCAGAGCGGCACGTAGAGCCACGTATCCCACCAGGCGAAGGCGCTCGCGCTCGTCGGCTTGAATAGACCGAACCACCTGAAGTCGCCGACGACGCGGCCGATGAAGACGGCGACGAGCGTCCAGCTTCCAGCGACGAATAGCCAGCGCGGTAGCGCGCTACCCCAGAATCCGAGTCGGCCCAACACCACCAGGCCGGCAGACAGGAGTAGAAACGCAACGAGCAGCGTTGCAGCCGGCGATGGCTCGAACAGCGGCTTGCCGTCGCGCAGCGGAATCGTCACACCCGTCCCCCATCGGCCGCCTGCGGCCCAGTACGCATGCAAAAGACTCAGCGAGAAGAGAACGCCAGCGGTCAAAATGCCGATGAAGCGCGTCACCGGAGTCCTCACGGTCGAGACGATGCGGAGAGGAGTTCCTCGATCGCTTTCTCCAACTCGGCGGCGATGAATCCGAACGGGCCGGGCGCGCCGCGGTAGGCCACGCGTCCGTCACGATCAATCAGGTACAAGCGATCGGGCAAGGCGTAGTACTTCAGATCGGTTGAGTTCTCCATGTCGTCGATGAGCGTCGGGATCGAGATGTCCAAACGCAGCGCACAGGCTTGCGCCACGTCAGTTCGTTGGTCGAGCGTGGTCGGTTGCTCGAACAGTACATGCTCCTGCTCATTGCTCTCGACTTGCCACTCGTTGGTCGGATGCGCCTCGCGAATGTAGACGACGAAGAAGGCGATGCGATCGCCGAAGCGCCGATGCAGGTCTTCGAGGTGCCCAACCTGGGCACGAAACGGCGGTCAGGTGAAGCTGCCGAAGATCAACGCCACCGGCTGGTCGCCATGAAAGGTCGACAACCGTACGCGCTCGTCGCTGCCGAGCCGCGGCAACTCGAAGTCGGGCGCGGGATCGCCAATGGCGGGCGCGCGGGTCTCGCGATCAGTGATGAACTGCATCATCTCCATTTGGCGCGCCGGCTCCATTCCCATCATCCACGCTTGCATGCGGGCGAAGTCGGTCGGCGACAGAACCTTCTGCAGCATCTCGACGAAGTCCATGCACCGCGTTCTATCACGGTGCCCCGGCTTGCACGAGACACGAGGCCGCAGTACTGAGGGAGCCATTCCACTACCCGCACGGAGGTGCATCGATGGCAGACATCCGAATCAAAACACTCAAGGACGGCCCCTACGAAGTGAAGGGCGCGATTCAGCTCGTCGACGCCAAGCGCGCCGATTTCAAACTCAGCGAAGATCCGATCTACCTCTGTCGCTGCGGCCAGTCGGCGAACAAGCCGTTCTGCGACGGCACGCACACCAAGGTCGGGTTCAAATCGGAAGAGCCAGCGCGCTGAGAGCAAGTGACGAGTAGTGAGTGACGAGCCAATCTCGACTCACACTCACGACTCACGACTCACGATTCACGAGGAGACATTATGCGCTTCGGATTGAACGCGGGATACTCGGGCGCGCGCATGGCGCTCAACATGGAGATGATTCACGAAGCCGATCGCCTCGGCTTCCATTCGGTGTGGACGGCGGAAGCCTACGGCTCCGATGCGGTGACGCCCGCGACGTGGATCGCGGCGCAGACCAAGCAGATCAAAGTCGGCACCGGCATCATGCAGATGCCCGCCCGCACGCCGGCGATGACGGCGATGACCGCGACCACGCTCGATCAGCTTTCCGGCGGTCGCTTCCTGCTCGGCCTCGGCGTCTCCGGACCGCAAGTGGTCGAAGGCTGGCACGGCGTGCCGTACGGCAAGCCGCTCAAGCGGACGCGCGAGTACATCGAGATCCTGCGCGCGATCTGGGCGCGCGAGAAACCCGTCGAACACAGCGGCGAGCACTACCAGATCCCGTATCGCGGCGCGGGCGCCAGCGGACTCGGCAAGCCGCTCAAGAGCATCCTGCGCGGACGCCAGATTCCAATCTACGTCGCCGCCACCGGACTCAAGAGCGTCGAGCAAGTTGCCGAGATCGCCGACGGCTGGTTGCCGATTTTCTACTCGCCGTATCGCGCGGAGAAAGTGTATGGCGATGCTTTGCAAGCGGGGTTCAAGAAAGCGGGCGGCGGCAAAAACCTCCAGACCTTCGACATCGCCGCCGGCCCCACGGTGATTCTCGGCGACGACGTCGCCGCGTGCCTCAACTTCATCAAGCCGATCCTCGCGCTCTACATCGGCGGCATGGGCGCGCGCGGCAAGAATTTCTACAACGACCTCGCCTGCCGTTACGGCTTCGAGGCGGCGGCAAAGACGATCCAAGATCTCTACCTCGACGGCAAGAAGAACGAAGCCACCGCCGCAGTGCCCGACGCACTCGCTGACGAGGTGTCGCTGGTCGGCCCGAAGGAACGTATCCGCGATCGCTTAGCAGCCTGGAGCGAGTCGAGCGTGACGACAATGATCTGCGCCACGATGCAAGTGGAGACGCTCCGAGTACTGGCGGAGGCACAGTAGGAAGATAGTCGGCAGTCGGTAGGGGGCAGTCGGCAGTAGGACTTCTGACTCTGGACTGCTGACTCCTACCTCAACTGCCCCCTGCCGACTGCCCACTGCCTACTATCCTCCATGCTCACTCGCCGCGAGTTGCTGCAACGAAGCGCGCTAACGGCCGGGGCGCTGGCGCTCGGCTGCAGCCAGCGCGCGCCGGCCGCACCGGTGTCGGCGGATGCGCTGGCGCTACATCACGACTCGCTGGTGGTCGATCTTCACGTCGACTCGTTCTTGTGGGCGAGACTGTTCGGTTACGACATGGGCCGAGGCCATGAGAATCGGTTGCCGTCGGCGCCGTTTGCGTGGCACGCGGACTTGCCTCGCCTCGCCGAAGGCGGCGTCAGCGCAGTCGGCTTTGGTATCGTCGTCAATCCGCGCGAAGTCCGTCCCGAGCTGATGCTACCGCTGAAGATGCTGGCGTGGTTCGAACGCCAGCGCGGAATCGAGGCCGTGCTCGCGACACTCGATCTCATGCACGAAACCGCGCGACGCTATCCGGATCGGTTTGTCGTCGTCGGCAACGGCACGGAGATTCGCGCCGCGCGCGCCGCGGGAAAGATCGCCGGCCTGCCTTGTCTCGAAGGTACGCACGGCATCGAGGGCTCGCTCGACAACGTACGCACGGCCTACGAGCGAGGGCTGCGCTCGATCGGCCTGGTCCACTTTCAAGCCACCGAAGCCGCATATCCGATGACCGTGCCCGAATTCGACGGTCGCGGCTTGACCGACTTTGGCCGCGACCTGATCGGTGAAATGGAGCGGCTCAAAATGCTGGTCGACCTCGCGCATGTGAACGATGCGGGATTTGCCGATGCACTCACGGTGATGCAGCGGCCGTTCATGGTGAGCCATGCCGGCTGTCGCGCGGTGTGTCCGCACCGGCGCAATCTCACCGACGAGCAGATTCGTGCGGTCGCCGAGCGCGGCGGCGTGATCGGAATGGTTTTGGCGAGCAGCTTCGTCGCCGACCACGATGCCAACCTCGACCGCGTGCTCGATCACTTCGATCACGCCATCAACGTCGGGGGTGAAGATGCCGTCGGCATCGGCAGCGACTACGACGGCTTCATCACGCCTCCAACAGGCTTGGAGGACGTCACGACGTTGCCCCGCCTGACCGCCGGCTTGCTCGCCCGCGGTCAGCGGCCGCAGACGGTGCGCAAGGTGCTGGGAGAAAACGCGCTCCGCGTGATCACAGACGTGTGCGGGTAGCCTGAACCACCGCACTCCGCCGTAGCCGCAGGCTTCAGCCTGCGCTCTTCGTTTCGGACGCAGGCTAAAGCCTGCGGCTACGAGTGATCACGCGTTCCGAACGTCTTGCAGTGGAGCCAATTCCGCATCTGCGTACATCGGCGTGAATCGGCGGTTTCGCTTCTCTCTTCGGATCGAGGTCTACTTCGGCGCGCGCACCGTGGTCACCGAGACGCCGTCCTTCTTGACGCAGGTGATCGCTTCGTTGTCGGTGTCGGTCGGATAGTAGAAGCCGAACCAGTTGCAGTGCTCGTTGGTATCGGTGAACGGGCCGAACTTGAAGTCGTTGTCCGTGTTGTTCTCCCAGTAGCACTGCCATTGCAAGCCCTGCCCCGCGGCAAATTCCAGCGGTGGAGCGTGGACCGCGAACGGCGGATCGTCGTATCCGACGTACTCGTAGGTCAGATCGCCGAGCATGTTGTTGTCCCAGCGATACGCCCAGAAGTGTCGACCGCGGAAATGGTAGTGCCCTGTCTCCGCCATCAGGACGATTGGCTTGGGAAAGACGCACTCGGCGCTTAACGTAGGAGTGGAATGTGCAGCGACGAATACATCCTTGTCCTGGCCAAAGATGGCGCCGGCGTGAGCGGTGACGCTGCCGGCTGCGGCCGCGTTGAGATTCATCAGCACCTTGCCGTCGCCGTCGGTCTCCAGTGAACCAACGTTGACGAAGTGGGTCTGCATCAGCAACTGCTCGCCGGCGTGGAAGTGATACGCGACGCCCTCGGGCAGCTCCCAATCGCTGTGGCGCAATTGCGTGGCGACCACCAGCTCCCACTTGTCGAAGTCCACTGCAGTGTTGCATACCTCGACGCCGTCGGCGAGGTTCAGCGTCGAATCATACGGCCGATACAAATGAACGTGATGACTGCCGCCGGTCACAGCGATCTGGAATCGGTTCACGTCGAAATCGACGTCGGAAGGGAGCTTCAAGTAGTGACAACTGGTTTCCTCTTTGCCTTTTGGAATTGCCGCAGCCGTCACTTGCAACTGCACGCCTTTGGCTGGCGGCGGCAGCACGATGTCGCCCGGCTTCTCGCCGCCACCGCCGAGCGGGCGGCCATCGTCACCCGGAACGATGCCGTCGTGCGGCGCGCCGGCAACGATCCACGCGCGGATGACGTCGACCGTCTCGGTGGTCAGCAGCGCCGCACCCCACGGCATCGATTGCCCTTGGCCCGCCGCGAGGTTGTCCGCCACTTTGGCGAGCAAGAAACTTGAGTCCGGCCGGCTGGGCATCACCCGCATCCACCCGTCGGCTGCGGCGACCGGGTTGCTTGGGGAAACGTTGACCAAGCTGTCCCAAGACTGACCCTCCTCAAGCACCAAGTTGCCGGCGCGTCCCACGCTGCTGTGGCACGAGTCGGACGAGCAACTGACGTTGAAGACTTCAGTCTGAATCCGCGCGAAGGTCGAGCCGGAGACCGAGCCCGTCGACGCCGGTTCGCCGCTACCGGCGCAGCCTGCCAGCAGCAAGGCTGCAACGATCAACGCCGATCCTACTACCCGCTGCGATTGACTCGATGTTTTCACGATGCGGAGTTTACGCGACGCAACCGCATCGGGCAACCGCGAATTCGCATGCTGCGAAACTCGCATGCGACCGCGGGTTGATCCGCTGCGGGGGCCCAGATAAAGGAAGGATCTACATTCAAAGCTGAGGAGGACTACATGGCCATCAAAGCGGGCGATCGTTTGCCGACCGATGTGAAGTTGGCGGAGATGGGGGACAGCGGCCCCAAGCCGGTCACGGTCGATGAAATCTTCAAGGGTAAGAAGGTCGTCGTGTTCGCCGTGCCGGGCGCGTTCACCCCGACGTGTTCGATGAAGCACCTGCCCGGATTCCTGGAGCAGACCAACGCGATCAAGGCCAAGGGCGTGAAGGACATCGTCTGCCTGTCGGTCAACGACGCCTTCGTCATGGGCGCGTGGGGCAAGGCCAACAACGCGGCCGGCAAGGTGCGCATGATCGCCGACGGTAACGGCGATCTGACCAAGGCGCTCGGTCTCACGCTCGACGCCAGCGGGTTTGGCATGGGCCTGCGTTCGCAACGCTACGCGATGATCGTCAACGACGGCGTCGTGCAAGACTTGCTCGTCGAGCCCGGTCCGGGGCTCAACGTATCGAGCGCCGAGTCGGTTCTGGGCAAACTGTAGGTCGACGCTCGCTCCCTCTCCCTCTGGGAGAGGGCTGGGGTGAGGGCAATCGCGCACGCCGCTGCCCTCCTCACCCTGACCCTCTCCCTCAGAGACTTTCGACTTTCTCTGAGCGTAGGGGCGATGCATGCATCGCCCTCCGGCTTCTCCGCCGCGAACATGTCACGTCGCGGGCGACGCATGCGTCGCCCCTACAAGGAGAGGGAAATCTGGTTGGAACCAGCGCGCGCTTGTGGACAGCCCCTCAGGGAGACGGAAACGTTTGCCGCAGCGCCGCAATCACCGCATCGCTCGTCGTCACGGTTCCGAGTAACGACAGGATCCGTTCGACCGAGAAGCGGTGCATCTCCTCGGGCACGCTGGCGCAGCAGTCTCCCACCACGACGGTCCGGAACAGGCGATTCACCGCGCCGCGCACCGTGCCTTCGACCGCGAAGTTGGTCGAGACCCCGAGCGCGATCAGCGTATCGCGCTGCAGTGCGCGCAACGTGCCATACAGTCCGGAGCCGTACGACGCATCGATACTGAGCACGCGCCGCAACACATGATCACCGGGCTGCGGCGCGATCGCGTCGTGGACGGCCGCGCCCCAGGTGCCTTCGATCAGCATCGGATGTTTCTGACTCCAACGGAATATCGGCGCGTCGGTCGTGGGCATACCGGGACGACTTTCCTTGTTCGCATACAACACCGGCACGCCCGCGGCGCGGGCGGCCTGTAACACCTGACTGATGCGAGGTAGCACACCTCGATCACGCACCGCGGTGGCCAACGCCCCGCCGATGCCTTTGACGCCGATCTTCGATTCGTGGATCAGATCGTTCTGACATTCGATCACGACCACGGCACAGCGCCCGCGATCGAGTACGAGATCACTCATGTCTGCTCTCTCCATCCATCACCATGGCATTCCGAGTTTAACACGGCTTGTGAGTCCCGGCGCAACTCGCTAGTCGCAACGGCGGAATCGGAGGGGCCCGCACAAGAAGGCCCTCGATACGATCGCTTCGCGATCTACTCGGGCAAACGGGAATTGGATTCCGTAAGAACAACCGCTTCCCCGAGTAGCGGCACTGAGTAGAAGGCGAAGCCTTCGTATCGAAGGGCTGCGTATCGAGGGGCCGCTTCTGGTGCGAAACCAGGCGGAGAAGACGATGGATACACTGCAGGACCTCTTCGGATTGAACGGCAAGGTCGCGTTGGTCACCGGGGCATCGGCGGGACTCGGCGTGGAGTTCGCGCGGGCGCTGGCCATCGCCGGTGCGGATGTCGCGCTGGTGGCGCGCCGGCGTGAACGGCTCGACGATCTCGCCGACGAACTGCGGACGCTCGGCCGGCGCGCCGTCGTCGCCACTGCCGACCTGCGGCAACCCGGCGACATCGCCCGCGCGGTCGCGGAGGTCAGTCAGCAGTTCGGCGAAATTGACGTGCTCGTCAACAATGCCGGCGTCGCCCCGACCGGTCGGGTTGAACACTACTCGATCGAGAAGTGGCAGCACGCCTTTGACGTCAACGTCCACGCCGTTTTTCACTTCTGTCAGCAAGTCGGCCGGCGCATGATCGCTCGCGGCGTCGGCGGGCGAATCATCAACGTCACGTCGGTGGTGGCCGCGCTCGCCAACGGCATCTACCGGAGCGCCGGTTACGCAGCCAGTAAGGCCGCGGCGGAAAATTTCACGCGGCAGCTGGCCATCGAGTGGGCGCCGCACAAGATCACCGTCAACGCGATCGCGCCAGCGTGGTTCCCCACCGAAATGACCGAAGGTGGACTCGCCAAGGGCGACAATCGAGAGCGAATGGAGCGACTCACGCCGCTCGGCCGACTCGGACGGCCCGACGAAGTCCGCACCGCTGTCGTGTTCCTCGCCTCGCCGCAGTCGAGCTACGTCACCGGCTCGGTGGTCTACGTCGACGGCGGGTGGACCGCGTGGTGACGATGATCGACAGCGCCACCGAGTCCGTCCGCCTCGATCGCTGGCTGTGGGCAGCGCGCATGTTTCGCAGCCGTACACTCGCGGCCACTGCCTGCGATGGCGGCAAGGTCCACGTCAACGGCGCCAGCGCCAAGCCACACAAAGCGCTGCGCGTCGGCGATCGTCTGACCGTCACCACCGAAGGAGGCGCACGCGAACTCGAGGTGCGCCTGCTGTCGGAGCGCCGCGGACCAGCCGAGCAAGCGCGTCTGCTCTACGAAGACTTCACTCCGCCGCCACCGCCGCGCGCCCGGCGTGAACCCCCGCCGTTGCAGCGCGAGCCCGGCAGCGGCCGGCCGACCAAGCGCGACCGCCGGCAACTCGACCGACTGCGAGACCATTGAGCAACGCCCGTCCTTCGCGCGAGTGGCGCCACGGGATTGCGGGTGGTACGAGTCGGGCAGCACCTGACTGCACCTCGCTGCATGGATGATCGCCGAGAGATTCTGATCGCGCTGGGTTGGCGCATCCTGTTCGCCATTCCGCTCGGCGTGATCGCCTGGCTTCTCTTTGCAACGACGATCGGGGATTCGGACGGCGCGTTGAAGCGACTCCTGGGTCTCGCGTGTGCGATCGTGGCCGCGATCATCATTGCGGCACCACTCGCGGCCCTCGCCGCACAGCCCACGGGCTCTCTGTTTTTTCCTCGTCATGCGGGCCGAAACGAGCCCGCTTACAGCATCGCCGAGGCGAAACGTAAGCGGGGGCGCTACGAGGAAGCCATCGACGCGTACCAGACAATCGCCGAACAGTTTCCGGCGGAAGCGCTTCCCTACATCGCGATGATGGAGATCGCGGCGGTAAACCTCCACGACCGCGGGCGTGCCGAGGCCATCGCAAGGCGCGGCCTGGCCATCCTTCGCGACGAGTCGAGTCGCGAGGAGTTGCTGCGCGCGCACCGCGCACTCAAGGCGAAGGCGCCGGCAGAGGCAGCGGTTGAGCCTGAGGGTCAAGCGGGCTCGGCGGAGATGGACACCGAAACAGAGGACTGAGCGAGACGGCCAGATTCATGCCGAGGGGCATTCGTTCAACGCGCTACTCACCGCCGTAACCAACTCCTCGACCGTCACCTCGCTATCGTTGTTGGCATCGAACGCGTCGCAGTCGGTAAGTGGCGCGATGCCAAGCGCGATGTTGACTCCCTTGACCAACTCTTCGACGGTGACCGTATGGCCGCCATCGCAGTCGCCGACACATCGCGTGGTCCGAATCAACACGACGATCGCTCCCGCCTGATGAGCGGCCGGCATCGTTCCGTTTACGCCGCGTCGGACGTTCAACAGCACTCCCGGCTGCGCGGCGGCCGCACTTCCAATTGCGCTGGCACTAGCGAAGGGCTGCTTGCCGTCGTAGGTCATCTGTTCGTTGTCGATCATCACCGTCCCGCTGTTGGGAAGCACGCTCACGTCACTGACTGCGATCGTCGTGTCCGTCACAGTCACCGGTGTGACGAGCGGCACTGTTATCAACGTGGGCGTGGCCGTCGCGCTGGCGGTCGGCGACGCGCTCGCCGTCGCGGTCGCCGCACCGAGGGCAGTCGTCGTCGCGGTTGATGGGACGGTTTCCGTCCGCGTTGCCGTTGGGGTCGTGGTCGGCAGCGGCGTGAGCGTCGGCGAGACCGTCCAGGTCGGCGTCCGAGTCGGCGTGTTGATGAGCGTGGGTGTGGGCACGCCGATGTTGACCCGCGCAATTTTGTTTACGGCCGTTTCGCAGAACCAGATCTGATCGTCTGGACCCCAAGCGATGCCACGCGGGTCGCTGGCGGCGGTTGGGATCGTGAACTCCTCGATGGTGCCGCTCGGCGAAATCCGGCCGATCTTGTTTGCGCCGTTCTCGGTAAACCACAAGTTGCCGTCGGCGCCCGCGGTGATGAAGTAGGGACGACTGTTCGCCGTCGGTACGGGATACTCGCTGACGGTGCCGGTGATCGTGATGCGTCCGATCTTGTTGCCTTCTGATTCAGTAAACCACAGGTTGCCGTCGGGGCCAGAGGCGATTCCCAGCGGACGACTGTGGTCCGTTAGAACCGGGAACACGACGCTCGCAGCCACGTTCGTCGGCGGCACTCGCCCGATCAGATCCGCGCTGTCGGTGAACCACAGATTGCCGTCGGGGCCCGACGTGATGCTCGCCGGCGAGACGGCGTTGACTTGAAACTCCTCCACATCGAGAAAACTCCTCACCCGCACGCGGGCGAGTAAGTGCGTGCGCGTCTCTGCGATCCAGATGTTGCCATCGGACCCCAACGTGATCCCACCCGGGGCACCAGTCAGTGGTGAGTACTCAATGGCGTTGCCGTCAAATGCGACGTGCCCGAAGGTGCTGTGGGTATAGTCGGTGAACCAGAGTTCCAAGCCCTTGCCATGCGCGATAACAGCGGGAGCCGACGGGCTATCGATCGGGCGCACGGGAAACTCCGTGATCACGTCCGTACTACTCGGACTGACGCGCCCAATCGCGCCGCGGAGCTCGGTGAACCACAACTTGTTGTCTCCGCCAACGACGATGAAAGCCGGTTGACTGTTGGGCGTTGGCAGCGGGAACTCATCGATCGTCTGAGCGCACGCGAGCGCCGACAGCATCGTTCGATAGACTACCAAGACGATCAACGCCCGGCGCAGTATCGTCATGCCTTATTGGTACCACGCTCCGCGAGTGTCACAAACACCTGGCATCGGTTCAGCGTGCTGTTCATAACCCACACTCCATTTTCATTGCGCCCGCTCCACAGCCGTCGTTACCGGCCGTTCGATGGTGATCAGCAATACGCAGCCAAGAATGATCGCACCGCCACCGATAACTCGCGGGGTGATCGGCTCGCCCAACAAGAGCATCGCGATGTCAGTACCACCGTGATCTATACCCACGCCTGTCCTGAGCGGGTCGAAGGGTCCTAATCGGGGACCGGGCGGGCTGCGCAGCCCAGTGGACCGACTGCTGGGGTGGTGAGCGTCCGCGCTCATCACGGCCCCGTGCGATCTTCGACTGACCGGCGCACGCAGCGTAAGTAAGGAGAGACCGCCGTCACGCCGGACCGCCAAGTGCGCGAATCGAGAGCCCGATCACCGCCGTTGCGAAGCGCGAACCACCCGTGTTGCGTTCCGAACCATGCAACGTTGGCCGCGTTACTAGAGACCGGCCGAATACTTGTTCTACGCAACAAGAGGGGGAGCCATGCCACGTTCGAGGCACCACACCGGTTGGGCCGGAGCGCTAGGCGTAGCGTCTGAGCTGTCGAGGCGCAGTCACGACGCGGCGATCACTCTCGGCAACACACCTGCGCTCGATCTCATTTGCTCGTCACCCGGGGGAACGCGCTTCACGGTCCAGGTTAAGACGGCGTCCACCAAGACCTGGGTGCCGGTCAGCAAGGTGGCTCTCGAACGGAACCCACAGAACGACCTGTTCTACGTGGTCGCGTTCATCCCGGCTGACCTCGACTTGCCATTCGAGTACTACGTCCTTTCGAGCGCTGAGGTTCACGAGGCTTGGCTCGGCCAGCGCAAAACGAAGCGGGACGGCAAGCCATACAAGCCCGGGTTCGAGGGGCTCGGATGGCGCGACGTCAAATCGCATCTAGGCAGGTGGGACAAGCTTCCGTCGTAGCCGCTGCCGTGCGTAGAACCAGCGTGTCGAGCGGACGCGCCGTGGGGGCGTATTCTGAACTTGCGAGCGCGCCGCGCATACGCGCCAACGTTCGGCTTGCGCAGCAGTGACGGTTGACGGCAGGGCAAAGACAGGCATACGGTGCGCACATGGACTATCGTGCTTTGATCACGATTGAACCGGGGAAGCGTGGAGGGAAGCCGTGTATTCGCGGGCTGCGGATCACCGTGTACGATGTGCTCGAGTATCTCGCCTCGGGGATGTCTGAGACGCAGATTCTCAGTGACTTCCCGGATCTCACCCGCGAGGATATCCGCGCCTGCTTGGCATTTGCAGCCGATCGAGAGCGACGACTCCTTGAAGTTCCCCCGACGTGAACTTGCTCTTCGACCAGAATCTCTCGCACCGGCTCGTAGGGTCGCTGGCAGATGTATTCCCGAACAGCGATCACGTTCGTAATGTCGGGCTTGGCCGCGCCGATGACGATGCCGTCTGGCAGCACGCGGGGACCCAAGGCTTCACGATCGTCTCCTAAGGATTCCGATTTTCATCAACTCAGCTTTCTGCGCGGGCACCCGCCGAAGGTGGTGTGGATACGTCGGGGCAACTGCTCCACGGACGAGATCGAGTCGCTGCTCCGGCAGCATGAGGCCGATCTCCGCGCTTTCGAGCAGGACTCCGATGCCTCCTTCTTGGTATTGTCGTGACCACACCTGGCCGAACCAGCCGCTCCACGCGACGGCGAAGAAGATGCCGCGCCTGACCGGCACGACGCTCAGCCCAATCGAGCGAGTGCACACCGCTTCCCTTCGAACGCGATCGCTGGCGACGCGAGCGGACGGCTGAAAGCCCAGCCCCGTGCTTCGATGGGCTCAGCCTGAGCGGTCCCGCACTTCATTTTCACTGCGCCCGCTCCACGGCTGTCGTCGCTGGCCGTTCGATGGTGATCAGCAATACGCCGGCGAGAATGATCGCACCGCCAACGATCACTCGCATGGTTACGGGCTCACCCAACAACAGCCAGGCGAACGCGATCGCGAACACCGGGATCGACGCTAACACGATCGCCAACACGCTCACGTCCACCAACTCCTGGCTGCGCGCGTACGCCGCATAGACACCTATGGTGCACGCGAGGACGAGCACGAGCAGCATCAGTGTCGGCGCCACTCCGGTTGGATTGTGCCACGCCGACGGGAGCAACAGCGGCGGCACCGCGGTCAACGCGGCAACGAAGAAGATCGGCGCCAGCAGCTGAAACAGATTGCCCTGCCGCGGCACCTTGCGTTGCGCCACCGCGAACACGGACCACGCGACGCCCGCCAGCATCACCAACCCGTTGCCAATGAGACGATCGCGCGCGACGAGATCGCCGAGCGCCGCGCCGTTGAGGCCAACGTAAATCGCGCCGAGCAATGTCACAGCGGATCCCAGCGTGCGGCGGCGGGTCAACCGTTCATCGAGCAGCCACACGGCAAGTCCGATGGTGGTGACCAACTCGATATTGATTACCAGTCCCGACACACCGGCGTCGGTCAGACGCAGGCCGTAGTTGTACATGATGAAGTCAGCGCCGAGCGCGATGCCGCTGATCCACGACCAGCCGTTACCGGACCACCAGCGCGTGCCGGTACCGCCCAGGACGCGGAAGAGCAACGCGGCCAACCCCAAGCGCACGACGCTGATCAGTTCGGGCGCGTAGCCGGCCAGCGCGCCCTTGGTCGCCACCGGCGCCAAGCCCCACAAGGCCGCGGCCAGCACCGCGAGCGCGAAACCGCGCAGCGAGTGGCTCATCCTTTTTGGCTTCCGTTAAACTCGGCGCACAGCCGCGCCAGCCGATCGCGCACTCGTGATGCAACGATCAGAAATTCGTGACGCGTGCTCGTGACACTCAGAACGAGATGCCGAGTTGGCCACGCAGGCCCGACAGGCCCGGTTTGCCGATCAGGTCGCTGGCATCGCGCCGACTGAAGGTCTGCGTCGACAGGTCGACGACCGGCGGCGGTCCCGCCGTCACACCGGCGCGATCGGATGCCGGCACGCTCGCCCCGACGCGGAGGGGATGATCGCTTCCCAAACTCTCGGCCCGGCCGCCGCCGACGAAACTGATGTCGCTGAGTTGCTGGCGCATGAAGGCGTCGTCGAGCCGACGGGGTGAGCTGGGCAATTCGCCGCGTCGCACCATCGTCGTCTCCTCCGCCGTGATCAGCACGCCCGGCGCGGACGGATCGGCCAGACCCCGCACCTCCACGTGACCGCTGATCCCGACCACTTCCGTGCTGTCGGAATCCGCGTTGTACGCGATGGTGAACTCCGTACCGCGCACGCCCGCGACGGCGGTCGGCGACTTCACTTGATAGACGGCGCCGGTGTTGTGGTAGTACTCGCTGACGAGCGAACTGACTTTGCCTTTGAGCAGATCGAAGGACGACTCCACCTTGCCTTGCTTGGGATCGAAGACGTTGCGGTCGACCGTCACCTCCGAACTGGCGCTGACCGTCAGGACGCTGTCATCCTGAAAGACGACGCGGAGCCGGCCGGGCTGGCCGGTCCGCAGGTGGTCGCCGCTGTAGATGGCGGCGCCAATCGCCGCTGGCGTCCACCCGCCGTCGCGGCCGATCTCGCCACTGCCGTCGGCGGCCGCCACCGTGCCGACCTCCTGTGCGTGCGCAACAACCGTCAGTGAAAGGAGCAAGCCGGTTAGGATCGTGATGGTTCGTTTACGATTCATAGTTAGAACCTCGCTTCGAAGCCAATGGAACCAATGTTGCGATCGTAAGTGAATTGCCCCTGATTGGAATTGTTGAAGTCGCCGATGTAGGCCAGGACGAAATCGATATGTTCGTCGATCGGCCGACGCCAGTCCGCAACCAGTCCGTACTCGTCGTCACGCCGGCCGTTGCTCGGCGGAGCGTAGCGCTCGTGGCGATACGAGAAGTTCAGCCCGAAGATGATGGACTCCGGGAAATCCCAACCGAAGCCGGCGTTGACCTCGTTGCCGTCGTAGGCGAAGGAGTTGGCTTGCGACGCGGCGGTCTGGCCCTGCTTGGGCGGGATGTCGTTCGACACCACCGGATCCTCGCGATCCCACTGGTATCCCACCGCCACATATCGGTCGGGCGATCCCAGATAGACGTACTGCCTGGCGCCGGGCGCATAGTTGAAGGCATCGCGCACAAAGAACGCGGAATTCTTGAAGTCGTTCCGGTGCACACCAAAGGAAACTTCCATTCGACCCAGATTCGCCTCCGCTATTTCAGCCCATGTTAACGCGGAACCCGCCTGGAGGAAACTATTTGTTTGCAGCAGGTAGTAATCGTAGCGCCCGATCAAACCAATCCGAAACGGGCCCGGGTTCCACCCCAGTTGCACGCTACCGCGGTGGTCTTCGACGTTGAACTGGCTCAGATTGACGTGCGCATCCTGGTAGGCTTCGTAGCCGACCGCCGCAAATAGCTGTCGCGAATGCCAGAGGGTATAGCGGCCGCCGACTTGAAACGTGGCGCGGCCGTCGGCCTGCTGCTGTTGCGTGCCCTTGAGCGCGGCATTCGCCGGCGCCAAGATGACGTTGCTGTCGAACTGAAAGTTGGCGCCACCATAGATATGAAACACCTTGGTGCCGGTCACCCGCAGCCGCTCGATGAACGCCGCGGCTTCGCGACCCATCTCGGAGTCGGGGCTGTCGGCGACGATGGATGAAAACTGACGCTCGGCGAGCGACCAGTTGCCTTCACGGAAGTTCACGACACCGAGGTAGTAGCGCGCCGAGTTGGCCCATTCTGGGTCCTTCTCCGCGCGCGTAAAGCTGGCCTCCGCCGGCTCGACTTGGTCCTGTCGGAGCTGCGCGATGCCCAAGAACAGCGACGCTTGCCCGGCCAGTTCCGGATTACGCTGCGCTTGTTCGAGGTACGGCACGGCCTCGGCCGATTGGCCGGTTTGTACCAGCACGACACCGAGATCGACCGCGGCCTGATCGAGTTGCGGCTGGGCCGCCAGCACCGCCCGCAGATCGCTGATCGCGGTGGCGGTGTCGCCCAGTCGGGCGCGCGTGACACCACGGTAGTAGCGCGCGTAGACGTCGTCGGGATCGCTGGCCACCGCCTCATCGAACAGGGTCATCGCTTCGCTGTAGCGCCCGGCATGAAATTCAACCAGGCCACGCGACTGCAGGCGATTGGATTTCTCCGACGCGTGCACCGCACCAACGCCGAACACCAGGCTGATCACCGTAACCAGCGAGAGCGATCTCTTCATCGAACGAATCATGGAACGACACCTATGGCGACGTCGACGGGAAGTTTGCCGACCGCAACGGTAGCCACCACGCTGAGCGAGTCGATGTCGATCACCGACACCGAGTTCCCCACGAAGCTGGTCACGTACGCGGTGGCGCCGTCGGGAGTCAGCGCGATTCCCGACGGCCCCGGTCCGACCGGGATGGTGGCCAAGATACTATTGGTAATGAGGTTGATGACGGTGACGCTGTTGGACCGCGCATTGGCGACGTAACCGGTCGCGCCATTCGGCGCGATCGCAATGTCCTCCGGCTGGCCCCCAACCGCGATCGTAGCGGTGACGACGTTGCGAACGGGATCGATCACCGACACCGAGTCGGCAAGGACGTTTCCCACGTAGAGCGCCGACCCGTTGGGCAGCGCCTTGATGGGGTCCGGGTTGAGGCCGACGGGAATGCGGTCGACTACCTTGTTGGTCGCAGTGTCAATGACGAGCACCGCATTGGCGGTCTCGTTGGTCACGTACGCCCGCCGGCCGTCACGCGAAAACGCGACATCTTCGCGCGCACTCGCCGGCGTGTCATGCACCGGCGTCGGTCCGACCTGAATGACCGTGGTCAAGGTGTTGGTCGTCGTGTCGATCACCGATACCGTGTTGGAGAACTCGCTCGGGACGTAG
Source organism: Deltaproteobacteria bacterium (assembly GCA_016178705.1). Lineage (NCBI taxonomy): Bacteria > Pseudomonadati > Myxococcota > Myxococcia > Deltaproteobacteria bacterium. Next base: position 120,730 of record JACOST010000028.1, on the reverse strand, counting down.
GCGAAGGCTCGGTTGGGTGCAAACTCGATGCTCTCGGGATGGAAGCCGAGAATCGGGATCGCCGTCGTGAGTTGATTGGTCGCGGTGTCGATGACCACCACCGTGTTCGAGAGCGTATTGGTCACGTACACCGACCGGCCGTTGGCCGTCAGCGTGATGCCCTCGGGACGGATCTGCACCGGCACCGTGGCGATCACGCTGCGCGTGTACGTGTCGATAACCGAGACCGTATTGTCCCCGTTGTTGGTGACGTAGGCGAGCACCCGCGCCCCTCGCGTGGGCGTGAGCGTGGGCGTCGGCGTCGCGGTCGGCGTCGGCGTCGGCGTCGCGGTCGGCGTCGACGTGCGCGTGAAGGTGGCGCGACGCGTGCGGGTCGCGTGGCGGGTGATTGTTGCGGTCGGGGTGGCCGTCGGCGTGGCGGTCGGAGTCGCGGTCGGGGTCACCGTTGGCGTGGCCGTCGGTGTCAGGGTTGGCGTCGCGGTGGCGGTGAAGGTGCGGGTTGGCGTTGCGGTGGGCGTCGCGGTCGGCGTGGCCGTCGGGGTCTGCGTGGGGGTAATGGTCGGCGTCGCGAGCCGCACGTTGAACGAGGAAGAGAAGTCGAGCGCACTCGGCGGCAGGGCACGGTTACTCGCCCGGATGCGGGCGGTGGTGAGGCCCGCCGGCAACACCTGCGCGGCTCGCTCGACCCGGAAGCCAGTGACACCCAGGCTGCTCCCGGCGCTGCACGGCGTGCTCGTCGCGTCGTCACACGCCGTCAGCGTCAGCGGGAGGACTCCCACACTGCCGCCACTAGGCTTGAGCTGGACCGTCACCGACGCTTGCGCGATGCCGCTGCCGCCGTCGACGACGGTGAATCGTAGCGGTACCGGACTCAAGATCGTCTCGTTCGCCGCCGGGCTCAGTGATCCTTCAACGATGAACGGCACCGAGGCCAGTTGCACCGCCGGCGCATCGAAACGCTCACCGGAGATAATCTCCACCGCGACCGCGCCACTCTCGAAACTCGGCGTCGCCGACTGCGAACTCGTACACGCCTCGCCAATCTCGCTTGGAATTGTCACGCACGCTTCAGTGATTCCGTTCGGTATCGGTGCAAAGGCGGTCGGGAAGCCGCTGAGCGTGTACACGGCTGGCCCGGGCGGCAGATGATCCAACTCCACGCGGCGCCGACCACTTGCCGGATCAACCGGTACGCGAGCGGGGTCGATCGCAACGCAGCACTGCAGCGCCGGTGATTCAAACACAATGCGCACCGTGCGCACCGCCGAAGGTAGCGCAGCGGCGCCGCCGCTCGCGCTGGCCGCACTCGCGTGAGCGGAACGCCCACCGTGCGACGGCGGCCAAACGGCTCCGACACTGAGGCCGCCATCATCCGCTCGCACCGGCCCGCGCAGCAGGGCCACCGCGACGATCAGCACCGCCAGGGTCAGGCGATGCATGCCCCCCCTACGCCCGTCTCCCCTAATCCGTTAGACCATTCCCGTTGCACGCGCATCACGGCGAACTCTATGCACGCCGTTCAGCAGATCGTCAAGGCTATTCCCCCCGGTTGTCCTCCTCAATCTTGCTACCACGTGATCGGCAATGCGGTGAGCGCGCGCATCATGATCCCCTCGCGCCACTCGACCGCGTCGCTCGCCAGCCGAAGCTCTGGCAAGCGACGCAGCAAGCTGGCGACAGCGATCTGTCCTTCCAACCGCGCCAGCGGCGCACCGAGACAGAAGTGTAACCCCAAACCGAACGCGAGGTGATGGTTGTCCACGCGGGCGAGGTCGAGCCGATCAGGATCGGCGAATTGCGCCGGGTCGCGGTTGGCGGCGCCCAACACTAAGCACACCTCCTGCCCGGTGCGGACCGGCTTGCCGCCGATTTCCAGGTCGACCTTCGCGACCCGCGACGTCAGTTGCACTGGGCTCTCATAGCGCAGCAGCTCTTCGATCGCGCTGCGGATCAACGACGGGTCACTGCGTAACCGCGTCGACTGATCCGGATGGCGCAGCAGCGCCAGCATGCCGTTGCCGATGAGATTGGTGGTCGTCTCGTGGCCGGCGATCAACAGCAGCACGCAGGTCGCGAACAGTTCGTCTTCCGTCAGCCGATCGTCGCGTTCGTGAGCAGCGAGCAACCCGCTAATCAGATCGTCGCGAAGATCGTTGCCGGGACGCGCACGCCGCTCGGCGAGAATGCCGCCGAGGTATTCCTTGAACTCGGCCGCACTCTGTTCTGCTTGCGGGAAACCGGCGAGGGCGAGGCTGCCGTCAGCGAGGATCACCAACGCGTCCGACCAACGCTTGAGCTGTTCGCGATCGCTCCATGGCAAGCCGAGCAACTCGGCGATCACCATCACCGGCAGCGGCCCGGCGATGCTCTGCATGAGATCGGTCTCGCCGCGGCGCTCCACCGCATCGATCAGCCCATCGACAATGCTCTGCACGCGTGGCTGCAGCCGCTCGACTACGCGCGGCGTGAAGGCCTTGCTGACCAAGAGCCGCAAGCGTGTGTGATCCGGAGGATCGCGCAGCAACATCATGCCCGCGAAGCTGCTGATCAGCGCCGAGGCCTGCATCTCGGGAAACGTCAGTTGAAAGCGTTCGGCCGATAGCCGCTCGTCGCGCAGCGCCGCGACCACATCCGTGTAGCGCGTCAGCGCCCACAGTCCGGGATCAGCAATGAAATGGACGGGGTCGAGCGTGCGCATCCGGCGATAGTGCCCGTACGGGTCCGCACGAAACTCTGCGGCCGGAACGCCGAAGATCTCATCCATACAGACGGCTCCGCGTCGACTTGCGTCACACTGCGTGGGGCGCCGGCGACGGCGGCAAAGGGCGTGGGCGGCGCGGTGCGATCCGCACCCCTCGCCGAGCCGGTGCGACACGAGCCGCCACCACCGCGCGCAGGAGTGTGATCCCGCCGGCAAGAATACCCACAGCGAGGATCGCCAACGCCATCGGCGCCAGCACGGCCGTCACATCCAACGGCGCCGCGACTGCCCCAGAGATCACAAACGTGGATGGAAACATCAGCGCACCTCCTGCTCGCTGGGAGAGCAGACGCTGTGCCAACGTCGAGCACCCTGACTCGGCGCGCGGGAGTGATTGATATTGAAGGAGGCGCGTGGCGTACCCGCATACGCGGCGCTGCATAGCTGCACAGGACGCCGTGCGCCGCTGCAGATCGCGACTCAGCGCCGAAACCACTTTGCCCAGTCGCCGACGACCGCTTGCAGGCGCTTCCGGTTGAGACGATAGACACGCCCGCGCCCGACCTTCTCGACGACGACGAGGCCGGCCGCTTCGAGTTGCCGCAAATGCCGGGTCGTCGTCGGCCAACTGCAGGCGAAGCGGTCGGCGATCTCGCCGGCGGTCATCTGGCCGCCGTGAAACTTGAGCGCCAACAAGATGTGCCGTCGCGAGGCGTGCGCCAACGCCGCAAACACCTGGTCGACGTGCTCGAGTTCGCGATACGGATCACGCTTGGACACGAATCTTCAACGGCCGCACGTGCGGGAATTCCATGTTCGGACGCCCGTCGCGCGCTTCGCACAGCTTGTCCATCGGCTCCCAGATCGCCATCACCTCCGGATGCTCGTGGGCCATCTGTGCAGCCCTCGCGTTCTTCCAGTCGAAGATCTCGACGAAGATCGGATATGCGCGGCCGCCTTGCTCAACGCCGCGAAAGTGTTTCGGCCGCGCCGCCGTCACCAACCCGAACCGCCGCAGCGTCGGCCAATGTCGCTGCAACAGCTTCACGAACTTCCGTTCGTTGCCCTTGCGCACTCGATACAGACAGATCACCGTCTCCTGCCCGCCCATAGCAGCCTCCTTACTTAGCGAGTTGGCTAATTCTTAACCGATCGCGGCAAGGAGGTCCAGCGGCGACTACGACCGCGCCGGTTACGCCTTCGACAGCGTGCCGACTTGCCGCCCTTCCACCGAGAAGTCGCCTTGCGCGTCGCCGCCCGGGCCGAACGAGCCGTCGCTGCTGTGGCCGGTCACCAACGAGCACAAGCGCGGGTCCTGCAGCGGCAGAGTGCACGGCGACGGATTGAGCGGCGGCTGCGCCGTCTTGGCCGGCCACAACCGATCGTCCGACGGTGTCGTGAAGAACTGCTTCACCCCGTTGTTGCCGAGCGGCAGCGTCAACTTCGCGTCGGCCGTGGTGATCACCAGCTCGCTGCCCGCGGGTGCGACGTTGGAGACCAGCACCACCACCTGGAAGAACTAGTGCAGCTAGGCAATGTTGCCAGGAATCACGATGACGCCGGGAATCGGCGGAATCTGGACGCCGTCGACATCGAACGGCGCTTTGAAGAAGAAGCCGTGGACATCGAAGCTCGGCACATCGAGGCCGGGCACTAGCGGCGGCAGCGTCATCTCGCCGCCGATGTCGGGCAAGCCGGGCTTCGGGAAGGCCACGTCGACCGGGATCGGCACCCGGCCCGCTGGATCGGCTGGTGCGATGAGCGTGCCACCCGTCGCTGTCATCACGGCCCCGTCGGATCTTAGACTGACCGGCGTGTGCTGGGGAGACCATCGTCGCTCCAGACCGCCAAGTGGCGAATGGGGAGCCTCATCACCGCGTTTGTGGCTCGCGCACCGCCCGTGTTACGTTGCGAGCCATCCAACGTTGGCCGCGTTACGCAGACCGGCCGAATACATGTTCGGCAGGATAGCTGTAAAGTCTTACCAGGGGGTGTGCGATGGCATCGATGTTTGCGATTTCGGATTCCGTAGTCACAAATGTTCCTGAAGATCAGATGCAAACACTCGCATTGCTCGCACGGCGACTGCTTACTCGCCATTTGAAGGTGTCCCTCTCTGACCGGTTTCGCGTGCAACTGCTTCAGCCGCAGCTTCTCGAGGGCACTCGGAGGCGTTGCCGGGTGATTGCTGTGGTCGGAGCAGGCCCCAGCGTCCCCGCAGTCGGTTCGTCTGCAGAGCTCATTGACGCCCTGGTTGGGGAGGATCCAAACCCTCGAGGCCGCAAGGAATATCTTCACTGGTTGACCCGAGTGTTTCGACTCCAAGAGGAAGCCTTCGAAACACAGCTCGCGGCCCTAAGCCGCTCGGCGAGTCTCGCGCAGAACGTACGGGCTCATCTGAAGGACAAGTACGACATCCGTCATCCCACTCTACTGACTTATGAAATTCTTGCGCATCTGCTCAAACATCGGTTCATCGATGCCCTCGTAAACCTGAACTTTGATGAGTTGCTCGATCAGTCTCTCTACGATGAGCTGACCGCCGGAGAGTTCGTCAGAATAGTATCCGAGCGAGATTGCAGGCACGTGCAGTTCGACGCAGATGCTAGCGATTTTCTTCCTCTCTACATCAAGCTGCACGGTACCGCGAGCGATCCCGAAACCCTCCGCTTCACTCGGGACGCATACTACTCCAAACGCGACCGGATCGAGGGAGGTATCCAGAAACTGCTCGATGGAACAGACTGTACACTGCTCAACGTGGGTTCATCTCTTGGCAGTTTTGAGTTGAACGCAATGTTGGCAGCCCCTACCAGGTTGGCGATATTCACTCTTTCGCGCGGTGGCCTTGTAAAGGGCCCCAACGATCCAACCAAAGAGGTGCTGGCGGAACGGCCGGGAAAGGCGACTTCCTTCGAAGACCTCATGTCGTCCAAATGGTCTGTCTCAGCGTCCCGCAGAGGCTACCAGGGGCACGACCTGATCCTTCGCGGGTTCGCAGACGTCTTGCGTCAGGTAGCGGACAAGGAATCAAACGGAGTCGTACAGGTTCCCTCCATAAGCAGGCACGTGCTCGTATCGGAGCTACTTCCATGGCAGCGGGACCTTCATCTTCGAACGATCGAGCACGCGGAGTATTCCCGAGCGCGTGCCATATTGGAGGTCGCCATGTGTGCGGTGAAGGGCCGAGGATTGGTGTCGATCGAGTCGCTCGTCCGTGGGCGCTGCGCATTCTATTTTGATCAGTATGCGGCAACATCCCCTGATCAGCATCGCGAGAGTTGGGAGAGGATTTGCGCGAGCGGAGGATTGTTGCCTGATGACGTTGCCCATGAAACCTACTTTGCGGACCCGCTGATATGTCGGCCAGAGACCGTCGAGTCGGACGTGGCTCCCACAAATCGCAGTATTGATCTGGACAAGCTGGCGAATCGATTGACAGAGCGACTGATTCTGGACGACTCAGTTGTTCCGGATGATTCTCGCGTGTCCACTATCACGACGACTCTTCAGGATCTCGAGCGCAGCAGCGAGGTCGAGATTCACGCTCGTGATGATCAGGTCTGCGCGAAGATATTCTCGGCACCAACTACGCTGGGGACGATTACCGCGTTGCGTGCACAGACCCATATTCTGCTCAAGGGTGAGTTCACACAACTCGCCGTCATTGCAGAGACAGGAGAGTGGCTGCTCGACCCTGCCTACACCCAATCATTCTCCGACAAACTCTCTAGGGGGCTAGATGTCTATCTCATCATCGCATTTCGTCAGCATGAGGAGGCTCTAAACGCCAAATTTGGTGCCCACCTCAAGGTTCGCAGGCTGGATTGGTGGCGACACAACCGGCACATGACCGTCGCCTACTTTCATGACATACCAACGTCGGGAATCTACTTCGCCAGAAGACTTCGCACACCATCCATCACCCCTGTATACGTCGCTGACTCAGTTGACACAACGATTCTTTCGCGGACGTTCATGAGGTATTGGTTGCAAGCCGACCCATCGGTAAGCCCTCCCGGTGTTCCATCGTCTGCGATTCCAGATAGATTGTCGGAGCTGCCGACTTGATGCTTGTAGCGAGACGGCAGGGAGCAGCGTCCGACAGGGTCCAGCGAATCGCAAAGACGAGAGTACGACAGTGTCAATCGGGCAAAGCCGAACAAGAGGGGTCCACCTGACGCGGCGGAAAGACACGCGCAGGTGATGCCTGACCGTTGGGCGGCGACAGAATGGGAAAAACGGGCCCGTAAACGGAGGAACGCATGCCAACCACGCTAGTGGAAATCAAAGCTGCCTTCGGCGAGTATTTTCCATCCCTGCTTCGAGGCCTCGATCAGGGCAGCGATATCTACGATGCAATTGCTACCGGACTTGAGGCACTGAACGACGGCTCCCTGTCGTGGGCCCGACTAAATCAACTTATGCACCGCTGCTCCCAGGCCGGGATGAGCGAAGGATGCTTTCGCTACCATTTTCTGGAAGTTCCGCTCACCCATCCCTACCCTGTCGAAAGGGTCCATTCACCAACCGGCTATAGGCCTCCCAATGAGGTCACTGAAATCACCTCTCTTCAGCAAGCTCAGTGGGGCCTCCGTCGCTTCATATACGACGCCATGTTGTATTGGGGCAATTTTCGCCAAGCCTATCGCGACCTACGGCTACTTTCCTTCAAGGCAATCAGCACCTTCTTTTCAGAGAGGCGCATCAACGAACAGCGCATCGCAACTCGTGGAAAGGTGGCGGGACCAACCCCGATTCCCCGCAATAGCCGCTACCTGATCTCCGAGATGGCGTGTAAGACCTACGAAGCCAAAGGATCGCTTCAAGACACAGACCACGTCACGCTGGCGCTTGAGGGATTTCGAGCGCTCCGAGCAGAAGGCGCACAGGTTACGCCTGACCTGCTGCGAGATAGGACCAAGGCCCTCGCCGAGGGCAAGAATCAGCTACAGCTATTTGAGCTGCTGTTCAAGGATGCATCACGAGTCCTCCAGAGCGAAGAAGAGGTCGTAGCGCTGTACACGGGTCAGTGGGACGCGTTCCAGAAGGCCAGAGTCGATGCCCTACAGAACACCAGAATTTATCTGTCGCTCTGTAACGACCTCGACGTTTACGTCGCGACGTCTATGCGCACGCGCCAGGACTTTCGCGACATGGCGAGCACCTGTGAGCAGATCTTCGATTCTCCAACGCTGAGCAAGTATAATGTTCGCTATTTCGATCCAACGCTCAGTGCCGCCGAGCACCACGAGGATAAAGGGATCATAGAGTGCCTCATGGTGAAGACGGCCAAAGTGGTACTCTATTTTGCTCAGCACAAGGAGAGCCTGGGCAAAGTGAGCGAATACGCCATGGCCCTGAGCCTCGGGAAGCCGGTGATCATCCTTTGTCCGGACGATCCTCAAGGCCGTGAGATTTACGACTTTTACCGGGATAGCCATCCGCTCACCAGATTGGTGGAGTTCAAGAGTGGGATCGTCAACGGGGCAATGATCACCTACAAGGTGGATGAGGTAGCCACCCTATTGGACCGAATCTTCACGAACATGATGGAATATGATCTTGCCCGCAAAGAGGGTACTGACGCGTACTATCTTCTTCGCGAGCGCCTTACAGGGACCACGGTCCGGATCGTCACGGAGAACAAGTTGCTGACGGAGGCATTCTGGAACAATTGGCACGAAGTGTACTAGACCCTTCAAACCGGAGGGATCGCAGCCCAAGCCGCTCCAGGCGACGGCGAAGAGCGCGCCGCGCCTCAGCGCCATGGCGTTGAGGCTGCAGAAAAACCCTCTGGCCCTTGTCAGAGAAGGGAGCTGCCGAACTGCCGGTCGGCGTCGTAGGGTGTATGCGAAGGTCGTGGCGACACCATTTGACGGTATCGGTCTTCGATGCGGTCCGGCCGCCGGTGTCGCGGGTGTACTGGACCTTGAAGAGCGCACCGCTCGCGCCGCTTGCGCTGTGGATCAACGGCTCGCCGAAGGCGTTGCGAGTGTAGGTGTCGCTCACCGACTGCACCGTGGTGCCGGTGATGAATCCGATCACCCGGCCATCGGGCAATGTTGGCTGTTTCACGCGACCGGCGTCGCAGTTGAAGGCTCCGATCACCGCTCAGACCTTCTTCGTCTTCCACGTGCCGCGTTGGTACCAGATAAAGATCACAATCGCTTCGAAGACGATCGAGACCAGCATGCCGATCCATACACCGTTGATGCCGTAGCCGAACGGCAGCGCCAGCGCGTACGACAGCGGCAGCTTGATCGGCCAATTGGCCAGGAACGCGGCGACCATCGGCGGCTTAGTGTCGCCGGCGCCGTTCATCGCGCTGGTGAGCGCGAACATCGGGGCGCTGACCAGGAAGCCCAGGGCCATCAGTTGCAAGAACGGCGCGCCCGCCGCCACCACCGCCGGTTCGCGATCGAACGCCAGAATGATGTCTTGGGCGAACGCGTAGTAAAGGATGCAGAACACTACGCCGACCGCCGTGTCCACCGCTAGGCCGTGCCGCACCGCGCGCGCCGCCGCATCGACGTCGCGCCGGCCGAGGCTGCGGCCGACCAAACTCGACACCGCGGTATTGATCCCCGAGTACGGAATCCAGTTCACCGAGAACGAACGCAGCGAGATGCCAAACGCGGCGATCGCCGCGGTGCCGAACGAGGCGACGACTTTCAGCAACAGAAACGTCGACAGCGGTCGTGCCATCATCGATAGACTCGCCGGCGTGCCGATGCGCAACATGCGCCAGAATTCGCTGAGGCTCAGCGCCAACGGTTGATGCGCCGGGCGCTTGAACGGCTTGCCGCGTCGCAGCGAGGTGGTGAGGAATACGATGAACCCCCCGGCCCCGGCCAGTAACCCAGCGATGGCGCCGCCGTTCACGCCCCACCCGAGCCAGCCCAGCGACACGCCGCCGAGCCGCAACTCACCCGGCGCGAAGATAAAGAACGGATCGAGCAGGCCGTTGACCAGCACGACGCCCACGTTTATCAACATGGGCGTGCGCGTGTCGCCCGCGGCCTGGTAGCTCGCGCTCAGCGCGATCGACACGAAGAGCGGAATCTGCCCCGCAAACGAGATGCGCAGGTACGAGATCGCCGCCGACTCGACAGCGTCGCCGGCATTGAAGAATCGCACGATGCTGGGCGCGCCGGCGTAGCCGAGCACCGCCACCACGACGCCGAGGATCGCCCCCAGACACATCGCGTGCAGCGCCGCGTTGAAGGCTTGCGCGTGATTTCCCTCGCCGATCCGCCGCGCCACGATCGCCAACGCGCCGGTGTACACGACGTTGGAGATGCCGAAGACGATGAAGAGAATGTTGCCGCTGAGCGAGACCGCCGCGACGGCAATCGTGCCGAGATGACCGATCCAAAACAGATTCGCGAGCGTGAGCAGCGTGACCGTCGACGTCGAGATGCTCACCGGCCAGGCGAGCGCCCAGATCCGTCGATAAGTGATGGGATCCATTTCGAGCGGCAGTGCATCCGCCACTCTGACCGCCGCCGCCTGCTCACGCGCCATGCTCGCTACCGTACCACAAAGTTCGCAGCGGTGGAGTCCGGACTCTCAACGAACGTCGGAGTTCAGCGACAGTGTCGGCGCCGGAATCACGGCTGCAAGAGGCGGCGCCGCCAACCACGGCGCGTGCGGACGAACTGCTCGCGCTCGTGCAGGCGGTGCGCGCGATGCGTCCAGAACTCGATCGTGTCGGGGACCAGCCGATAGCCGGTCCACTGCGGCGGTCGCGGGACGGAGCGGCCGCGGTAGCGCCGGCGCAGCGCGCGCCAATGCGCGAGCAGGGTCGCGCGGTTCGCCATCGGCGCGCTCTGATCCGACGCCAGCGCCGCGAGTTGACTGGCGCGCGGACGGGTCGCCCAGTAGGCGTCGACCTCGGCCGCGCTGACCCCTTCAATCACGCCGTCGATCCGCACCTGCTTGCGCAGGCGATCCCAGACGAACACCGCCGATGCGCGCGGGTTGGCGCGCAGCTCGCGGCCTTTGCGGCTCGCGGCGTTGGTAAAGAACACGATGCCGCGCGCATCGACGCCTTTGAGCAACACGTAACGAACCGACGGTCGCCCGCCGGCGTCGGCGGTCGCCAACGCCATGGCTTCGGGCAGCGGACTGCCGTCGCGCTGCGCGAGCGTGAACCAGCGACGGAAGCGAGCAATTGGATTCGTCGTCATCGCCGCGAGTCTATCCGAGAGCGCCGAGCGGCCCAAGCCGTGACGCTGGGTTTGCGCGACAGGAAAGTGAGATCGCTTCCGACGCATGGCCGGCGCAAGTTTTCCTTCGGCACGCGAACCACGACAAGGCACCGAGGGTTGCTCAAAGGTCCTCTCCCTGAGACTGCCGATTTTCTTCCAAGGCGTGCTTCGACAAGCTCAGCACGAACGGATGATCAAACAATTTGAAAGAGCTTGATCCGCTCACCCTGAGCCTGTCGAAGGGTGTCTTCGCGTTTGTCGACACTCTCCTCGGGGAGAAGGGACCTTGCTCGGCATTGCTCTGCCACGCATCCGTCGCACCCACTCTTTCCCCCCCGCAGTGTTTGCGCGGGCGTCGGTGACTCTATATGACGGCGCCGCCGAGATCGGGATGCAATCGCCGCACACGTCCACACATTGGCTTCGAACGGTGACGCGGTCGGTGCACTCCTCGCCACGCCCGCTTCACGCCTGGCTGCTCGCCGTCTCCGCGTGGGCATGGGTCGGGGCCACGGTCGGGTTGCTGGCGGGCTATCTTACCGTGCAACGCAATCAGTCGATTGCTCTCGAGGGCAACGGTCTGCGTTTCGCCGGCGCCGTGGCCACCGTGTATGCGGCGCTCTTCGCATTCGGCGCTCTCGCCAGCCGGGTGGTTGGCCGCGTGGGGCCGTGGCGCAATGCCTCGCATCGCCGAGCGGCGCCAGCGGCGTCGCTTGCAGCCCGTGCCAGCGCAGAGATCATCACCGCCGCAACCTGCGGTGCAATCCTGGCGATCGGCTTTCATCTCGCCGGCCAACCGCCGTTGAAGACCGTCGAGTTGCCATTTCAGATCGCAACCCTGCTCGCGGCACTGCTCGCAACCGCACCTATGACAAGCCGCATCGCCACGGGACTGCGGCGCGCGTCGGTGAGCCGGATTCTGCCGGTCGCGCTGGCGCTGTCAGGTGTCGCGCTGGTGGCGGCGCTGCGCCCAGCGTCGCGGCCGGAACCGGTCGCGGTCGTCCCACCCGTCGCCGCATCCGCCGCGGGCGCGCGCGTGTTCGTGATCGGGCTCGATGGCGCGGACTGGCGACGCATCCGCCCGTTGGTCGCGCAGGGTCGGCTGCCGGCGTTCGCTGCGCTGATGCGTAACGGCGTCGCCGCGCCCCTCGTCAGCATGAAGCCGACGCTATCGCCGATCTTGTGGACCACGATTGCCACCGGCATGAGCGAAAACCAACACGGGGTTAATGGATTCATGGAGGTGTCGGTCCCTGGGCTCTCCTGTGGCGTCCAACAACTGAGTAACTTCAACCTGCTTCCACAGTACGTCGGCATGCGCCCATTGGTCAGGGAGGCGCTGCGCCGCGAATGGCTGGTCCAAGTTCCAATCAGCTCGTGCCATCGGCGGGTCAAAGCATTGTGGAACATCCTGTCAGAGCGCGGGCGACGCGTGGCGGTCGTGAACTGGTGGGGAACCTGGCCGAGCGAACCGGTGAACGGCTTCCTGGTGTCCGACAACAACCCGAACCGTGCCGCGCGCATGGAAAAGCGGTTCGGCCACACCAATCCGCTCACGTTCGGGGTCACGTATCCGAACTCGTTGATGGCGGAGTTGGCCGAGGGAATCGGCGCGGGAGAATTGGAATCGGGGGACATCCTGGCGTCACCGTTCTTCGCGGATCTCAGCGCGACGGAGCGGGCGGACTTGGAATCGAAGCCGAAAAACCAGGTCGCCTTCCGCTTGATTGACGGCGCGGACGCGTTCAGCGCGGCCGCCGGTCTACAACTGCTGCGCAAGGATCACGTCGACTTCCTCGCTGTCTATCTTCCCGGCATCGACAACGTGAGCCATTTGTTTCCCTTTGCCCGCGGTGTGGTCGATCACTACTACGAACGCGTCGATCGCTGGCTAGCTGAGTATGTTGCGCAAGCGGACGACCACACGACAGTGGTCCTGGTGTCGGATCACGGCTGGGATTACGAGCGCGGCGGCCTGTCGGGCCACGAGCACGCCCCCGACGGCATCCTGCTGATGAGTGGCTATAGCATCCGAGCGGGCGCGCAGTTGGCGCCCGCACCCACGCTGCTCGACGTGACACCGACGCTGCTCGCGTTGCTCGGGCTGCCGCGCGCCACCGACATGCCGGGGCGCGTGCTCACCGAGGCGCTGCAGCCCGAGGTGGTCGCGTCGATCCCGCCCACATCACTCGCCAGCTATGGGCCCTATTCCCCACCGACGCGATTGCGCGGCACCGACGCGCCAGAACTCACCGACGAGACGACGGAGAAACTGCGGGCGCTCGGGTACGTCAAGTAGGTGCGCGGCTACCGAGCCGTCCCTACATCGAGGCAGCCAGCACAGGCGTTCGCTTCACTGCATCGGCGATCTCGTACAGCAGCGCTTCGGTGTCGTCCCAACCGATGCAGGCGTCGGTGATGGAAACCCCGTATGCCAGCGGCACGTTCGGCTTCCACGTCTGCTTGCCGGGCTTCAGATTGCTTTCGAGCAACACGCCCATGATGCGCTCCTGCCCGGCGCGCACCTGCGCCAACACGTCGCGGCACACTTGCGGCTGACGGGTGTGGTCCTTCATCGAGTTGTCGTGCGAGCAATCCACCATGATCGGGCGCGTGATCGCCTCGTCGACCACCAGCGCCGCTGCTCGCGCCACATCGGCGGGTGCGTAGTTAGGCTTGCCGCTGCCGCCACGCAACACGATATGGCGATCGGGATTGCCCCCCGTACGGACCACCGACGTCACGCCGTCGGGGTTGATGCCGAGAAACGCATGCGGCGCGCGAGCAGAGATCATCGCGTTAAGCGCCACCTCGAGACCGCCATCGGTGCCGTTCTTGAATCCGACCGGCATCGACAAGCCGCTGGCGAGCTCGCGATGGGTTTGGCTCTCGGTCGTGCGCGCCCCGATGGCCGCCCAACTCAACAAGTCGGCGATGTACTGTGGCGTCACCGGATCGAGCGCTTCGTAGCCGCACGGCAGGCCGAGTTCGTTGATCTCCAGCAGAATCCGGCGCGCCAACTCCAAGCCGACGGCGATGTCGCACGAACCATCGAGATGGGGGTCGTTGATCAACCCCTTCCACCCGATCGTCGTGCGTGGTTTCTCGAAATACGTCCGCATCACCACCACGACGTGATCGCCAACGGCGTCGGCCACCCGCACGAGGCGCCGCGCGTAGTCGAGCGCCGCCTCGGGATCGTGAATGGAGCACGGGCCGACGACGGCGAGTAATCGCAGCCGATCACGTCCGTGGATGATGTCACGGATCGCTCGGCGCGCGTGCAGCACGACCTCGGTCACTCGCTCCGTGCGCGGCAGCTTCGCCTTCGCCGCGGTCGGTGGCGTCAATGGCAGCACGTCCACCAGGTTCGCGTTTTCTATTCTCTCGCTCATGTCGTTTGCCTTTCGCCAAAAAAAAGCCCCGAGATTGCTCTCAGGGCTTCGGATTCTACTAGTTGAACGCGGCGCTAGCCGTTCACGTAGTCCTCCGTCGCCCCGGTGCCCACCAGGGGAAGGTAAAATACGCAAATCGAAAAGCGCCGCGAGACATAATCGTGGGCACTCTGTAGCCCAGCGAGGGCGTGGTCGTCAAATGCAGGCGACAGTTGGCAACTGGCCGCGCCGACGACGCGGCGCCCTCCAATCAGACTCCGCCACCCTGGGGGCGCCGCACCTTTTCAACGACCTAACCCTATGTGACAAGTGGATCCGTGGGCGAATCCGGGAGGGCGAGCCTTCCGGCGAGCCGCTGGCTCGGTGATGGTGCGGCGGCTCGGCGGGAGCCTCGCCCTCCCAAAACCTCATTCTCAATGACGGTAAGAATGGCACGTTGGAACCCTCCCCCACCGCGCAACCGGTGCGGGCAAACCGTGACCCCACCGCCCATGTTCTGTCACATCAGGGCTAACTCCACCCGCATCGCGAGTCCGCGCCCGACTCCCACAAGCAGCGCGAGTCAGCTATAGAGAAACGCGCTATGAGCCGAGGCACCACATCCATTTGATTGGGAGGAATGATGATCCGGTCGATTTGCTTTATCGGTTTCGCCGCGTTGGGAATCCTGGTGATGGGTTGTACGCAACCGGCGGCGCCGCCACCCACGGCTGAGTCCGCGCTGACCGAGTGCCTCGCGAAGGTCGACAAATCCAACCCAGTGTCGCCACCCACGGCTACCGATCATGCGCCCGCGGCGGCATCCGAATCCGCCGACGACAAACGCGCGCGCTCTCGCGTCTTGGCGCTTCACATGGCTAGCCTCGACATTTGCATGAAGCGGGCGGGCTTCAACTTCAAGGTACCGGACTCCGATCCGGACTGGGTCGCCGCGTTGGCGGCGAAATTCCCCGACACGGGAAAAGCCATCGACTCGGCGGATCCAGATTTGCTCGAAATACAGCGCCAGTTCATGCGCAAGCCGCAATATTGGAAGCACGGCTGACGGACGCCGAGACTGAGCGATGAGCAGCGGTATTCCGCGACTCGAACTGTCCGACATGCCAGCGGAGCTGAGCCACGCGCTGCAGCCGCGGGTGACGCGGCTCGGCTACCTCGGCGAATTTTTCAAGTGCGCCGCCCATCAGCCCGCCGCCCTGCGCACGTTCATGACGCTCACCGACGATCTCAAGGCCGCGCTGCCCGACAACCTCACCGAAGTCGTCGCGTTCACCGTCGCCGGCGTGATGCAGAACGACTACGAGCGACATCAACATGAACGCCTGTGCCGCACGCTCGGGTTCAGCGACGAATGGATTCGCGCCGCCGCGACGTTGCGTGACGGTCCGTTGCGTGACACCGAACGGTTGGTGCAGCGTCTCACCATCGCCGTCATCGCGCAGCGCGGTCAGCATGTCAGCGATGAGTTCAATGCCGTCGTCGCGGCGATCGGCCCAGCGGGCGCCATGGCCGCGCTGTTCCTGATCGGCCGCTACGTCACGCACAGTCTGATCGTGAACGCTCTGCAACTCGCGCCGCCGGTGCCGTCGATCTTCGAGAAAGGGGCAGCCGCGGACATCTGCGATGAGCCCTGATTCCGCGCTGTGGCTGAGTGAAGCCGACGTCGTCTCGCTCATCGATCTGCGCGAGGCCATCGACGCGATCGAGCACGGGCTCAGGCTCGAAGCCCGCGGTGAAGCGTGCAACATGACGAAGACCCACGTCGCGTGGGGCGGCGGTCACACCCTCCACGCAATCGGTGCGCTGTTCTCCACCGCAGGCGTCGCCGGCACGAAGACCTGGACGCACACCGCCGGCGGCGCGACGCCGCTGCTGATCCTGTTCGATAGCCAGACCGGGGCACTGCGCGCCATCATCGAGGCCTTCGCGCTCGGGCAACTGCGCACTGGTGGAATCTCGGGGGTCGCGACTCGTTGGCTCGCGCGCGCCGACGCCGACGAGTTGGCGATCATCGGCACCGGCAAGCAAGCGCTCGCGCAGGTCGCCGCGGTCGCCGCGGTGCGATCGCTGCGACGCGTGCGCGTCTTCAGCCCCAATCCGGCGCATCGCGCCGAGTTCGTCGCGCGTGTTCACAGCGAGTTGAACCTCGAGGCAATTGAGGCGGCGTCGATCGCTGAAGCCGTTGCCGGTGCAGCGATCATCACGTTGGTCACGCGCGCGACCGCCCCGTTTCTCACCGCCGCGATGGTCGCCGACGGCTGCCATCTCAACGCGGTTGGCGCGATCACACCGGAACGCGCCGAGTTCGCGAGCGACATCCTGCCCCGTTGCACCGTGGTTGCCGTGGACAGCCCGCCCGCTGCACAGAAGTTGTCGCGCGAGTTCATGGACTACTTCAATGCTGGCGATTGGAGGCGCGTCGCGCCGCTCAGCTCCATCGTGGCCGAACAGCGCAAGCGGCCACGCGACGCCGACCTCACGCTGTTCAAGGCGATGGGCATGGGCATCGCCGATCTCGCGCTGGGCATCGAGGTGTACGATCGCGCCCGCCGCGCCAACGTGGGCCGGCACATCGCCCAACCGCGACGTGCTCAGCCGCGCCTGCACTAGAAACGCGGTTTGCAGTCTTCTTCGAGGTGCTGAATCATGAGCGACATGCACGCACGCTTTGTTGATTGTACCGGTGCCGCGACGCCCGCGCTCGATCTGTGGCCCGCCCTCATCATCCGCAGAGAAGAGATCGACGCGGAAATCAACCGGCTCGCCAGCTTGCCCACACCGGCGAACGGGCGGCGCACGGCGCTCATCGTTCACCCGCGGGCGCAAGCGCCCGGACTCGGCCTTGCCCCTGGCATTCGCGTCGCCATCGAGGTCCTCAAACCCGGCGAACGCACCCAACCGATTCGGCACAACTCGACGCAGGTGAACTTCTGCATTCGCGGGCGCGGCACCTCGGCGATCGGAGGCCGCACAATCGAATTTGCGCCGTACGACGTCTGGAACACGCCGTCGATGGCCACGTACTGGCACGTGAATGAAAGCGCCGACGTGCATGTGCGTCTCACCTACAGCAACGCCGCACTGCTCGAGAAGCTCAACGTGCACGTGGTCGACGAACATCCACCGGAGTCCGGCCCGCCCGACACCACCATCGAACAGTCCGACGATCCGACGGGCCACAGCCCGTACGGCACTTTCAAGCTCACTGACGCTGGTGCCTATCTGATGCCCTACGAGCAACTCATCAATCCAGCCGCCGTCGAGTCGACGCCGCTGCACTGGCCGTGGCCGCTGGTGAAGCAGCACCTCGATAAACTGGAAGCGCTCGGCAAGTCGTATGTGGGACGCCGGCTCTATCTCATGTTCAACCAGGCGACCGGCCGCACCAACGGCACGACGCAGAACTTCTTTGCAACGATCACCATTCGACCGCCGAAGATCGTCGATCGGCCGCATCGTCACGCATCGGCGGCGATCAACTACTTCTTCGCCGGCAGTGGCCACAGCGTGGTCGAGGGTCAGCGGTACGAATGGCGCGCCGGCGATCTCATGCTCTCCGCGCCGGGCTGGGGCGTGCACAACCACGCCTCGCACGACGAGCCGGTGTACGAGCTGACGATCCAAGACAGCCCGCTGCACATCGCGATGGAGTCGCTGCTGTGGCAAGAAGACCTGCGCCGTCCACTTCGCGTGCTCGGCGCCCAGGAAGGATTTGCGACCAACCGCACGTAGGGGGCCGCAGAACGAAGGCAGCCCACGATGATCACGCTGGACGAGAATTTTTTGCGCGGATCGTTCCCACCGCTGGTGACGCCGTTCAACACCGGCGAGGTGGACTACGATAAGTTTGCCGAACTCGTCGAATTTCAGATCGAGCACGGCTCGCACGGGATCGTGGTGTGCGGCACCACCGGCGAACCGAGCCTATTGACCATCGACGAACGTATGCAATTGCTGCAGGTCGCCATCAACACCGCGGATGGCCGCATCCCCGTGGTCGCCGCCACCGGCGCGCAATCGCATGCCGAAAGCGCCGAACTGCTGGAGCACGCGGCCGACGCCGGCGCGGCCGCCGCGCTGATTGTCACGCCCTACTACATCAAGCCGCCGCAGCGCGGTCTGGTCGAGTACTTCGTCGACCTCGGCACGCGGACCGGCCTACCGCTGCTGCTCTACCACATCCCCGGCCGCACCGCGGTCGACTTGCCACTCGACACCATCGAACGCATCGCCGAAAAGATTCCGCGGCTGGTCGGCATCAAACTCGCAGTCAATGATCTGGGCTTCGCCACCAAATTGCTCGTCCGCTTCGGTACTGACTTCCGCCTCTTCGTCGGTCTCGAAGAGTTGAGTTTTCCGCTGCTGGCGATCGGCGCCGCCGGCCTGATGAACGCCGTCGGCAACATCGCCCCACGCAAACTCGTCGATCTGTGCGACGCAGTTGCGGGTGGCGATCTCGCCGCCGCCCGCACACTGCATTTCGACTTGTTCGAGTTGAACCAGGCCGTGTTCTTCGACACCAACCCGATCCCGATCAAATGGATGATGCGCCGCATGGGCTTGCTCGACAGCAACGAGCATCGACTGCCGATGGTCCCGGCAACATACGAACTGGAGCAGCGCCTCGACGGCGTGCTGCAACGCGCCGGGCTGATCGCTGCGGCGTGACTTCGCGCCACGTGACTTCGTGCAACTGGACTGACCCGCACCCCTGTGGTTAGCTTCGGACGTGCGCGCGAATCAACTGCCTTCACTCTTGCTCGCCAGCGGTCTCGTTGTTGTCGCCGGTTGCGGCGCGCGGCGCCCGGTGTTGTATCCCAACGCGCAATACACCCGCGTCGGTGAGCCCGCGGCGCAGCGTGACATCACGGATTGCATGCAGCGCGCCGAACAGTACGTGAAATCGGGCGGTGCGGATGCGGAGGCGGCGCGGCGGGTCGGAACCCAAACAGCGGTGGGCGCGGGTGTGGGTGCGGCGAGTGGCGCGGTCGGCGGCGCGATCGTCGGCAATGCCGGCACCGGCGCCGCAGTCGGCGCCGCGAGCGGGGCGACGGCGGGATTGTTGTCGGGTCTCCTGGGTTCGTTTCAGTCGCACGACCCGGATCCGGTGTACGCCAACTTCGTCGATCGTTGCTTGCGTGAACGCGGCTACGAGCCGATCGGTTGGAAGTAACTTGGCGCGCGGCGCGGCATCATTCGAAGGGCATGAACATGTGGCTCAAAGAAAACAAATCGCGATTGCCTTCATCTGAAACCGCCCTGCCTGGGCGCACCGACCGCATGCCGGTGCCGGCGCAGCACTTCGTCACCGGTGCACCGCTGGAGCCGCCCTTCCCTGCCGGCATGGAACTCGCGCTGTTCGGTATGGGCTGCTTCTGGGGCGCGGAGCGCAAGTTCTGGACGCTCGCCGGTGTCTATACCACCGCGGTCGGCTACGCCGCGGGCTTTACGCCCAATCCGACGTATCGCGAAGTGTGCAGCGGGCTCACCGGCCACAACGAAGTCGTCCGCGTGGTGTTCGATCCGCAGACGGTGACGTACGAGTCGCTGTTGAAAGTGTTCTGGGAGAATCACGACCCGACGCAGGGGATGCAACAGGGTAACGATGTCGGCACGCAGTATCGTTCCGGCATTTACTACTATGGCGACGCGCAACGACGCGCCGCCGAGGCTTCGCACGAGGCCTACCAGCGTCTGCTGAGTGAAGCCGGTCACGGTCCGATCACGACCGAAGTGCTGCCGGCACCGGAATTCTTCTACGCCGAGGAGTATCACCAGCAGTATCTCGCCAAGAATCCCGGCGGCTACTGCGGCCTCGGCGGTACCGGGGTGAGTTGTCCGATCGGATTGATCGCGCCCGCGCAACCCGCAACTCAGAGGGCGGGCTAACGGCGCTCAGCGGCGTGCGCGACGCCGGCCTTCACCGCCATACAGTTCGCTGACCGCCTGCGCCGTCTGGCGTAAGCGATCGCGCAGGTCGCGCGGTTCGATCACTTCAACCAACGTACCCAGTCCCAGCAAGCGGCCGCACGCGGCCTCGCGCGAATCGAAGGTGAGTTCGATCATCACACCATCCGCGTGGGGTGGTCCGGCGGCCTCGATCGCGGTGCGCACGCGATCACCGAAGATCTGCGGTAGCAACCCGAGGGCGCGTGCCGTCGCGCGCAAGCGGACACGATAGTCCGGGATGCTGGCGATGAAATCGCGCGACCAGGCGGACCAGAATGTCGCCAAGTCGAATTGCCGTGGCCGTTCGAACCGATCCTTCGTGACGACGACGCGCCGGATGCGCGACACGCGATGCACGCGCGTGTCGCCAGCCGTCACCGTGACGAGGTACCAGATGCCACCCTTCACCACCAAGCCGAGCGGATCGACCCGCCGTGTCGCGGCGCCCCCGTTGGCACGCAGATAGGTGAGCCGCACCGTGCGGTCGGCGAACACCGCGTCGCGCAACGCCATGAGTTGCGGCGACCGCTCGTCGGCGCCAAACCACGCCGCCGCGTCAACGTGCAGCCGTTGGCGAACGCGCGCCGCATCGGTTCGCCGCGCCTCCGGCAACCCGGCTTCGAGTTTGACTAGTGCGCTCCGCAATCCCGTACCAAGGCCGACGTCATCCAGCGCCCGGCGCGCGGTGCCAGCAAACAACGACGCCACTTCCGATTGGTTGAGGCCCGTCAGGTCGGTGCGGTACCCCGGCCGCAGCACGCACCCGCCCCGCGGGCCACGCTCCGCATACACCGGAACCCCCGCAGCGCTCAGGGCGTCGAGGTCGCGGTAGATCGTGCGCTCGGACACCTCCAACTGCTCGGCCAACTGCGGCGCCGTCATGCGGCCACGGTGTTGCAGCAGGAGAAGCATCGAGAGGAGTCGGTCGGCGCGCATTCTGGAGCGATCCTATATCTCCGCAATCCTGACAGAGGGTGTCAGGAATAGAAAGATATGTTCGCGCGCAGAAGGAGGAGAGATGACTGAATCCATTCGCGAGCTGCGTGGCGGAAACATGGACATCGATCTCATCCCCAAGCCGGGTCTGGCGTGGGAACAAGAGGCGTGCCCTTGGAACGACGCGGACCAGGCCGCGACACACAAGTGCGCCGTCAAGGACACCTCGATCTGTCGCTACTTCAGGGGGATCAAGGCGCTCGACACTGTCCTGTGCGCGTACCCAACAAGGGAGGATTGACCATGGCAACCTGGAACGAGTTCGAACAAGTCAGCCCCGAAATGGCCGCACGCGGTCGCGCGCTGCTGTACCAGCACGGCATTGGGCTCGGATATCTGGCGACGGTCCGCAAAGACGGCGGGCCGCGCGTCCATCCGTTCTGCCCGATTCTCGTCGGCTCCGGTCTCTTTGGATTGATCGCACCGTCACCCAAGCAGGGCGATCTGCTCCGCGACCGCCGCTTCGCGGTGCACACTTTTCCGGTGCCGGATCGTGACGACGAGTTCTACCTCAGCGGCCGCGCGATTCACCGCGAGGATCGTTCGCTCGCCGACCAGGTGCGCGCTTCATTTCTCGCCAGCGGCGGTACGTCCTCCGCTGACGAGATGCTATTCGAGTTCGATATCGAGCACGCGCTGCTGGCTACCTATAAGAAACGCGGTGAGCCCAATAACTGGCCACCGATTTACACCAAGTGGCACGCGCGACCGTGATGCGTCACACGCGATGCCGCCCGCTGCGCGCCAGCTCTTGCGCCCACGGATAGTCGGGCTTGCCGCTCGGCGAGCGGCGCATCTGCTCGACCAGGTGTAGCTCGCGCGGAATCTTGTAGCCGGCGATGTGGGTGCGGCAGTGCTCGGTGAGTTCGCCCAGCGTCGGCTGCTGTCCGGTCCGCGCTTGCACGACGGCGGCGACACGACTGCCCCAGCGTTCGTCGGGCACACCAACCACGATCGCATCGAACACACCTGGATGGGATTTCAGCGCCCCTTCGACTTCTTCGGGAAAAATTTTCTCGCCGCCCGAGTTGATACTCACCGACCCGCGCCCGAGCAGCATGACACTCCCATCGGCTTCCACGGTGGCATAGTCACCCGGAATCGCCCATCGATGGCCCTCGACTTCGACAAACGTCTCCGCGCTCTTTGCCTCATCTTTGTAGTAGCCGATCGGGATGTTGCCGCCGCGCGCGAGTTTGCCGATCACTCCGGATCCTGGCTCGATGCGCTTGAGGTCCTCGTCAAACACCGCCACATCGCGGCCCGGGTTCACGTGCACGCCGCGCGTCTTCGTGCCGCCGTGTGCGAGGTTCTCCTTCGTCACCATGCTCATCCCCGTGAAGCCTTGCTCCGACGAACCAGTGGCGTCCATCAGCATCGCGTTGGGGAACCGCTCCAGGTACTGCAGCTTCACCGACGGGGAGAACACGGCCGCCGTGCTGGAAATCACGATCACCGACGAGAGATCGTAACTGACGCCCGCTTCATCGAGCGCCTCGATGAGCGGGCGTCCCATCGCGTCACCGGTGAGTTGGATGCTGTTGACGCGCTCGCGTTCGACCATGCGCCACACCGCGTGCGGATCGAAGCGGCCCGTCCACAACGCGATGCGGTTGCCGATGAACATTGGACCGAGCACCGCCCACTGCGCCGCGCCGTGCATCAGCGGCGCTAACGGCGCCATCGTCAGATACGCATCGGGGGTGATCTTGTTCGTCAGCGTCGCGGGATTCTCGGCGGGCTCACGCGTCACGTAGTCGATGCCGCCGCCCAGGGTGAAGATCACATCCTGATGACGCCACATGACGCCCTTCGGCTTGCCGGTGGTGCCGCCGGTGTAGAGGACGTACAAGTCATCGCCCGAACGCGGCGCGAAGTCGCGCGCCGGCGAGCCCTGCGCCAGTGCGTGTTCATAGGCGACGGAACCGATCGCCGCGCAGTCCTCGCCGCTGTCATCCTCCATCGCGATGCAGTGCCGCAGCTTGGGAAGCCGCGCGCGCACATTGGCGATGCGCGGCGCGAACTGCGCATCGTGTACCAGCGCGACGAGGTCGGCGTTGTCGAACAGGTAGAACAACTCCTCTTCGACGTAGCGATAGTTCACGTTGATCGGCACCGCACGGATCTTGTATGCGGCGAGCATGGCCTCGACCCAGTATGAACTGTTGAAGCCGTACACACCGATGAAGTCGCCGCGGCCGAGCCCGAGTGATTGGAAGTAGTGCGCCAGGCGATTGGCGCGCGCATCGAGCTGCGCGAAGGTGAGCCGGTTCGGTCCACAGACGAGAATTTCCCGATCGGGAATTCTATCAGCGGCAGCTTCGACGAGATCGGCAACGTTGAATTCCATCTCTCTACTCTTCGTGTCCTTCGTCGTGAACAATCCGCGGCGAGGTCTAGCGTCGCTTGAAGTTGGGTTTGCGCTTCTGCGTGAATGCGAGTGGACCTTCCTTGGCGTCCTCGGTGCGGAAGATCGGCATACCGACTTCGAAGTCGAACACCAACGCCTCGGCTTCGCTCATCCCATCGGTCTTGTGCAGCGTCTTGAGAATCGCCTCGACCGCGAGCGGTCCGTTCTCGGCAATCGTCGCGGCGATCTCCTTCGCCTTCGCCAACGCCTCGCCCTCCGCCACGACGTGACCGATCAGCCCGTACTCCTTCGCCTCGGCGGCGGTGATGTGCTTGCCGGTGAGGAGAATCTCCGCGGCAACCGTGTACGGAATTTGGCGGCGCAAGCGCACGGCCGAACCAGCGCCGGGGTACAACCCCCAGCGGACTTCGGAAACTCCGAAGCGCGCGCTGCTCCCAGCGACTCGGATGTCGGTGCCTTGCAGAATTTCCGTACCGCCGGCGATAGCGACGCCTTCGACCGCGGCGATGATCGGCTTGGTCGGGCGGTAATCGCGCAGCAGTGCCTTGAGAAAAACCGTCGGGTCTTGGCGCACGCGCTGGACGTACTCGCTCGGCTCTTCATCGACGTCGCCGCTCATCGCGCGCAGATCCATCCCGGAACAAAAGTTGCCGCCGGCGCCGGTGAGGATGAAGCAGCGCACGGCCGGATCAGCCGAACCTTGCTGCCACGCCTCGAACATCCGACCCATCATATCGGGCGACAGCGCGTTCATGCGCTTCGGCCGATTCATGGTGAGGATCATCGCGGCGTGATCGCGTTCGACGAGGAGATCGGACATCTTGTTTCACTCCTTGCAAATGGCGCCGCACACTACAAGGCCGCGCGGGCGACGACAATCCGTGCCTGCGTCACGTCAGTTTGCGTCCGCATTGCAGCGGGCGTATCTGCGCGCCGTGCACGTGCTCGCGATCGATCAAGGGACATCGTCAACCAAGGCGCTGGTGGTGGCGCCCGCAGGCGACATCCTCGCGTTGGCCGAGGTGGCGGTGCATCCCAAGATCGTGGATGGCGGTGGCGTGGAACAAGACCCCGAAGAGTTGTGGGCATCCATACTGACCGCGGGCCGGCAAGCGGTGGCTCACGCCGCAGTGCCGATCAACGCCGTCGGCTTGGCAAATCAAGGCGAGACCATCCTCGCATGGGATCGTTCGAGTGGCGCGCCGCTCTCGACCGCACTCTCGTGGCAAGATCGCCGCGCAACCGAAGTCTGTGAGCGGTTGCGCCCGCAAGCCGAGTCGCTCCGCGCACTGACGGGGCTCCCGCTCGATCCATATTTCGCTGCGCCAAAAATCGCGTGGCTGCGCGCGCACGTCACCCGCGACGGCGTTTGCACCACCACCGACACCTGGCTGCTGCATCGCTTGACCGGCGCGTTCGTCACCGACGCGGCGACGGCGTCGCGCACGTTACTCATGGACTTGAGCAGCGGACGTTGGTCTCCGCGAGCCTGTTCCGTCTTCGGCGTCGATCCCGAGTCGCTCCCAACGATCACGGGCTGCGCCGAGGCGATCGGTGAAACGTCCGCGTTCGGTGCCACGGCGCCAGTCGCCGGACACGCGGTCGATCAACAAGCGGCGTTGTTCGCGCAAGCGTGCTTCGACCGCGGCGAGGCGAAGTGCACCTACGGCACCGGCGCGTTTCTGCTCGCCACCACCGGCGCGCAGCCGACGCGGTCGGGCGCCGGCCTCGCCACCTGCGTGGCGTGGCGTTTGGGAGGAGAGACGACGTACTGCTTGGACGGCCAAGTCTACACCGTCGGCGCGGCAGTCAATTGGCTGCAACGGATTGGCGTGATCAACGACCCGTCCGATCTCGATTCAAGCGAAGGCGACTCGTCACACCGCAGCGATGTGGTCTTCGTTCCGGCACTCGCTGGACTCGCCGCACCGTTCTGGCGACCGGCCGCACGCGGGTCATTCGTCGGCCTCTCCCTCGCCACCCAGCGCGGTGATCTCATCCGCGCGGTCATCGACGGCATCGCCGCACAGGTGGCATGGCTGGCACGCGCCGCGGGCGACGACCTCGGCCGGCCGCTGAGTCGCTTGCGTGTTGACGGCGGGCTGACTCGCTCACGCGTGTTGATGCAAACGCAAGCTGACCTACTGCAAATCCCCATCGAGGTGTCCGCATCACCCCACGCGACGGCCCTCGGTGTCGCTGCGCTCGCGCGCCTTGGAGTCGGCGGCGCCAAGACTCCGGCCGAAGCCGTCGGTCGCCGCGCGGCTGTCGTCACCTACGAACCCCATCTCAGCAGCGACGAAGCAGCGGCTCGACTGCGGCGATGGCACGATGTCGCCACAGCGACCATGGTGCTCTAGTGGGCATCACCCATGGCTGCGAATTTTCCGTTCCTTGTAGGGGCGACGCATGCGTCGCCCCTACGCCTCAGAGAATGACACGAGGGCAATTCAAAGTGATCGCCTATGCCGAACGATCCAACTGAGAGCTACGACGTCGCGGTGATCGGCGCCGGCGTGATCGGCGCGGCGATTGCCCGCGAACTGGCGCGCTATCAGTTGCGCGTCGTACTGATCGAAGCCACCGCCGACGTCGGCACCGGGACGAGCAAGGCCAACACCGCCATCCTGCATACCGGCTTTGACGCGAAGCCCGGCACGCTCGAAGCCCGCCTGGTGCGGCGTGGCCACGCGTTGTTGAGCGAATACGGAACCGCGGCCGGCATTCCGATCGAGCGCACCGGCGCCCTGCTGATTGCATGGGACGCCGAACAGCTCGCCGCGTTGCCGGCGATCGCCGCAGCCGCCGCGCGCAACGGCTACGCGGCGACTCGGCGAGTCACGACCGCAGAGCTGTATGCGACCGAACCGCACCTGGGCGCCGGCGCGCTCGGGGCGCTCGCCATTCCCGATGAACACATCATCTGCCCGTTCACGACCCCGCTCGCCTTCGCCACCCAAGCCGTCGCCAGCGGCGTCGCGTTGCGACTGTCGAGTCCGGTCGAGTCGATCACGCGCAACGACACTGGCGTGCATTTGCTGCAGACTCCCCGCGCCACGTTCGCGAGCCGGTACGTCATCAACGCCGCCGGGTTGTATGCCGATCGCATCGATCGCTGGTTCGGCCACGAGACGTTTAGCGTCACGCCGCGACGCGGCGAGTTGCTGGTCTTCGACAAGTTGGCGCGACCACTAGTGAGTCACATCCTGCTGCAAGTCCCGACCAAGACGAGCAAGGGTGTGCTGATCAGTCCAACAGTGTTTGGGAACGTGATGCTCGGACCGACGGCAGAAGACATCCCCGACAAAACCGCCACCGCCTCCACCGCCGCCGGCATCGCCCATCTCCGCGAGCGCGGCCAGCGGATCATGCCCGCGTTGATCGACGAAGAGGTGACGGCGATTTACGTCGGGTTGCGCGCGGCAACGGAGCACAGCGACTACCAGATCGCCTTCTATCCAGACCAGCACTACGTGTGCGTTGGCGGCATTCGCTCCACCGGCTTGTCGGCGTCGATGGCGATTGCCGAGTATGTCGTCGCCGGACTCGCTGACGCCGGACTTCAACTGGAGGAACGAGACGACTTCCAGAACGTGACGATGCAAAACATCGGTGAAGCCTTCGCCCGTCCGTACCAGTGCGCCGAGATGATCGCCGCCAATCCCGACTACGGCTGCATCATGTGCCACTGCGAGCGCGTCACTCGCGGCGAAATCCTCGCCGCAACGCGCGCATTGATTCCCGCGCGCAACCTCGACGGCGTGCGGCGGCGCACCCGCGCGCTGCTCGGCCGCTGCCAAGGATTTTACTGCAGCGCGGCGATCACCAGCTTTGTGGCCGAAGCTACCGGGCAGTCTGTGGATGCCTTGCTCGGACTCGACCCATGATCGCACCCGCACCCCAGGTCGACGTGCTAATCGTCGGCAGCGGTCCCGCCGGCCTCGCAACGGCGATCGAGCTGCGCCGGCTCGGCGTAGCGCGCGTGCTGGTAGTCGAGCGCGAAAGCGACGCGGGAGGAGTGCCGCGCCATGCAAATCACATCGGCTTCGGCCTGCGCGATCTGCGTCGTCTGTTCACCGGGCCGCATTACGCGCAGCATTACGTGTCGCGTGCCCAACGAGCCGGTGTCGAGCTGCGGACGCAGACCACGGTGACCGACTGGTCGAGCGACGACACCGTGCGCCTGACCAGTCCGGCGGGGCTCGACACCGTGACCGCGCGCGCGGTCGTGCTCGCCACCGGCTGTCGCGAGCGGCCGCGCGCCGCGCGGCTCATTCCCGGCGATCGCCCGCTCGGCGTGCTGACCACCGGCGCGTTGCAACAGGCCGTCTATCTCCACCGGCAATCCGTCGGGCGGCGCGCGGTGGTCGTTGGCGCCGAGCACGTCAGCTTCTCCGCCGTGCTGACCCTCGCGCACGGCGGCGCGACCACAGTCGCGATGCTCACCGAGCATCCACGGCATCAGACCTATCTGCCATACAAGTGGCTGAGCGCGACGCGGCGACGCGTTCCGATTCTGGTCTCGCACCGGATAACGCAAATCATCGGCCGGCACCGAGTCGAAGCCGTCGAGGTGACGGACACACGCACCGGCGCCACGCGCTGGATCGAGTGTGACACCGTGATTTTCACCGGCGACTGGCTTCCGGATCACGAACTGGCGCGCCGCGGCGGCTTGGCCATGGACCCGGCCACTCGCGCGCCGCGGGTCGATTGCAGTTTGCGAACATCGATCCGCGGCGTGTTCGCGGCCGGCAACCTCCTGCACGCAGCGGAGACTGCCGACATCGCTGCGCTGAGTGGCCGCCACGCTGCGCGCGCCGTGACCACGTTCCTCGAGTCGGGACGCTGGTGCGAGCGACCGCCTCTGCCGCTCATCTGCGCGCCACCGCTGTACTGGATTTCACCGAGCGCGATCGGCGGCGCCGATCAACGTCCGCCGCGCGATCGTTTCACCGCGCGAGTGCGAGAATTCTGCGACGACGCGGATCTGAGTGTGCGGCAAGGGACGCGGGTACTCTGGCGACAGCGCTACCGCCGCTTGGTCCCAACCCTGCCGCTGCACGTGTCCGCCGACTGGCTCGACATGGTCGACCCTAACGGCGAGTCGATCACGCTCCAACTCTCTGCCTCGTAGATGGCAGGCGGTTCTTCCGCCACAACCCGGCAACCGCTCTGCACTGCGCTTGACGAGCTTGCACCAGGTGTGCGATCAGCGAGTCTGCGTAGGTTGGTCAGTCACGTAAGTTCTATGGAAGGCATCGACTCGGCCGCACTCTCCACCGACGGTCGCAACGGCATACCCGCCGCGCTGCTCGTTTCACGCCTGCGCTCGATCCTGTGGATCGCGCTCGTCGCCGGGATCAGTTTCACCGCCCTGGAGCTAGCGTTCGCCCCGCGATTGGCGGCGCCGTTCGTGGTCAAGTGTATTGGGATGTCGCTGACCACCGCGGCCCTGGTGCTCGTCCGCGGCGCATGGGTTACGCGCCACGCCCTGGCAGTAACCTTCGCGGTGATTGTCGCCTCGTACGGGCTCACCGCGCTCTCGGGCATCGTCAGCCCGAGTCGAGAGTACGAAACCACGGCCGTGCTGTTCGTCGGCGGGGCACTGACAACGGCCACGCTGTTACCGTGGGGACTCATCCCGCAGATCACTACCGCGTTAGTTGGTGCCGCGTTGCTCTGCTTCGCGGTGTATTGGGCAGACGGGGATCTGCATGTCCTACTCGATGACCCGGGAGCGGCGGTCATCATCGGCCTGGGCATCTCCTTGGTCACTGCGCGTGAGGTGCAGCGCTATCGGCTGGCTTCGCTGCGCGAGTTGGCCGCCCGGCAACGCGCAGAACTCGCCCTGCGCGTCCTCAACACAGATCTCGAACGGCGCGTGAGCGAGCGCACCGAGGCGTTGCAGGAGGCCAACGAACGGTTGCAAGCACTGTCTGCTCGGCTGGAGTCGGTGCGCGAGGCGGAGCGCACGCGGATCGCCCGCGAGATCCACGACGACCTCGGCCAGATGTTGACGGCGTTCAAGATCGAGCTGGCGCTGCTGTCGATTCGGCTCACCAAGGTTGACGATGACGACGTCGTGCCGATCGTCCGCGAGCAGCTGAAGAGCATGTCCGACGCGGCCAGTACGATGATGCAGTCGGTGAAGCGCATCGCCAGCGACTTGCGACCGAGTCTCTTGGACGACTTGGGACTGACCGCGGCCATCGCCTGGCAAGCGCGAGAATTTCAAGAGCGCTGCGGCGTGCGCTGCGCGTTCAATTGCGAGCCGCGCACGTTTGCGGTCGATACAGCCCGATCGACGGCGCTCTTTCGCATCGTTCAGGAGACCCTCACCAACGTCGCGCGTCACGCCGATGCGCGCAACGTCTCCATTACGCTGCGCGCCGATGCGGACGGGGCGCGCTTGGAGATTCACGACGATGGGCGCGGCATCACCGCGGCCGAGTTGCGGAGTTCGAAGTCGCTCGGCCTGCTCGGGATTCGTGAGCGCGCCCGCTTACTGGATGGCGAAGTGGAGATCTCCAGCGCCCCGCACGGCGGGACCACGGTGCGAGTGTGTATCCCGCTGCACGAATCGGTCGAATCCGAGCAGTTCGCCGCCGAAGCATAGCCGCCAGCGCCCGCGCCGATTTCGGCACACGCCATCACCATTGATCCGCTGGCGATGCGGTGTTAGCCCCAATCACCGCCGAGTTTTGCTCGCGAGGACCGAGCCCAGGAGAGAATCGTATGCCGACGTGGAACATCGCCGACTGCCTCGACCAGATCGCTGCTATCCGGGGCGATGAAGACGCCATCGTGCAGGGCGCGCGCCGCGTTTCGTGGCGGCAAACCGAGCGTCGCGCCCGCAACCTCGCCGCCTGGATGCTGGCACAAGGCGCGTCGCATCAAGCTAAAGTGGCGATCTACACCTACAACCATCCGGCCTACATGGAAGCGGTCTACGCCGCATTCAAGTCCGCGCTCGTACCGGTGAACGTCAACTACCGCTACCGCGAGGAGGAGCTGCGCTATCTGCTCGACAACGCCGATGCGGAGATCGTCGTCGTACACGAAGACTTCGTGCCGCTGCTCGCCAAGGTGCAGAACACGTTGCCGCGCATCAAAGGTGTCCTGGTCGTGCGCGAAAGCGGCGCACCGTTGGACCCAGGCGCGCACGACTACGAAGCGGTCGTCGAAAGCGATCGGCCGGCGCCGACCGTACCGCGCAGCGGCGACGACATGATGTTCCTTTACACCGGCGGCACCACCGGCATGCCGAAGGGCGTGATGTGGCGGCAGGACGATCTCTACTACCGCTTTGCCGCCGGCGGCCTCGGCCAACCGCCCGCCGACATGACCGCGCTCGCCGCGTACGTGACGGCGCCGCCGTTGCGTTTGCGGACGCTCATCGGGCCGCCACTCATGCACGGCACCGGCTGGTTCACCGCGATGATCTCATGGATGACCGGCGGCACCGTGATCATCGTCGATGACCCGAAGACGTTCGATGCGGCGCGCTTCTGGGAGGTGGTCGACCGCACCAAGCCGACCGCTCTCACCATCGTCGGCGATCCGTTCGCCAAACCGATGCTGCGCGCGTTGGAGACCGCGCCGCGCCCCTACGACATCTCTTCAGTCGCGATGATGACTTCATCGGGCGTGATGTGGAGCCAGGAAACCAAGCAGGGCCTGCTCAAGTACAACCCGAACATGATGCTGATCGACGCGTTCAGTTCCTCCGAGGCCGTCGGCATGGGCATGTCGATCACCACCAAGGACGGCTCGTCGTCGACAGCAAAGTTCCAGATCACGCCTCGGACCAAGTTGTTTGATGAGCAACTCAACGTGGTCGAGATCAAACCCGGCGCGAAAGGTCTCGTCGGAGTCGGCGGCGCGCAACCGGTCGGCTACTACAAGGACCCGGAGAAGAGCGCGCGGACGTTCGTCGAGACGGACGGCGGCCGCTTCTCGGTCCCGGGTGACTGGGCCATGGTGAATGACGACGGCGTCACGCTCACGCTGCTCGGGCGCGGCTCAGTGTGCATCAACACCGGCGGCGAGAAAGTGTTTCCCGAAGAAGTGGAGGAAGTCGTCAAGCGCTTCGCCGGCGTGAAAGACAGCGTCGTCGTCGGCGTGCCCGACGAACGGTGGGGCGAAGCCATCACCGCGGTGGTGTCGAGCACCGGCGCGCGCATCGATGCCGACGCGCTCAAACAGTTCGTCAAGACGCAACTCGCCGGGTACAAGGTGCCGAAGCACGTGGTGATCGTCGACGAGGTGTACCGCTCGCCGTCAGGCAAGGCGGATTTCAAGCGCACCAAACAAGTCGCGATGGAAGCGTTGGGAATTTCTTGATTTTGGAATGCGGATTGCGGAGTGCGGAATGCTGACAGGCGCGGCCGAGTTTAGCGAGCCAGGGTCGCGACCTCCTGATTGAGGCGAACGACCATCCGCGACACATGGCGCAATAGATTTTCGAGCACCGCCGCTTTGATCGCCGGGTGCGTTTCACCCAATCGATCGAAGGCGGCGGTGGAGAGCGCGCAACATTCCACCGCGGTGTCGGCCCGCACGTCCGCCGATCGACGCGCGCGATCGACGACCGCCATTTCGCCGAAGGTCATGCCTGGTGACATGGTCGCGAGGCGTTTGACCCGAGCGTTGGGCAAATCGATGGTGACGCTCACCTCGCCGCTCATGAGCAAGTAGATCTGGTCGGCGGCGTCACCCTTGCGCACGATAAGCGCGCCGCGGTCGTAGCGCCGGCGTTCGACGGACGCTTCCAACTGCGCGATGGCGTCCGCGGACATTCCCAGGCAAATTTGGTGTTCGCTCAGCGAGAGTGCCGGCGCCTGACCACGATCGGGACCGGACGCGCCGAGCAGGCGATTCTCGCACCACTCGATGGCGAGATCGAGATCGGGAAACGTCAGCAGGATCGCGTGCTGACCCTGGGCGCTGAGTTGTTCGTCAAGGCGTCGCATAAGCCGCGAATGGTCATCGACGTGGGCGAACACCACGCGCTTGCCGCTGGCCGCAAAGGTGAGCAAGAGGTCGCACAAGATCTCGGCGTCCGATTCCTCGATCAGCGTCACCTTCTTGAGATCAATGATCGCGAAGTCGAGCCCGTCGCCGGCTTCCACCAGCGTGCGGATCAATGCCTCGATCGCCGCGAAGCCGAGGTCGCCGTGGAGATCGTAGACCCGCCCGCGCTGGCCGACGGTATCCAGTCGCGCGCGATCCGCCTCAGTGCGCCGTCGCTTCGAGCTGACCTCCGATAGCGGGTACTGCCCTCGCAGGGCGGACCGCGCCGAGCGCGGCACGCGCAGGCAGTGGAGGTAGAAGTCCGTCGAGAGGTCCTTGCACACCTTGAGCCCGCGCACGCTGTTGCCGCGTTCGTCCAAGCGCGGCGAGAACACGCCGATCCCCAGTTGCCCGGGTAAGACCGCCACGATGCCGCCGGCCACGCCGCTCTTGGCCGGCATGCCGACGCCATACACCCACTCGCCCGCGTAGTCGTACATGCCGCAGGTCGTCATCACGCTCAGCATGCTGGTGACGACTTCGTCGCCAACGGCGCGCTCGCCAGTCACCGGATTGATCCCACCGTTGGCGAGCGTCGCCGCCATCAGACTTAGATCGCGGCAATCGACCGCAACCGAACACTGTTGGAAGTAGAGATCCAATGCCGCTTCGGGATCATCGGCGAGAATGCCGAAGTTGCGCAGCATGTGCCCGATGGCGCGATTGCGATGGCCAGTGGTCTTCTCCGACGCGTACACGTCGTGATCAATCGTGAGCGGGTGCCCGGCATACGTCGAGAGCATGGCCAACAGCCGATCCAGTTTGTCTTGCGCGCTACGGCCGGCCACCAGCGAGCTGGCCACGATGGCGCCGGCGTTGATCATCGGATTGAGCGGGCGGCCGGTGCTGGGGGCAAGGCTGATCGAATTGAACGCATCGCCGCTGGGTTCGACGCCGATTTTCTTGCGCACCGCTTCGTGTCCGACGTCTTCGAGCGCAAGGCCGTATACGAAGGGTTTGGAGATCGACTGAATCGTGAATGGCTGGCGAGTGTCGCCGACTTCG
This sequence comes from Deltaproteobacteria bacterium, assembly GCA_016178705.1. Lineage (NCBI taxonomy): Bacteria > Pseudomonadati > Myxococcota > Myxococcia > Deltaproteobacteria bacterium. The sequence goes on along the minus strand of JACOST010000028.1, from coordinate 87,025 downwards.
TAGATCTGGCCGTCGATGGTGGCCAGACAGATTCCGAACCACTGCGGGTCCGCCTTCGCCAACTCAGGGATGTACGTGGCAACGGTCCCTTCGTTCAGCCCGGCGTACTTGCCGTACAGGCGCTCCAGGTACGCCTGAACCGGAGAGGCCAGGCGGCGCGGCGCTGTATCCGACACGCAGTACCTCCCTTACATCGATCGAAACTTCGATCGAACGCTCGTGCGCCTTGCGCACCGATCGCGGCCCATACAACAAACTACGTGCCGGCCTTCCGCTGACGAGCCGCAGTACCGCCCTTGGAGTAAGTCCCACCGCGCTGCTGCATCCGCAGGCGAGCGCTGCCGCTTCTTCGAGCAGTCTGGTGGAACGGTAGTGGTCAGTTTGGACCCAACGGAAGTCGTCATTGGTAGGAACGGAGTGACTAAGAACTCCCGGTTCCCTGTAGGGGCGACGCATGCGTCGCCCGCGAATTGACGTGTCCACCGCGGAGAAACACGGAGGGCGATGCATGCATCGCCCCTACGCTTCAGAAAAGACCGCTTATCACTGACATTGACGAGACACGACACTAGAAAATGGGCCGCAGTTCCAATTTCAAACTGACCCCACTACCGCTCGAACGAGTGCCTTCCCTTTCGATGCACCACCATGCTAACGATGGTCGTCACGGAGGCTGAACCCATGGACAAGATGCTGCGCGTGAATCTGACCGACCTGACCGCGAAGGACGAGCCCTTCCCTGACGAGTGGACCTTCCTTGGTGGTCGCGCCTTATCGGCGAAGATCCTGCTCAAGGAAGTCGACCCGAAGTGTGATCCGCTCGGACCAGCCAACAAAGTGATCATCGCGCCCGGCGTATTGTCCGGATCAGTGGCTCCGACCTCCGGCCGCATGAGCGTGGGCGCGAAGAGCCCGCTGACCGGTGGCATCAAGGAAGCGAACTCCGGCGGCCAGGCCGGCCAGAAGCTGATGCGTCTCGGCTATCGCGCGATCATCGTCGAGGGCAAGGCGAAGGATGCATCGAAGCGCTATCTTGTAGCGATCAACAAAGACGGCGTCACCCTGCGCGAGTGCCCCGAGTTGAAGGGGCTGCGCACCTACGCCGCGTCGGAGAAGCTCGGCGCGCAGTTTTCGAACCGCGCCGCCTTCATCATGTGCGGGCCGGCGGGCGAGCTCGGTCTGTCGGGTGCCAGCGTCGCCTTTACCGACGAAGGACATCGCCATCCGGCACGTCATGCCGCGCGCGGCGGCCTCGGTGCCGCGATGGGCGCCAAAGGGTTGAAGGCCATTGCCGTCGACGACGAGGGGACCAAGGCGCGGCTCGCGCAGGATACCGCAACGTTCAAGACCTACATCGCCAACCTCAGCAAGGAATACCTAGCCGGCGCGCAGTTGTTCCAGTTCGGCACCTCGACCACCGTGCCGCTCGCCAACATGATGAGCACCTTCCCCACGCGCAACCGGCGCGAGATGCAGTTCGAAGGCGCCGACGCCCTTGACGGTGCGAAGATCGTCGCCAACTTCGCCAGCCGAGGCGGCAGCATGCATCACTGCATGACCGGTTGCATCGTCAAGTGCTCCAATATCGTGCACGACGCCGACGGCAAGTACGTGACCTCGGCACTCGAATTCGAAACCCTCGCCCTCTGTGGCTCGAACTGCGGCATCGGCGATATCGACAAGGTCGCTCAAATGGACCGCCTGTGCGACGAGTTGGGCCTCGACACAATCGAGACCGGTGGCGCAATCGGCCTGGCAATGGACTGCGGCGCGCTCAAGTTCGGCGATGCCGACGGGGCGATTGCGCTGCTCGACAAAGTCGACAAGGGCGATCCGCTGGCCGAGACCATCGGCCGCGGCGTGGTCGCCGTTGGCAAGCGCTTCAACGCCGCGCGCGTCCCGGCGATTCGCGGGCAAGGCGTCCCGGCGTGGGAGCCGCGCACGCTCAACGCCACCGGTATCACCTACGCCACTAGCGCGATGGGCGCGGATCACACCGCCGGTCTGATTGTCATGCCAGTGGCAGACGGCGCCAAGGCCTCGCAGGAGTCGCAGCTCATCAACGCGTTGTGCGATTCGAGCGGCTTCTGCCAATTTCAGCAGCCAACCATCGAGGACATTCGGACGCTATTCAATTGCATGTACGGCGGCTCGCTGACCTTCGAACAGACGGCCGACATCGGTTGGCACTGTATGCAGGACGAGTGGGAGTTCAACCGCCGCGCGGGATTCGGCCCGGAGGACAACGATCTGCCCGCATGGATGCGCACCGAAGCGGTGCCATCGAACGGTGCCGTCTTTGCCTCATCGAAGGAAGAGATCATGCGCGTGTTCGAGCGCATGCCGATCTCCGACGAGCTGCGCCAGATGAGAGCGGTGGGTTAACCCGCCTCTCACATCCTTTGGTTCGTGTAGGGGCGACGCATGCGTCGCCCCTTTTTTTCGCTTCTGCAACGGCCTGCACTACAAACCATCGATGTCGCCCGCGAGAAATTGCCAACCATCGAGTTCTTGGCAGTCGGGTTCCTGGCTTGCGAACAACGACATGAAGAGATTCGAGGACACTCGCGCAAACCCCGCGCGACGGAGCACTTGCCAATGCCGCCAACGTGGCGGGGCATAGACCGCAAAATTCGTGCAATCGGCCTCGCGCGCGATGGCAATGGCCCAACGCATGAACGCAGCGGCGACCCGCGCCGACGGCGCGGCCAGTTCCGCCAACCACGCCCGCTCGCCACCGACCTGCACGACGCAGTAGCCGACCACTGCACCATCGACGATCGCAGCACACGCGCGGTATTCGAACACGGGATGGGCGAAGTAGCGCCAGTTCAAGAACGCCGCATCATGCGGCAACCAGTATTTTTCCCAACGCATGCAGCGCTCGGTCACCGCGTCGTATCCCGAATCGAATTGTTGAATCGGCTCGATCGTGCCGTCGAACTGGCGATCGAGACGGAGCGCCGTCCAGGTAGCCAACGTCGCATCGGTGATGCGACCCGCCACCGCCGAGAGCCGCCGCGGCCAGCCGCGGCGGCGTAGATACTCCGCCGGACGGAGGAGGAACACCGCTCGCGGAATCGGACCGTGTACTTGGTCTCCAAAGCTGCTGCGACTCGTCGCGGTCCCCGACCGCGCATTGGGCCACCCGATGCGAACACTCGCGTAGTCCCATGGATGCGCGTTGCGCGCTTCGCGGCGCACTTCGTTGATTCCTCGCCCTCGCCAATCCGGGGCGATCACCCAGTCGGCACTGAGGATCGCCGCGACAGGTCGGGATCCGGACGCGAGCGGCCAGGGACAACCGGCCTGAGTGGCGACCAGCCGACCCGTGGCTTCTTCGACCACAACCCAACAGCGCGCCACTCCATGCGGGTTGCGCCGGTACAGCCAATCGTACCACGCTCGAGGGCGCTTCGTGGCGAACGCCTCGTCGACCGCATCATAGATGCGCTCGAACTCCGTAGGGCGGGCGCGGCGCACGGCGACGCGCGGATCAGGCGATACGAAGTCAATCGGAAGATGAAACCACTCATCAAAGCGATCCGCACTGCCCGACAGGAACGGGCCATTGGTTGCCACCCTCATGCGAGAACCACGCGCAATCGCCCGATCTACGGGCCGGTTGATCGATACAGCAGCGGATTGATCGGACTGGCGGCGATGTCTCCAGGTTTCAGGCCCGGCAGCCAGATGTGCAGATCGAATTGCTGCCCCGGCGTTTGCGGTTCGGCCACGCGCATGCCGTCGGCGAAATAGATCACCGTCATGACCGAGCGCATCACGTCGGTGGGATTACTCGCGGCGCTGTGCAACGTCCATCCGCGATGGAAGGTCGCATCGCCGGCGGCCGCGGCTCCGTGCGTCTCGATCGGCAGCGCGTGCTCGGCGATCATTTTTTCGAAGGCGGCCTCCGACTCATCCGAGATCGCGTAGCTGCCGAGGTAGCCGAAGCGAAAGCTGCCGGACGCGAAGGTCATGCTGCCGATTTCGATCGGGACATCGACGAGCGGCATCCACATCGTGATGGTCTGATCGGTGTCGAACGGCCAGTAGTACTGATCCTGATGCCACGGAGTCCGTCCGCCGTGTGGCTCCTTGAACAGCGCCTGGTCGTGATACAGGCGGACGCCGTCGACGCCCAGCAGCTCGGCCGCGATCTTGGCGAAGCGGCGGGCGTGGACGAAGCGGCGCACCGATTCATCCACGCGCCACAGATTCGTGACTTGGAGAAACGCCTTGCCGTAAGTGTCGCGCTCTGCGATCGGCCGCGTCTCCCGCTTGTGTTGCAACGCGGCGGCCTCGATCGCCGGCCGGTACGCCGCCACTTCGTGCGGCGCCGCCACCGCCCGCAAGATGGTGTGTCCCTTGAGCTGAAATTCATCGACTCGCTCGCGCGACACGGGGTAGTCATCGGACAGATCGGTCGGATCGGTCCGATCTGTCGGATCGGTCAGAGAAACGATCTTCCTCCCCACACGCGGCTCTTAGCACGCGCCCAACGTGGCGGTCACGCTGCGCCGTGGCGGCGTAGCCAGGCGAGCATGCGCGACCAGCCGTCGGCCGCAGCGTCCGGTTTGTAGCTCGGCCGGTAGTCGGCGTGAAACGCGTGCGGGGCACCTTCGTAGACCACGAATTCCGACGCGCTGTTCGCCACGGCGAGTTTCGCTTTCATCTGATCGACGGTGTCGAGTGGGATGCCTTGGTCTTCGCCGCCGTAGAGGCCAAGCACCGGCGCATGGAGCGCATCGGCCACGTCGAGCGGATGTTTCGCGTGCAGCGGATCAGTGTCACCGACCAAGCGCCCGTACCACGCAACGCCCGCCTTCAACGTTCGAGCGTGAGTCGCGTACAACCACACGATCCGTCCGCCCCAGCAGAAGCCGGCAATCCCCACTCGCGCGGCATCGCCGTCGCCGCTCCGCTGTGCCCATTCCACGCACGCATCAAGATCAGCGAGCACCTGCGCGTCGGCTACCGACAGCACGATCCTGAAGAGATCCTCGCGGCTCGTCACCTCACCCGGCTTCCCTTGACGCGCATACAATTCGGGCGCGATGGCGAGGAATCCTTCGCGCGCCGCGCGCCGACAAACGTCCTGCAGGTACTCGTCGACGCCAAACACTTCCTGCACGACCAAGAGAATGGGATGCGGTCCGCCGCCCGCCGACATCGCGCGATACGCCGGTAGTTCACCGTCGCCGACAGGAATCCAAACCGCACCCGCGACGAGACCGCTCGCGTCGGTGTGGATAGCGGTATCCGCTGGCGGCAACATTCGCGGATAGCCAGTTGGCAGTGCGCCGATTCGTCGTCTCTCAGTCATCGCTTCATTCTCCGTCCGCGCGTCACGCACGCTTCGCTTGCCGGCCGAACATGATACCGGCGACGCGACGAATCTGAATTTCGTCCGAACCTTCAGTGATGCGGTAACGGCGGTGGTGGCGATAGATGTGCTCGAACGGCTTGTGGCGGGTGTAGCCGATGCCGCCGTGCACTTGGATCGCGGTGTCGGCGGCGTCGCAGACGAGCCGGTTCGCGCGATAGTTGCACATCGAGACCTTGTCGGTGACGTCCATGCGATGCTGCTGATCGAGTTGCCAGGCGGTCTTGTAAACGAGGGTGCGGACCATCTCGCACTCGGTCTGCAACTCGGCGAGCGGGAACTGAATCGCCTGGTTCAGCCACAGCGGTTTGCCGAAGACGATGCGTTGCTTGGCGTAGGCGACGCTTTCGTTGATGCAGTACTGCGCCGCGCCGACACCCGACGCCGCTTGGCGGATACGATTCTCGTGCACGAAGTGCTGCGCGAGGGCGAGTCCCTTGCCCTCTTCGCCGAAGATCGCGCGCTGCGGCACCCGCACGTTGGTCAGCGTGACCTCGGCGTGGTCGCTCGGCATGTTGAAGGTCCACCACATGAAGTCGACGCTGAAGCCGGGTGTGTTGGTCGGGACGATGAAGCACGTGATGCCGTCGCCGTCGCCGGGCTTTCCCGAAGTGCGGGCGAAAATCATATCGTAGTTGGCGCTGTGCAGGCCCGAATTGAAACGCTTCTGGCCATTGATGATCCAGTCGCTGCCGTCGCGTACGGCCGTGGTCTCCAACCACGTCGCGTCGCTGCCGTGATCCGGTTCGGTCAGTCCAAACCCCAAGCGATGGGTACCGGTGATCAAGCCGGGAAGAAATTCCTTCTTCTGTTCCGGCGTACCGAACTCGCGCATCATGTGAACGACCGGAAAGTTACCGACGATCGACGATTCGTTCTGCAGGTCGTTGTGCAGCCCCAAGCCCTTTGCAGCGAGATGCTCGCGCACGATCGCCATGGCCAAGTTCGACGCGCCCTGCCCGCCGAGTTCCGGTGGCAGCGCGTAGCGCAGATGCCCCGCGGCGTCGGCGCGCCGGCGCATCTCGGCGAGCAGCGCCTCCCATTCCTTGCGCGGCTGGCCACCGTGATCCCAGTCCGTGCGCGCGTGCTCGCGGCGATGATCGAAGAACTGCATGTGCTCGCGTTCGAGCGGTTTGATCTCCCGCGCGATGAAGTCGTCGAGTTCGGCCAGCTTCTTCTGAATGTCCGCCGGAATGTTGAAGTCCATCGCCACCTCCGTGGCGGAGAGATGTACCACGACGGGCGGCGCCGCGTCTTCTGCGCCCCGGGCTTTGCGCAAGGGTGGAGCGGCCTCCCCACTCGTCATTCCGGCGAAAGCCGGAATCCAGGATCGCACCCAACGCCCCGCCTGGATACCGGCTTTCGCCGGTATGACGGACCCACTGTTGTGGGTTTTTGTGCAAAGCCCCTGCCCCGCCCTGGTGATGGGTCAGCTTGGGAACGACCAATCAACCCAGTCAGGTCATTCTGGGCCGAAAGCGAAGAATCTCTCTTCCTGCCGCGCGGCTACAGAGAGATCCTTCGCTGGGCTCAGGATGACAATTCTCGGCGTACCTCGAAGCCAACCACACATCCGCCAGTTGCGCTCGCTCATCGGGGTTGTTACTCGCAGCCATCGCACACCTGCGACGGAGGACAGAGAGCATGAGCGTTGAATTCGTCGATGCCGATGCGCACGTGGTCGAGGTCGAGCTAGGCCGCGAATGTCTGCGGCGGTGGCCGGACTCGTTCACGCTGCATCAAGGAGTGATCCCGGAGATTCGCACCGAGGGCCGCCGCTACCCTGAAGACAAGGGACCAGGCGCCGGCTGTCCACCCGAGCACGGCCTCAGCAAGGCCGAGGGCATCAACCCGTTCACGCCCGAAGGCACGCTCGCCGATGCCGATCGTGACGGCATCGACCGCATGGTGTTCTTTCCGAGCTTCGGCCTGCGCGCGCCCAGCATCGAGTCGCCCGCCATCGCCAGCGGATTCGCGGAGCTCTACAACGAATGGATCGCGGATTGGTGCCGGCGCGGCAACGGACGCTTCTACGGCGTGGCCGTGCTGCCGGCGGAGTACGTCGACGACGCGGTTCGCATTCTGCACCAAGCGAAGAAGCTCGGCCTGGTCTGCGCGATGATTCCGCCGGCGCTCAAGACGCGCAACCTCGATCACCCCGACCTCAATCCGCTCTACGCCGCCGCTGTCGATTGCGACATGCCGCTCGGCGTGCACGGCGCCCCCGGCATCCATCTGCCGAAGATCGGCGTCGACCGCTTCGACAACTACATCCAAGTCCACTGCGTGAGTTTTCCGTTCGATCAGATGACGGCGATGACGGCGCTGATCTCCGGCGGCGTGTTCGATCGTCACCCGAAGCTGCGGGTCGCGTTTCTCGAAGCCGGTGTCGGCTGGGTGCCGTACTTCATCGACCGCTTGCACGAGCACTACGAAAAACGCGCCGACTGGATTCCGAACGGCTGGCGCCGCGAGCCGCGCGAGTACATCGAACGCGGCAACGTCTGGGTGAGCTGCGAACCGGAGGAGCCGATTCTCCCGGCCGTCGCCGACATCCTCGGTCCCGACTTCATCATGTACGCCAGCGACTATCCGCACTGGGACGGCGCCTGGCCCAACAGCACCAAGTCACTACGCGAGCGCCGCGACCTCAGTGAAACAGTGCGCGCTAAAATCGCCGGCGCCAACGCTCGCTGCTTCTACGGCCTCGCCGCGTGAGCGCGATGAAGGCGGCTCTGCTCGAAGCGCCCGGCCAGCCGCTGCGCGTGCGCGACATCACCATCGGTGATCCCGGTGTCGGCCAGGTGCGCGTGCGCGTCCGCCACTGCGGCGTGTGCCATTCCGATCTCAGCATCGTCGACGGCACGTTCCCAAGCCCGTTGCCGATCGTGCTCGGGCACGAAGCTGCGGGCGAGGTCGATGCGGTTGGTCCCGGTGTCGTCGACCTCCGCGTCGGCGATCACGTGGTCCTCACTCCGTGTCCGCCGTGCGGGACGTGTTACTGGTGCGTGCGCGGCGAACCGACGGTGTGCGTCAACGCGAGCGCGATTCAGACCAACACGTTCCCCGATGGCTCGACCGGTCTCGCGCTCGACGGCGAGACGGTCTACCGCGGCGTCGGCCTGGGCGCCTTTGCCGAGTATGTCGTCACACAAGCCACCGGCGCGGTGAAAATTCCCGCCGAGGTGCCGCTCGATGTCGCCTGCGTCATCGGCTGCGCCGTGCAGACGGGAGTCGGCGCGGTGCTCAACACGGCGCGCGTCGAAGAAGGCGCCACGGTGCTGGTCATGGGACTCGGTGGCATTGGCCTCTCGATCGTGCAAGGCGCGCGGCTGGCGGGCGCGGCGCGCATCATCGCCTCCGATCCGGTAGCCGAGCGACGCGCAACGGCGGTTCGTTTCGGCGCCACCGACCTGATCGATCCGAAGGCGGAAGACGTGATGACGCGCACGATGCAGCTCACCGTAGTCGGCGTCGACTACGCCTTCGACGCGGTCGGTCGCGGCGCCTTGATTCAAGCCGGACTAGCCGCCACACGCGCTGGCGGCACGACCGTTTGCGTTGGCGCGCCGCCGATCGACGACGCCGTCACCATCGCGATGCCGGCGCTGTTCGTCGTCAGCGAAAAGAAACTGGTCGGCTGCGCGCTCGGCAGCTCGAATTCGCTGCGCGAGATTCCGCGACTGGTCGCACTCTGGCAGACCGGCCGACTCGATCTCGAAGCCCTGATAACAGCCCGCCGCCCACTCGCCGACATCAACATCGCGATGGATGACCTGAAGGCCGGTCGCGGGATACGTACGGTGCTGTCGCTCGGTGTGTAGTGCGCGATTGTCGCGCTCAGGACGTTTTCGCGGTTTGCTTGTCGCGACTTGAATGGCCGTGATAGTTCTCCCCGCACAAGAGAAGGGGGAGACGAATGCGCGGCGTTGGTCCTCTATGGTTTGCGACTTTGGCCACGGTGTTGCTCGCTGCCTGCACGGAGAGTGTCGTCGTGCGTACGTCACCACCGGGGGCGTTGGTCCGAATCAACGACGTGGCCATTGGTACCAGTCCGGTATTGTTCACCACCCCCACTAAGTCGTTGGAGAGGTCGACCTTCCACTATCGCGTCGAAGCGGACGGATACGTCCCTGCGGAAGGCGAACTCAAAGAGCGCGTGTCGGCCGGCCGAATTGTCGGATACGTGTTTACCGTTGGAATCCTTCGCGCGTTTCGCGGAGTCAAGACGTTCCGGGAACCGGTGGAGATTACGCTACAACCCGTTGGTGCTACAGCGCACGCCGCGTCCACGGCGCTTGAGGCCCGTCTCAACGAGTTGAAGTCATTGCACGACCGGGGCGTGATTTCTGACGAAGAATATCGCCAAGCCAGAGCGGCGGCACTCAAGGGTCCGTAAGTTGCCCGCCTTGAGCGTCGGAGCTAGTCGTCCACCGTCGACGAGGGACTCGGTATGAGGAAGCCATCCGTTCCGCACAAGCCTACGCGCCGCCGCGTCATCTACGACGATTGGATGAACGGCAGCGACGCGCTGATGTGGCACATCGAACGCGACCCGTTGCTGCGCTCGACGGTGCTGAGTGTGTGGGTGTTGGATCGCGCGCCGAACCAAACCGGCTTCGCCGCCACGCTCGAACGGACCTTGGACCACGTGCCGCGACTGCGCCAACGCGTGATCGAAGACCCGCTCGGCGTCGCACCGCCGCGCTGGGAGCGCGATCCATACTTCGATCTCGCTTATCACGTCCGCCGCGTTCGAGTGCCGGGCGACGGCACCATCCGCGATCTGCTCGACATGGCGGCACCGATTGCCATGCAAGCCTTCGACAAGGACCGGCCGTTGTGGGAACTGTACGCGGCCGAGGGTCTCGAAGCCGGACGTTTCGGTGTGATTCTCAAGATCCACCACGCGATGACCGACGGCGTCGGCATGGTGCGGATGACCGAGGGGCTCGTCGAACGCTCGCGCGACGCGCACTCCGCGGCGGCCTCATCGGCGCGATCGAAGCGCGCGGTAACTCCTGCTCAATGGACCGCGGAGCCGCCCGGCGAGATCGCGCACCTCGGCGAGGCGATGCGCCATCGTCTCGGCGTGAGCTTGGAGCGCGCGCGCCGAGGTGCGGCGGCGCTTGGCCGCGGCATCACGCATTTGGCCGGCCACCCGATCTCCGGCGCCGGCGAAATGGTCGAGACGCTCGAATCGGTGTCGCAGTTGCTGCGGCCGGTGTCCGAGCCGCTGAGTCCGCTGTGGCGCGCGCGCTCGCTCGGCGTGCGTTTCGAAGTACTGGAGGTTCCTCTCGACGCGCTGAAGCGCGGTGCGCAGGCCGCTGGTGGAACGCTCAACGACGCGTTCGTCGCCGCCGTTGCCGGCGGTCTGTCGCGCCATCATCGAACCCGGCGCCGCAAGATCGCAGCGTTGCGTATGAGCATGCCGATCAATATCAGGGGGAAAGACGACCACGGCACCGTCGCCGGTAACCAGTTCGTGCCGGCGCGCTTCTCCGTACCGATGGACATCGGCGACCCGCGCAAGCGCGTACAAGCCATCGGCGCACTGGTGCGTGGGCAACGCAACGAACCGGCGCTCGGCTGGATCGAGGAGATCACCGTGGCGATCAATCTGTTGGGCGAGGCCGCGGCGACGCGGATCACCGGCGGGATGATGAAGGCTGTCGACTTCGTCACCAGCAACGTGCCTGGTCCGCCGTTCCCCGTTTACATGAGCGGGGCACGCATCGAGCGCATGTTTCCCTTCGGCCCGCCCGCCGGGGCATCGGTCAACATCACTCTGTTCAGCTACAACGGCACCGCTCAGGTCGGCGTCCGTATCGATCCCGCCGCGGTGCCCGATGCCGACCGGCTGATGACCGACCTGCGCGCGGGCTTCGACGAGATCCTCGGCGTCGGTTAAGGTTCCGGCGCGCTTGTTTGAGAATCCCCGCAGGGGTGGGGTCGTAGGGGCCGCGCTTGCCCGGCCCGGCAGGGGGCGCAGCAAGCAGCGCCCCTACAAGAACTCCGACGTTCACTCGATCAGTTGCGGCAGGATGCTTCCAATCTGCCCGCGAATCACGGCGTCGGCGATGTTATCCATCGCGGTCGGTTCCGCGTTGATGATGACAACGCGCGCGCCGCTGTCTTTGGCAACCGGCACGACTCCGGCGATGGGATAGACGCCCAACGTCGTGCCGATCGCCAGCAGCAGATCGCATTGTTGCGCGGCCAGCTCGGCGCGCACGAGATCGTCTTGTACCAAACCTTGCCCAAACGAGATCGTCGCCGATTTCAGAATGCCGCCGCAACTGCGGCACGGCGGATCGTCTTCGCCGCGCTGCACGCGCGCTAGCGCGCGTTCCATAGGCGCACGTTCGCCGCAGTCCATGCACACGACCTCACGCACCGTGCCGTGAATCTCGACCATGATCTCCGGCGAACTACCCGCCGCTTGATGCAGACCGTCAACGTTCTGCGTGATCAGCGTCTGCAGCTTGCCGCGCTGTTCGAGCGCCACCAGCGCCCGGTGCCCGGCGTTGGGCTCGACCGCGCGGCCGAAAGTTGCGATGCGGCTCTGCCACGCACGTTTGCGAACCTCCGGGTTCGCCATGTAGTGCTGCAGCGTGGCCATCTTCTCGGCCTCGGGATTCTTGGTCCACACGCCCTGCGGCCCGCGGAAGTCCGGAATCCCCGATTCAGTGGAGATCCCGGCACCGGTCAGCACCGTGACGTAGCGCGCCGCTTCAATCCATGCGCGCACCGTGCGGATGAGATCGGCGTTCATCGATGGCTAGACCAGTGCCTCGCAAACCTCATTGACTTGCGATCTTTTCTGAAGCGTAGGGGCGATGCATGCATCGCCCTCCGTCTTCTCGGCATGTGGACACGTCAGTGCGCGGGCGACGCATGCGTCGCCCCTACAGGGGAGGACATCAATCGAGATCCTTCCCATCCATACCCGCGTTTTTGCGGGCGGTGTGCAGCAACTCGGCCACCACCGGGCCTATTTTAGTCGGGTCTTCAATCGGCTTCGCGACCGGGCCGCGATGCCAACCTTCGGCAATCGCGAGCACGCGGCCGGTGGCTTCGAAGACGCGGCCGGTGACGCCCGACGACTCGGCGCTGGCGAGCCAGGTGACGATCGGCGCAATCCAGCGCGGATGCATCGCGGCCTGATCCGCTTCGGTAGCGCGACCCATACCGAGATCTTCGGTCATCCGCGTAAGCGCGCCGGGCGCGACCGCATTGACCGTGATGCCGTAGCGACGCAGCTCGCGCGCCGCGATGATGGTGAACGCGGCGATGCCCGCCTTCGCTGCACCGTAGTTGGTCTGGCCCGCGTTGCCGTAGATGCCGGAGACAGATGTCGTATTGATCAGCCGCGCGTCGACCGGTTTGCCGGCCTTCGCTTGATCGCGCCAATACGCGGCGGCGAAGTGCGCCGGCGCGAACGTTCCGTTGAGGTGCACTTTGATGACCGCGTCCCACTCGGCCTCGGTCATGTTGACCAGCATGCGATCGCGAAGAATGCCGGCGTTGTTCACCAACACATCGAGTCGTCCGAACGAAGTCACCGCCTGCTGGATCAAGCGTTCGGCGCCGCCCCAATCGCTGATGTCGTCGCCGTTGGCGACGGCCTCGCCGCCCGCGGCTTTGATTTCATTCACCACTTCGTCAGCCGGTCCGAGTGAGGCACCGATGCCGTCGCGCGAACCGCCGAGATCGTTAACCACGACCTTCGCGCCGTGTGTCGCCAACATCAGTGCATGCTCGCGCCCGATCCCGCGCCCTGCTCCGGTAATGATCGCCACGCGTCCTTCGCACAGTCTACTCATCGCCATCTCCTTTACGTTTCGTTGTGCTGACTCACGCCGGCTCGGCGGCGATCAGCGCGCCCAAGCGGACGAGCTGCGGCGTGGCGGCACCGAGCGTGTACTCGGCTTGCTTGATCCACAGAAAGTAGCGGTGGATCGGATAGTCGATGTCGATGCTGATGCCGCCGTGGATGTGCAGGCCGGCGTGGCCAATGCGGCTGCCGCCTTCTGCCGCCCAATACTTCGCGCTGGCAATTTCTTTGTCCGACGGCATCTCGTCGGCGAGACGGCTCGCGGCTTGCCACATGGTGAGGGTGACCGCTTCGTTGTCGATGAACGAGTCCGCCATGCGCTGACCCACTGCCTGAAACATCGCGATCGGTTTGTCGAACTGTTTACGATTCGAGGCGTACTCGGCGGTCAAGCGCACCGCCTCCTGACACGCGCCCGCCGCCAGCGCGCAGACGCCAACCGTCGTGCGATCAACGATCCAGCCGAGAATCTCCGCACCCTTGGCGATCGAACCGAGCACACTGTCCGCGCCAACGGTCACGTTCGAGAGGTCCATACGGAAGTGCGCTTCCCAATTCATCGTCTCCTGCCGCGCCAGGGTCACACCGGGAGCTTTAGGGTCGACGAGAAACACGCCGATGTCGCCGCCGGCTGTCCGCGCCGGCACCAGAACCGCGGCGGCCGAGTGCGCCATCGGCACGGCGACCTTCACACCGCTGAGGCGCCAGTTCTTGCCCTCGGGCGTCGCCGTCGCAACCGGCGACCGGCTGTCGCTGTTGAGTTCACTCAATGCGGCGCTCAGCAGTGTGGTGCCGGCAACGACGCCGGGCAGGTAACTCTGCTGCTGTTCCTTCGAGCCGAAACACGCCAGCGGCAGCGCCGCTGATACGATGGTCGAGAGCACCGGCAGCATGGCCACGCGCTTGCCCTGTTGTTCGAGCAGCAGGCAAGCGGCAAAGAATCCGCCGTCGCTGCCACCCACGCTTTCGGGCAGCGCCGCGCCGAGCAGCCCGGCCTTGGCCAACTCGCCCCACAGCTCGCGGTCGTAACGCTCATCGCTCGCTTCGATCGCTTTCAACCGTTCAAGCGTGCAGCGATCGGTGAGTATCTGAGCCGCCAAGTTGCTCAGCGCGCGTTGATCATCGGTCAAAGAGAAGTCCATGGTTCATACCTCGCAGTGCATAGTAGGCAGAGGGCAGTAGGCAGTAGGCAGTTCAAGAGGCCGGCTCCGAACAACTGCCTACTGCCCTCTGCCTACTGCCTACTACTAGAATCTTGGCATCACCGGCATGCCGAGGCCGAAGAGGCAGATCAGGTCGCGCTGCATCTCGTTGGTGCCGCCGCCGAAGGTCAGAATGTGGATCGAGCGCACGAACTGGCCGACGCGGCCGTTGAGCGCCGCCGCCGGCGATCCCGGCCGCAACGTCGCCGTCGGCCCGAGGATCTCCTGCATCAGGCGGCAGGCTTCGAGGTAGAACTCCGTGCCGAACACTTTGATGCTCGACGCGTGCGCCGGGTTGAGCGGCTGCCCTTGCTCCGCGCCCCATGCCACCTTGAAGTTCATCAGCCGCAAGAAATCGAGCCGCGCATGAATGCGCGCGAGATTGATCTGCACCCATTCTTGATCGATCACGCGGCGGCCGTCGGCGAGCGTGGTTTCCTTCGCCCAGGTGACGCACTCTTCGACGCGCCCCTCGATCATCCCCGAGCTGCACAGCGTGACCCGCTCGTGATTGAGCTGGTTGGTGATCAACTTCCAGCCGCCGTTGAGCTTGCCGACCAGATTGCCCACCGGCACGCGGACGTCGTCGTAGAAGGTCTGGTTGGTGTTCATGTTGCCCATGTTCTTGAGCGGCACGATGCGGACGCCCGGCGTTTCGCGGGGCACGATGATCATCGAGATGCCCTTGTGCTTGGGGGCGTCGGGATCCGTGCGCACGGCCAGCCAGATGTAGTCGGCGTCGGTCGCCAAGCTGGTGAACACCTTCTGGCCGTTGATGACCCAATGATCGCCGTCGCGCACCGCGCGGGTCTTCAGCGAGGCGAGGTCGGTGCCGGCATCGGGCTCGGTGTAGCCGATGGCAAAATGGATTTCGCCCTTCAGAATCTTCGGTAGGTAAAATTTCTTTTGCTCGTCCGATCCGAACTGCATGATCGTCGGCGCCACCGAGTTCACCGTCAGCATCGGCACCGGGGCGCCGGCGCGCATCGACTCGTCGAAGAAGATGAACTGCTCGATCGGCGTCATGCCGCGGCCGCCGTATTCCTTCGGCCAGCCGATACCGAGCCAGCCGTCGGCGCCCATCTGGCGAACGACCTTGCGCGGCCCCGGCCCGACGCCTTCGCTGCGGCCGATCTCTTCCGTGATCTCGGGCGTGAGCAACTTCTTGTAGTACTGCCGCAGCTCCTGGCGCAGTGCTTCGTGCTGCGGACTGTAGGACAACTTCATCGGAACCTCCTCAAGACCAAACGCGACCGTTCTATTAAGCGCACCGCCAGCGTGTTGTCGAGTGACCCACCGCTGTCGGTGCTGTCCCAATTTGCCGAGTGCCCTCAGCGCGAACGATCTGGTAGACATAGCGGCATGAACGATGCTGAGCGCCTACGGAAAGCGATCCACGATCTGAAAAGCGAACACGTCGGGTCTATACCCGTGAACAAGACGGTCAACGGCGAGCCTGCTTGGCAAGGCACGGTGGAAGTGTTCGCGACTCGTGGGTACCCAAAAGCGCGGTGCGCTCATGCTTGGAGCTGTCGAGGTGATGATGACAGGCTACACCACGTGGCCGTGCTGGGCGCGCCGCCCATCAATAGCGCGGCCGACGCGGTGAAAGCTGCCGTGGCTGCGCACACACGGAAGCAGCGCCAATGACATGGCAACAGGTCGACTACCTGGTTGCTGCAATCGGCATTGCAACCATAGGGATAGTCGTCTGGGGCACCGCATCAATTGTGCTGCGAAGGCTTGTGGGCTGGTGGCGACGCTCGCCGAATTCAAACTAAGACACTACCCCGCCGTGCATACTGCGCCGAACGGAGGACTCATATCATGCCCGACATCGCGTTCCGATCGGCGACCCAACTCGCCGCCACCATTCGCGCTAAGGAGATCAGCAGCCGCGAGCTGCTCGACAATTACGTCCGGCGCATTGAGCGGTTCAATCCCGCGATCAACGCCGTTGTCACCCTCGACCTCGAGCGCGCCCGGCGGCGCGCGGATGAGGCTGACGCGGCGCTCGCGCGCGGGGACACCTGGGGACCGCTGCACGGCGTACCGATGACGATCAAGGACACCATCGAAACCGCCGGCATCCGCACCACCGCCGGCGCCGAAGTGCTCGCGCAACATGTTCCGAGCGCCGATGCACCGGCGGTTGCTCGACTCCTCGCCGCGGGAGCCGTCGTCGTTGGCAAGACCAATGTCCCCACCTTCGCGATGGATGCGCAGTCGTACAACCCGATCTTCGGCACCACCAACAATCCGTGGGACATCACCCGCGCGCCGGGCGGTTCTTCCGGCGGCGCGGCCGCGGCGTTGGCCGCGGGGTTGACGGGCCTCGAACTGGGCAGCGACATCGGCGGCTCGATCCGCAACCCGGCACACTACTGCGGCGTCTACGGCCACAAGCCGACATACGGCATCGTGCCGCTGCGCGGCCACATCCCCGGACCGCCGGGCACGCTGTCGGAAACCGACATTGGCGTGATCGGCCCGCTCGCGCGTAGCGCTGACGATCTCGCACTGGCCCTCGACATAGTGGCGGGGCCGGACGCTGATCGTGCCCTCGCTTGGCGGCTCGACCTTCCGCCACCACGTCGCGCCGCGCTGCGCGATTACAAGGTTGCCGCGTGGCTCGACGATCCGGCCTGTCCCATCGATCGCGCCGTGGCGCAACGCTACCAAGTAACGGTCGATGCGTTGCGCAAAGCCGGCGCGACAGTGAACGAGCGGGCCCGGCCAGGGTTCGACTTCGCCGATGCGCGGCGCACCTATCTGAGCTTGGTGCACGCGGCGACATCGCCCGGCGTGCCCACCGACCGATTCCAACAGTTGACAGAGACGGCGAATCAACTCGCGCCCGACGACGAGAGCCGGTTGACGCGCTACGCGCGCAACACCACGCAACGCCACCGCGATTGGTTGGCCTGCAACGAAACGCGCCAGCATCTGCGCTTGCGCTGGGCGGAACTTTTCCGAGACTATGATGTGCTGCTGTGCCCGATAACGCCGACCGCGGCGATTCCCCACGACCACAGTGAGCCGATTGCCGCGCGCAGCATACAGGTCAACGGCGCGCCGCGTCCGTACCTCGATCAGATCGCCTGGGCGGGCGTGATCGCCATGGCCTACTTGCCCGCGACCATAGCGCCGGTAGGGCGCACGGCGAGCGGTCTGCCGGTTGGAATTCAGATCGTCGGCCCGTATCTCGAAGACCGCACGACGATCGACTTTGCGCGCCGCCTCGCGGACGTCATCGGCGGCTTCGAGATCCCGCCGGGGTTTTGATGCCGCTGGAAATCGTGGAGGAGGTTTGCCACGCGGATGGAGCGACCCCACTCGTCATTCCGGCGGAAGCCGGAATCCAGGATCGCACCTCACGCTCCGCCTGGATACCGGCTTTCGCCGGTATGACGGATTCGTCGTATCGAAGGGCTGCGTATCGAGGGGCACTTGTAGTGAACGCTCGGCAGGAGGCAGCATGACGACCGCATCGCGCCGCGGCTTCGAAACCGATGATCTCTTGCGTCTGCAGACTATCGATGACGTGCAGCTTTCGCCCGATGGAAAGCTGGTTGCGTACGTCCTCCGAGAGATCGACGCAAACAAGGACGAGTATCGATCGTCGATTTGGCTGGTCGCCGCCGATGGCGGTACAGAGCCGGTGCGGTTTACCCGCGGTCCTAAAACGGATCGCGCGCCGCGTTGGTCGCCGGATGGTCAGACGCTCGCGTTCCTTTCCGATCGCGACGGCGGCCGAGCGCAAATCTACCTGATGCCGCGCGACGGCGGTGAGCCGCGCAAGCTGACGACACTAGCGGCGGGCGCCGGCGAGCCGCAGTGGTCACCGGACGGATCGCAAATCCTGTTCGCCGCCCCGGTTGTACTCGAGCCGCCACCGAAGGACCACGACGGGTTCGAGCGCTGGCGCAATCGCCCCAAAGTCGTCGATGGTGCGCTCTATAAATTCGACGGCACCGGGTTTCTGTTGCAGGCGCGCTTGCAACTCTTCGTCGTCGCCGCAAACGGCGGCGACCCGAGCCAGTTGACCAGCGACGATCGCACGCATTGGCAACCGGCGTGGTCGCCGGATGGCGCGCGCATCGCCTTCGCCGCCTCGCGCACGGGTCTGATGGATTCGCACGCGTTCGATTTGTGGACGATCGACAGCGATGGCGGCGGCGCGCGCCGGATCACTGAGCAACCGCCGACAGTGTCGTTGCCGTCGTGGTCGCCCGACGGCAAGACGATCGCGTTCTACGGCTCTGAGGGCGCCGCGGATTTCTTCGGTTGGGTGTGGACGGTGCCAGCGGACGGTGGCAAGGCACGGCCACACACAGCGGAGTTCGACCGCGAGGTTCCGGCCCTGGGTAGTTTGGTTAGTCCACCTCCAGTGTGGTCGGCCGACGGCACAGCGCTGTTCTTCTCGATTGCCGACGCTGGCAACGTACACCTCGCAAGTTGCGATCTTGCGCGCGGCACCGTTCGCACGGTGCTCGACGGCGAGCGGCACGTGCTGAATCCGAGCATCCGGCCGGCCGCGGGGCGCATCGCGTTCGTCGTCAGCTCGCCCGTCAATGTCGGCGACGTGTGCGTCTGCGCGCTCGACGGTTCCGGCGAGCGGCAACTCACACACGTCAACGACGCGCTGCTCGGCGAGATCGCGCTGCCGCGCGTCGAGCGCCGCCGCTTCGCCGGCCCGCACGGCGACATCGACGGCTTCGTGATTCACCCGCTCACCGCCGCACGCCCGGCACCGCTGTTGGTCGACATTCACGGCGGTCCGCAAGGATTCGTCGGCGCCTCGTTTCCGCGTTGCCTGTATTGGCTGACACTGGCGGCGCGCGGCTGGGCGGTGCTCGCGCTCAACCCGAGCGGCTCGGGATCGTACGGCAGAGCGTGCAATCACAGCTTGCGCGCGCGCTGGGGCCAATACGATCTCCCCGAGCAGATGGCGGCCATCGATGCGCTCATTGCCGAAGGGCTCGTCGATGCCGATCGTCTCGCCGTGTGCGGCTACTCCTACGGCGGATATATGACCGCGTGGATGATCACGCACAGCGACCGCTTCAAAGCCGCGGTCGTCGGAGCGCCACTGACGAATCTCGAGTCGGCCTCCGGCACCCAGGATCTCGGCGCGTTCGTGGACGAGTGGAATTTTGGAAACTTCTTCACAGACCGCGAGACCTATCGCCGCTTGTCGCCGCTGAACTATGCCGAGCGCGCGACGACGCCGACATTGCTGCTGCACGGCGAAGCCGACGATCGCTGTCCTATCAGTCAGAGCGAAGAGTTCTTCGCCGCGTTGCAACTGGCGGGCAAGGTTCCCACGCAGTTCGTGCGCTACCCCGGCAGCAGCCACGCCTTCGTCGTCAGCGGCCGGCCGAGCCATCGCCTCGACTACAACCGGCGCCTGGTCGAGTGGCTCGAGCGCTGGACGCTCAGCGCGGGCTGACGCCCGCAGCCCATTGTGGATTGCGGAATGCGGATTGCGGAATTTCGAACGCAGGACCCCTCCTTCCCTTCGTCGCTTGCGATGCCTGTGTTATAGCCGGCGTGAAAGGGATCCCCACGCCGATGGCACTGCCTGCAGGTTTTGCTGCGATCGACTTCAACCGCTTCCACGACGAAGCGCTCCCGGCGCTCCTCACCGCGGGGCGCGCGGAATTTGCGGCGCGTGCCGCCGCCGGTCTCAGCAGCATCGCGCTGCGAGTACCGGCCGGAACCGCGTATACCTATCGGGTTGGAGAGAACGGCATCGACGTCACTCGCGGAGATGACGGCGCGGATACGGTGATCGAGATGGATCTCGACGCGTGGCAGGGATTGGTTCACGAGTTGGAAGCGCCCGCCGGACTGCTGTATGCAGGCCGGGTCCGCTGCGTGCGTGGCAACGCGGTCGACCTGATGGCGTGGGAGTCGGCATTGCGCGCTCTCTACAATGGTCGTCCGCCGTATGATCCGACCACGCAAGCGCTGCACGATCGCAGCGGACGCGTCCTCGATCCGCAGGCGACGTTCTCTCCCGCGTCGGACCGTGATGAGATGGCGCACTTCCTCCGCACCGCGGGTTATCTGTTCGTGCGCGACGTATTTCGCGCTGAAGAACTGGAGACATTTCTCGACGAAGCCCGCCAGTTGCAACGCGAGGCACGTCAGGGCGACAAGCTGTCGTGGTGGGGAAAGACCCCCGCAGGTAACGAGGTCTTGTGTCGGGTCACTCGCGGGGTTGCCAAGCCTCAGCTAGCAACACTGCCGACAGACCCGCGCTTGTTGAACCTCAAAGACCTTGCCGACGAATCATTCGTCTACCGCAAGGGCGAAGGCCAGGGCGTCACCGTGATCTTCAAGAACCCTGACGTGACTGAGGGCCTTGGCGATCTGCCGTGGCACCGCGATTGTGGGATGGGCGGTCACGCGGTCGTGTGCCCGACTTTGGTGATCTCTGTGTATCTCACCGACGCAACGCCGCAGACCGGCGAGTTGGCGATGCTGCCGGGGTCGCACCAGGCGGCGTTCAACGCCCACGACCCGCGCCGCGACATCACAGCGTACGCCGCGCACTTCCGCGCTCGGCCCGGCGACGTCTCGCTGCACTTCAGCGATACCGTTCACTCGGCGCCGCCGCCAAGGGCAGACCAACGCGACGGCTACCGCATCAGCGCCATAGTCTCCTTCGCCCGACCCGATGCCCGCCATCACCGCGGCGAGAGCAGCTACAACGACGTTCTCCATCAGCGCGCCGACGGCCAGATCGAGCACCTGGAGACGGTGGCGAAGCGGATGTAGTGTCGCGCCTCGTTGCGGGTGCCCCTCGATACGCCGCACCTCGATACGAAGCCTTCGGCTTCTACTCGGTGCGCCTACTCGGGGAAGCGGTGTTTGCCCAATGCCCGTTTGCCCGAGTAGATCGCGAAGCGATCGTATCGAGGGCCGTCTTGCGCAAGACCCAGCCGGCGGGCACGCGACCAGCGCGTTGAGTTCCACTCTCCATCTGGAGTACAAGCCGTCGCCATGGACTATCATCGACTCGGTCACACTGGACTCAAGGTCTCGCGGCTCTGCCTGGGCACGATGATGTTCGGGCGCTGGGGTAATACGGATCACGACGACTGCGCGCGCATCGTCCATCGCGCGCTCGATGAAGGCATCAATTTCATCGACACGGCGAACCGCTACTGCTGGGGTGAGTCGGAGGAGATTGTCGGCAAAGCGCTGCGCGGACGACGCGATGCGGTCGTGCTCGCCACCAAGGTGTTCATGCCCGGCATGGGCGGCATCCTCGATCGCGGCACCTCGCGCCGGCACATCATGCTGCAAGTCGAGGAGAGTTTGCGACGGCTCGGCACCGACTGGATCGATCTCTACCAACTCCATCGCAACGATCGCGACACGCCGATCGAAGAAACGCTGAGCGCGCTCACCGATCTGATCCGCCAGGGCAAGCTCCGTTACATCGGCGTCTCGACCGGGCACGCCGCCGATCCCGCCGACATCCAGTTCAGCGCCTGGCGTATGGTCGAGTCGCTGTGGCTGAGCGAACGGCACAGCTTCGAGCGCTTCATCTCGACGCAGCCGCCGTACTCGATCTTCTCGCGCGAAGTGGAGCGCGACATTTTCCCGGTGTGCGAAAAGTTCGGTTTCGGCGCGATCGTGTGGAGCCCGCTCGAAGGGGGATGGCTGGCAGGCCGCTACCGCAAGGGACAGCCGCCACCGCCGGATTCGCGCGCGACGAATGAGACCGAGTTCGGCATGTTCGTGCGCGACAACTTCGATCTCACCAACGCGCGCGGCCAGCGCCGGCTCGAAGTAATCGAGGAACTGGTCGGCATGGCGAAGCAAGTCGACGCGTCGCTGGCGGCGTACGCGACAGCGTGGACCTTGCGCCACCCAGCGGTGACCGCGGCGATCATCGGCCCGCGGCTCATGCGCCATCTCGACGACGGACTCGCCGCACTCAACGTGCGCATTCCCGACGAACACTGCGCGCGCATCGACGCGCTGGTCGAGCCAGGCACTCGGACGTAGCCCGCAGGCGCGCGCATATGCCGTTCGCCGCGACCGGTGATATCGATCTCTACTACGAAGTGCACGGCCCGCCGCCGGGCGCGGCGCCGGCGATCGTGTTCGCGCACGGGATGGGCGGCAACCATCTCTCGTGGTGGCAGCAAGTGCCGAACTTCCGCGATCGCTTCACATGCATCACCTTCGACCATCGCGGATTCGGACAATCGATCGAGAAGCCCGGCGGCAGCAGTGGCGCCGCGTTCGTCGACGATTTGCGCGCCCTGCTCGATCACCTCGGACTGGCGCGCGTCCATCTCGTCGCGCAGTCGATGGGCGGGTGGACGTGTCTGGGATTCACGATTCGACATCCGGAGCGAGTTGACCGCCTGGTGTTGTGCGACACCCCGGGCGGTCTTCTCACCCCCGAGATCGGCGCGGCCTGGAGCAGCAAGGAAACCAACGCCGTAACGCTTCCCGAAGGCGTGCATCCCGCCGCGGGCGCCCGCATGTATCGCGAGCAACCGGCACTGCACTTTCTCTACCAGCAGATCAGCGAGCTCAACCCGGCGCGCACGCTGGCCGAAATGGGCGAGATCATCCGCGCCGCCGGCACCGTGACACCCGGCACCGTCGCAGCGCTCGCGCACCCCGTCCTGTTCGTCATCGGCGAAGAGGACATCGTCATCCCGCCGCGCGCGCTCGAACTGGCGGCAGGACACTTCACGAACGCGCGCATCGAGTCGGTACCGCAAGCGGGACACTCGGTGTACTTCGAGCGCCCGCAACGCTTCAACGAGATCGTCGACAACTTCCTGTCGGCGCGAGGTCAGCGGTGATTTCGTTCACATCCAGCGACTGCGAACGGACTCGCGCCGCAGTGGCTGCCGCCGTCGCCCAGTTCCATCTGCCTGGCATCGCGGTCGGTGTGGTTGCGGGGGAGACGCTCGTGTACAGTGAGGGTTTCGGCTTTGCCGACATCGAGCACCAGCAACCCATGCGGCCCGATCACGGTCAGTGCATCGGTTCGGTGACCAAGACGATGGTCGGCCTGTGCACGATGGCGCTGGTCGATGAAGGGCGCTTGTCGCTCGATAGCCGTGTTGCCGAGTTGCTTACGGACGTCGTCTTCCACGGCCCGGCGGAATCGATGGCGATTCGCCATTTGCTCACTCACACCTCGGGCATCGGCGAAGCGCCGAGCCTCGCGGCGTTGGCCGATTCCGTGGATCCGCACCGCCAGGCTTCGGCGCGCGCGCACGACTTTGCCGCGACCTATGCGGATGGCATCGTGGTGGAGGCCGCGCCGGGAACGAGATGGGCCTACGCGAATCACGGCTTCGCGCTGCTGGGTGAGATTCTCATGCGCATGGAAAAGGCATCGTTGCACGAAATCCTGAGACGGCGCATCTTCGCGCCGCTCGGTATGCGCGACACTCAATGCCACGAACGATCTCATCCACGACTCGCGACCGGCTATCATCGGCCGCTGCCGCCCGAGATGGCCGATTTGTTCCAGCGCGTCGGCCGCACTCCGCCGCACGAAGAGACAGCCGATGGCCACAACATCCGTGGCGAGTACCACTGGGAGCCGGAGAGCCCGATGATGGCAGCCGGCGCCGTGCAGTCGACGATTCCCGACATGGCGCGCTATGCCGCGGTGCTGTTGAACAATGGCGCCGGTATCGTACGCCCTGCCGCGTTCGCCGCGATGGTGGCGCCGCAGTGGTGCCCCGACGCGCGGCTGAACAGCGCCGGGCTTGCGTTTGCGCGTTCCGCGCGACCACGGGCATTCGGTCACGGCGGCAAGACCTTTGGCGGGTGGAATACCGACCTGCTGGTCGTCGCCGAACGCGGCCTGGCCATCATCATTCACATGAACGTTTTTCTGTACGACTCCGATCGGGTCTTCACACCGATCGTTCGTGCGGTGCTGAACGAACCGCAGGCAGCGCCACCGAATCAGCCGCTCGATGCGGATCTGCGGGCGAGTGCGTCGGGTGTGTATGAGGCGCCGCCGGGCAAGCTGACGAGCTTCCGCGTCAGTTCGAGCATTGGTCGCATCCAAATCTCCGCCGACAGCCAGGGTCTGGTGCTGCACTCGCGGCGGGGCACATGGAAGGACGGGGCCCGCCTCCGTCCGGCCGATCCCACCGATGTGGCCTTCATGCTGATCGACAAGCCCGGCGACGAGCCCGCGTACTTGCTGCTGACGCGCGACCAACGCGGACGCGTCAACGGCCTGCGCTGCGACAACTTGGTGCACATGGTGCGGACCGACTCTGTCGAACCGTGGGTGTGAGGAACCGGAAGACTCGGCTCACTCTCCTCTCGCCGCTATCGCCATGACTGCACTGACCCATCGTTTCGTTGAGACCAACGGCATCCGCATGCACATCGCCGAGCAGGGCGCGGGGCCATTGGTCGTTCTCTGTCATGGATTCCCCGAGTGCTGGTATTCGTGGCGGCATCAGTTGTCGGCACTGGCCGCCGCCGGATTCCATGCGGTGGCGGCGGATCAACGAGGCTTCGGACAAACCGATTGTCCCGAACCGATCGCCGCGTACGAGATGTTCCAACTGTGCGGCGACATCGTCGGCCTGGTGCAGGCGTTGGGGGAAACGCGCGCGATCATCGTCGGACATGACTTCGGCTCGCCGGTCGCGTATCGCTGCGCCTTGTTGCGGCCGGACCTGTTCCACGCCGTCGCGCTGCTCAGCGTGCCGTTTCTCCAGCGCTCGTGGCAAGACATACAACCCACCAAGTTGATGCGACTGCTCGCCGGCGAGCAGATCTTCTATCAGGAATACTTTCAGACCCCCGGCATCGCCGACGCCGAACTCAACGCCGACCCGCGCAAGACGCTGTTGATGATGTTGTACTCGCTCTCCGGTGACCCGCCACCGGAGCAACGCGCGCGCCCGTTCCTCACTCGGTCGGAGGGCTTTCTCGATACCCTCTCGCTACCCGACAGCTTGCCGCCGTGGGTGAGCGAAGCGGATCTCGACGTCCTCGCGCACGAGTTCGAGCGCACCGGCTTCCGCGGCGGACTCAACTGGTATCGCAACATCGATCGCGGGTGGGAATGCACGTCATTCCTGGCTGGCGCCACGTTGCCACAGCCGACGCTGTTCATCGGCGGTGAGAGCGACGCGGTGGTCGCGATCTTCGGCGCCGCCATCGCTGCGATGGAGACAACCGCGCCGCGGCTGTACCGGAAAGTTCTGCTGCCCGGTGCCGGTCACTGGATTCACCAAGAGCGTCCCGCCGAAGTCAACGCGCTGCTACTCGAGTTCCTGGCGAGTCTGCGTTGAGCTTCGCCCCCGGTTGGAATACCCGCTTCGGGGATCTATCCTTTCGCCGCAATTTGGGGCAAAAGGGCCGGCGTGAATGTCGGCGCGTCTTCGAGCGGTAGTGAATGCACAGCGGTTTCGCGCTTCGCCCCATCGGCGTTCGCACAGGAGGAGGTCCACGGGTGCGCGTCTCTGTCATTGTCATGCTCCAGTTCGCAATTGCGCTCGCCGCAGTGACCGGCTCGGCGACGGCCTTCGCCGAAGGTGATGGCCCGAGCGTGAGTATTCTCGTCTTGAAGGAGCACGGAGTCGGTAGCCCGGCGCTGGCGCAGCCGTACCTCGACAAGTTCGTTGCACTGGCAGCCGAACTCAACGATTGGCCGAGCGCCAAAGGCGAGTACTACGTCAGTCGCAGCGCGGCGGAGGCGTTCATCAGCGCGCAGCATCCCCACTACGGCATCCTGTCCCTGGCGGCGTTCTTGGGGTTGAAAGACAAGTACCACCTTGAGATCATCGGTCAGGTTGCCGTGTCACTGGTGGGCGGGCGGCAGTACTCGATCATCAGCCAGAGCGCCTCGGATCTCGCCGGGTGCAAGGGCAAGACGCTCGCCAGCGACCATACCGATGACGTGCGCTTCATCGAGCGGGTCGTCGCCCGCAACGAGTTCAAGCTGAGCGAGTTCACGATGATGCAAACCCAACGACCGCTGCAGACGATCAAGAAGGTTTTGAACGGCGAGGCGGTGTGCGCCCTGATTGACGATGCGCAGTTGGCGGAATTGCCGCACCTCGAGGGCGCGGCCGGCATCCACACCGTGTGGCAGGGCGCGCAGTTGCCGCCGATGGCGGTGGTGGCATTTCCGGCGGTGCCCGCTGCCGAGCGCAAACGTTTCGAGGACAACCTGAGCAAGGTGTGCGCTGACGATGGCCATGGTGCCTGCGGCGAAGTCGGTATTGTTTCGCTCAGCGCCACTGGCGGTGAAGACTACGCCGCCGCGATTGCCGCGTACGGCCACTAGCCGAGTTCTCGCAGCTTTCAATTCACATGATGTGTTCCGTTCGCATCATTGCATGCCGCCCCATTCTGGCGCTGCGCCCCGTTTGGTGGCTCGCGATCGTCTTCTGCCTGCTGTCCGCGTGTGCCGGCCGCAAGCCCGTTCACCCCGAAGTCACGGCCGCCGCACAAAGCAACGACGTATTGGCGCTGAGCGACGCGCTCGAAGCGTTGATCAATGCCCGCACCGATACCCCCGCCGATCGCGAGTACGCTTACAAGATCGTGCACACGCACGAAGAGGACACGGCGCCCGCGATGTTCGCGCGCGCCGCGGTGACCGGGCGATTCGTCCAACAGCGGGGCCTGCTCGGCGCCAACTTGATCGGGGACATCGAGCGCTGTGCCCGCCGCAGCCGCGAACTCGACCCGAGCTTTCGCGACGGCGCCGCGACGCGACTGCTCGGCACGATGTACGTGATCGCGCCCAGCACGCTGCTCACGCACGGCGACTCCGAAGTCGGCGTCGAACTGCTCGAAGGTCTGGTGGTGACGTTTCCCGATACGCTCGAAAATCATCTGCGCCTGGCCGAAGCCTACATCGCCCTCGGCGACATGGTCCCGGCCTATCCGCACCTCTGTCTCTGTCTGGCGCACAAATCCGCACTGGTGCCCGACGACCAGATCCTCCTCAGCCGTCTCGTCGCCAACGCCGGCACTCCACCGTGTGCGGACAGCGGCAGCGGAACGCCCTAACTCGATCCTTCCCCACGTGGGCTCTACTCTGCCGCCACCAGACGGTGTAGAGATGCCACTCATTGCCTGAACGCCACGACGATGTCTCCCTCGTTGCTGCTCCCCCACCTGTACCGCTGGCGCCGCTGGCTGACTGTGCTCGCCGTGGTGTTCATCATCCGCATCGCGTTGCCCGCGATCGTTCGCCGGGTCGCGATGTCGCAAGCCTCGCAGGCGTTGCACGCGCAGGTGGAAATTGGGGATGTCGATCTCGCGCTGCTGCGTGGTGGCATCGCCCTGAAGGATGTGACCGTGCGGGCGGCGCTACCTAACGGCTCGCCGGAGGATGTGCCCAACACCGCGCCGCCGCTCATCGCCTGGAAGCGATTCGCCATCGAAGTACGGTGGCTGCCGCTGTTCCGCAAGACGATCCAACTGCGCGAGGTCGTGTTGGAGTCGCCCCGCGTTGCGCTCGATCGGCTGGCCGACGGCGGGATCAATTTGCTCGCACTTGTACCAGCGAGTAGCACTCCAGCCCCGACACCGGAGAACACCCCAGAGAGTGCCACGCCCACCGCGGCACCCGCCGCAGCGGCGTCTGGCTGGGGCTTCGGACTCGACCGCTTTGTCCTGCGCGATGGTGGGGTGCGCTTTCGCGACTTGAAAATCAAGGACAGCGAACCGATCGATAGCTCCATCGACGCTGTTGAAGTCACCGGCATAGCCGTTAGCCCCGGCTTCTACGGCGAGCCGGCGCATCTGCACCTAGCGCTCGCGCTCGAGCAGGGATCGCTCACCATCGACGCGCATCTGACGTTGAGTGAAGCGGGGGTCAAGTTTGACACCGAGGTGGAAGCCAAGAACCTGCCGATCCAACGCGCCCGGTTGTACATCCCGAACGTCGGCTGGAACGCGCTGCAAGGCGCGCTCGACGCAACGCTGGCCTACCGATTCGACACTGGGACACAGAACGAATTGCGCGGCGCGGTGACGTTGCGTGACGTCAGCGTGCGCGTCCCGAACTTCGACGAACCGGCGCTCGCCTGGCAAACCCTGACGGTGAAGGTCGACCCCGTCGATCTGAGCAATCATCGCGTCGTTGTCGGAGCGGTCGATCTCGTTGGCCTGGAGCTTCCTGTTCGCGCGCAGGGCAGCGACTCGTTGCCATTGCTGGCGGGCGGGCCCCACGCAGCTCCATCGAACACAGCCGCACCGCCGCCACCCCCACCCGCCGACGCTCCGGAAGCTCCGTGGCACTGGACCGTAACAGCCCTGCACCTGTCCGACTCGCACGTGCACGTGCTCGGTGCGGCCGCGCCGCTCGATGTTGGTGTCGGGGTTTCGGCCAGCGACCTCGCAGACGACGCCGAACGCCCCGCGCAAGTTCAGCTAGCGCTCAGTGTGGGCACGGGCTCGCTGAACGTCGATGGAGCCGCGCGGATTGCGCCGCTGGGATTTGCGGGCACGGTCCGCATCACCGATCTCTCGCTGCCCGAGTTGATCGCGACGACAGGCGCGCTGCCCCCCGATCAGTTGCAGTCCGCTCGGCTCGCCGCGGACGTGACCGTCGAAGCCGGTATAGCGGCGGCAAACGGAAGTCCGCTTGCGGCACGTGATCTGCGAGTACGGGGCAAGCTCTCCCTGGCCGACCTCGGCGCGACTACTCCGGATCCGCAGCGCGTGACCGTTGGAATCCACTCGATCGACCTGGCGATCACGGAGGTGCTCGCCGCTGCGCTGCTGCCAGCCGCCTCGACTGACGATGCCAACACGATCGCTGGTCCGCTGCACGCGGGTGGCCAGCTGACGGTCAGCGACGTAAAGATCGCCAGTGTCGGCTCGCAGGCCTTCACGCTGACTCTGCACTCGCTCGAACTTGCGCTCGCAGAGTTGGTGGCGCCGATCGCGCAGCCTGCCGATCTGCGCACTCGCGGGCGCCTCACGCTCAGCGATCTGCGGCTGGTTGGCGCCGATCCGAAGACTTTCAACGTGGCGACTCGGTCGCTCGATCTGCCGATCACCGAACTCATCGTGCCTGCCACCGAGCAGAATGTGCCGGCGCGTCCGTTACGGGTCGCACTCGGCGACCTTCGCCTCACCGATCCCACCGTCCAACTGACCCGAGTGCCCGAGGGTCTCGTGCTGCCGAAATTCTCGGGTGATGCCGCGGCGCCGGCGACACCGCCCACACCGCCGGAGTCCGCCACACCGCCGCGACCCTTCGAAGTAACGCTCGCTTCGTTCAGGCTGGCGAACGGGCGAATCGCGGTGGACGATCGCGCGGTGAAGCCATTTTTCAACGGCGGCCTCGCCCCCCTCAACATTTCGGCGCGCGATCTGCGCTGGCCCGATCCGACCGTGAGTGATTTGCGAATCGACGCCACCAGCGCCACGGAAGGCAAGCTCAGCATCTTCGGTGCGCTCGCGCGCGACGGTGCGGGCTGGATCGAGGTGAATGCCGACCACCTCTTGCTGCTGCCATTCAATCCGTATGCAGCGCACTATTCGAGCTATAGCATCGGGGATGGTGCGGTCTCCTTGACGTCCAAGGTCAGCGTTGGCAACGGACGCTACGATGCGGACAACTGGCTGACTCTCCACGGCCTTGATGTGCAGGGGGCGAGCGGTGACTCGCTGTTCCAGCAGCAATTCGGCATTCCACTGTCGTTCGCGCTTGCATTGATGCGCGATCCGCAGGGGGACATCGCGCTGGGCATTCCGGTCACCGCCGACGCAGAGGGCATGCAGGTCGGTCTCGGCACTGTCGTGCGCAGTGCGCTGCAGAGCGCCATCGTCGGTGCGCTCACCTCGCCGCTCAAACTCGTCGGCGGTGTGTTCAGCGACGGCAAGGTCGCCACCAGCGCGCCGCCCACGATCGCCTTTCGCCCTGGGCGCAGCGCACTCGCCAGCGAAGGCGAGGAGCAGCTCACGCGTTTGGCGGGCTTCGTCGCCGGCCGGCCCGCCATCGGCGTCACCCTCGAAACCGCCGTCACCACCGCCGACGTGCGTTGGCTGCGCGAGCAAGCGCTGCGCGCCGAGTGGGGCAAGCAGGGCTTGCTGAGCAAGCTGCGCGGGCTGCCGCAGCGCGGCACTCGTGAGATCATCCAACACGCCCTCGATGCGCGGGCGAATGACGAGCCCGGCGAGTTGTCGCCGGACGACGCCGCCACGCTCGATAGCTGGTTAGCTGAGCGCCCCGCGAT
The DNA here is from genome assembly GCA_016178705.1 of Deltaproteobacteria bacterium. Classification (NCBI taxonomy): domain Bacteria; kingdom Pseudomonadati; phylum Myxococcota; class Myxococcia; species Deltaproteobacteria bacterium. The sequence continues at coordinate 56,374 of JACOST010000028.1, read as the reverse complement.
CGCCCCTGAGGAATTGCGCGCGTTGGCGAACGGACGCCTTGCGTACGTCGAACAGGCGCTGCGCGAATTGCACGGCATCGACGCTCAGCGCATTACCCGTCACGAACCCGCGGCAGACATCCTCGATGCCACGCCCTCAGTGACAGTCCAAATCGGCACCGCCGGTTCCTGACGACGGTCATGTCCACCGCCGGCGCCGGGCATTGCACGGCCGAGCTTCAAGACTAGATAGACACGACTGTTTACCTACTTACAGCAGCTTCTGCACTTGACTTCTTGCTCGAAGTCCTCTAGTTGCCGAAGCGGGTAGGTTGAGGATGGGTACGATGAGCGGAGCCCAACAGTCGCAGTTGTTCCGTCTGCCAATAGCGTTAAGGAGGGTGCATATGAAACGTTCACGAACGCTTCTTGCGTCGCTGTCGATAGGCCTATTGGCCGTCGCGTCGTCCGTACGTGCCGCCGAGGGCCCGTATATCGGCGTCGACATTGGCTATGCAAAACCGACGAACGATGCCTTCCTCGCGCACGCAGAGGAAGGCGTCGCCGGCAATCCGTTCGCCGGATATATGTTCAACAAGTACCTCGGCGTGCAAGCGCAGCTTCTCGCCACCACGTTGGAGCCTGACAACGATAGTCGCCCCAACATCGCTCACCGACTCGACAACCAGAACCAAATGACCACGGTGCTCGGCGGCGCGGTCGGTCCGCGCTTGTCACTGCCGCTCGGCGACCTTTTCGAGTTCTACGCGACGGCGCAAGGTGGATACTTTGCCGGCGTCAGCGGCAGCCTTACACACTCAGCGCCCGGCTTCTCGGTCGGCGGCGGCCTCGACTACAACCTCACGCCGCAAGTCGCAGTCGGCGTGTCGGGGCGATGGAACCGTGCCTACATGTCGCCGAAGCCGGACCAACTGATCGGTCAACAACCCGACCAACAGGGTCCATCGGACGCGCAGTGGCTGACCGGTGGCATCTCGATGAAGTACTCCTTCAATGCGCCACCGCCGGCACCGAAGCCTGCCCCCGTCGTGGCGGAAGCACCAGCCCCGCCACCGCCCGCGCCGATGAAGAAGAAGATCGTGCTCCGCGGCGTCCACTTCGACACCGCCAAGTGGAATATCCGAGCTGATGCGAAGCCGATTCTCGACGAGGCGATCTCGACGCTCAAGGAGAACGGTGACGTGAACGTGTCGGTCGAAGGTCACACCGACAGCCGCGGCGGCGACGCGTACAACCAACACCTCTCCGAGCAGCGCGCGAACTCGGTGGCCGAGTACCTGGAGAAGGGTGGCGTTCCGAAGAGCCGCTTAGTCAAGATCGTCGGCTTCGGCGAGGCAAACCCGGTGGCGACCAACAAGACGGCCGACGGGATGCAGCAGAACCGTCGCGTCGAACTCAACACCCAGTAAGCATCCGCACACACGGGCGGGCGATGTCGTTCTGGCATCGCCCGCCTCGATCACGCCTCCGAGCGCATCCTCGCGGTGCGGCGATTCGGCGTCGCCGCACGTTTCTCGCCGCCATCCTGCATAGAACGAAATCGTTGTCGCTCGCACCAAGAGTGTGTATACGTATGCTCGCTCATACACATCGAGGGGAGATGCATGCGAACCAACATCGTGATTGATGAGAAGCTGATCGCCGCAGCGCAGCGAGCCACCGGCATCCGGACCAAGCGAGCCGTTGTGGAGGAAGGGCTCCGCGTGCTCGTGCGCTTGCAACGCCAGCGCGCGCTCAAGGCGTGGCGCGGCAAGCTGCGCTGGGAGGGTGATCTGGACGCCATGCGAGCCGATGGCCGTGCATGATCGCCGTCGATTCGTCGGTGTGGATCGATTACTTCAACGGTCGCGCGACACCGCAAACCGACCGACTCCACGAAGCGCTCGGAGAGCAACCCATCGTGATTGGTGATCTCGTGCTGACCGAGGTGTTACAAGGTTTCCGGAGCGAGCAGGCGTTTGGCCGTGCATACCGCCTGCTCAGAGTGTTCCCCGTGGTCAGCATGTTCGGTCCTACCCTGGCCGTTCGCGCCGCACGCAACTACCGCGCGCTGCGCGCCGCCGGCGTGACGGTGCGAAAGACGGTCGACGTGATGATCGGCACCTACTGCATTGAGCGGAAATTGCCGCTGCTCTACTCCGATCGCGACTTCGATCCGATGGTCGACCATTTGGGCCTGAAGACAGCGTGAGTTCCCGCGATGTGGCGTCGTGAGGGGCGCGGAGACCCGTGTCGTTGAACACCACCGTCCTATCCCGCGTCACCCAGGAGTAGGGGATGCGTTGCGCAACGTGCGGTCGCGACAATCGTGAAGGTCGGATGTTCTGCTCGGACTGCGGCGCGCTGCTCGCGCTGCGCTGCCCACAGTGCCAAGCATTCAACGAGTCGGGAGAGAAGTTCTGCGGCGAATGTGGTGCCTCACTGGGAGCCGGTACGCCGACCGCAATCGGTAGTGCCCCTCCTCCACAAACAACCAACAACCTAACCACGAACAACCTGCCTGCTGCCTTCGCCTCCGGACGTTATCGGGTGCAGCGCCTCCTCGGCGAAGGCGCGCGCAAGCGCGTCTACCTCGCCCGCGACCATCGGCTCGATCGCGACGTCGCGCTCGGGTTGATCAAAACCGAAGGGCTCGACGACGCGGGCCGCGCGCGCGTTCAGCGCGAGGCGCAAGCGATGGCGCGGCTTGGCGATCATCCCCACATCGTCACCGTTTTCGACATCGGCGAGGAGGACGGACAAGCCTACATCGTCAGTCAGTACATGGCTGGCGGCAGCGTGGATGATCTGCTGCGTGAATCAGTAGGCGGTAGGCAGAGAGCAGTAGGCAGCGAAGAGTCTGTAGCGGCGCATAGCCGTGCACCCCTATCCATCACCGACGCCCTGCGCATCGCCCAGCAAATCTGCCTCGCGCTCGATCACGCGCACGCACGAGGCGTCATCCATCGCGACCTCAAGCCCGGCAACGTGTGGCTCGCCGCTGACGGCAGCGCCAAGCTCGGGGACTTCGGTCTCGCGCTCGACATTGATCAGACGCGCCTGACGCAGATGGGGACGATGGTCGGCACTGCCGCCTACATGGCACCTGAACAGGCCCTGTCCGGCGAGGTGACTGCCAGCGTCGACCTCTACGCGCTCGGCGCACTGCTGTACGAATTGCTGACCGGCCGGCCACCCTTTCTCGGTGACGATGTGGTCGCGGTGATCAGCCAACACATCAACACACCGCCGGTCGCGCCCTCGTGGCACAATCCAGCCATCACGCGCGAGCTGGAAGCGCTCACCTTGCAATTGCTCGCGAAGAGTCCAGCGCAGCGCCCCGCCAGCGCGGCGATCGTTGGCGAGCGACTCGCGCAAATCGCCAACGCTCCGAGCGCCGTCGCCGGAGTGATACCAGCGTCAAGCCCGGCGGTGAATCCACTGGATCGCCTCGCCAGCGGCATTTTCGTGGGGCGCGACAAGGAAACCCAGCAACTGCGCGCCGCCTTCGATGACGCACTCTCCGGCCGCGGCCGGATTCTTCTCCTCGTCGGCGAACCTGGTATCGGCAAGACCCGCACCGCGGAAGAACTCGCCACCTACGCGCAGATGCGTGGCGCGCAAGTGCTGTGGGGGCGTTGCCACGAAGGCGAGGGCGCGCCGGCGTATTGGCCGTGGGTCAACGCGATCCGCGCCTATGTGCACACGCGCGAACCGAAACTGCTCGCCGCGGAGATGGGTCCGGGCGCGGCCGACATCGCCGAAGTGGTCTCCGAGGTGCGGGACCGATTACCGGGCTTGCCGGTCGCTCCCCGGCTCGAACCGGAACAAGCGCGGTTCCGCCTGTTCGAAAGCGTCACCACGTTTCTCAGGAACGCATCGCGCGCCAAACCGCTGGTCGTCGTGCTCGACGATCTCCATTGGGCGGACAAGCCGTCGTTACTGTTGCTCGAATTCCTGGCGCGGGAAATCGGCGACGCCCGTCTGCTGCTGATGGGGACCTATCGCGACGTCGAGCTCGGCCGCCAGCATCCGCTGGAACAGACGCTCGCCGAATTGGTACGCAATCAGCGCGGCGAACGTGTGCTGTTGCGCGGTTTGAGCGGCGACGACGTGGCGCGCTTCATCGAGTTGACCGCCGGCCGTACACCACCACCTGCACTCGTAGAGGCGGTGTACCGCGAGACCGAAGGCAATCCCTTCTTCATCACCGAGGTCGTGCGCCTCTTACAGTCGGACGGGCGTCTCGATCGAGCCGACACCGTGGCATCGTGGAGCGTCGAGATTCCGCAAGGCGTCCGGCAAGTGATTGGCCGGCGACTCAGCACGCTCTCCGAACGCTGCAACCAGGTGCTGACGATCGCGGCGGTACTCGGTCGTGAGTTCGAGCTGCGCGTGCTCCCCGGCGTCAGTGAATTGTCCGTCGACGCAGTTGCCGAAGCGCTCGATGAAGCCGAAGCCGCACGCATCATCGCCCCGCTGCCGCCGGTTGCCGGCCGTTACCGCTTCTCGCACGCGTTGATCCGCGAGACGCTCTACGGCGAGCTGCGCACTGCCCAGCGCATTCGCTCACATCGCCGCGCCGCCGAGGTGCTCGAAGCGCTCTACGGCACCAAGCCCGAGCCGCATCTCGCCGAGCTGGCGCATCACTTCTGCGAGGCCGCGCCCGGCGGCGACGTCGGCAAGGCCGTCGACTACGCGGTGCGCGCCGCCGAGCGCGCGAGCGCCCTGCTCGCCTTCGAGGAAGCCGCCAACCACTACGAGCGGGCGTTGCAGACTCTTGAGGTCGGCACGACCGTCGACGGCCGGCGCCGGTGCGAGATCCTGCTCGCGCTCGCGACGGCGGAAATCTGCTCCGGCTCGGTGCCGAAGGCGGACGAGGCTGATCGGCGTGCACTCGCACTCGCACGCGAACTGGATGACGCGGAACTCTTCGCGCGGGCCGCGCTCGGGCTGGCCATTAATGTGGGGACGCCTTTCAGCATGTCCGCGATCGATGAGCGCAGCCAGGCTCTCAACGAGGCGATGGAGCGACTCGGAGATGCCCCCACCCTGCTGCGCGTGCGGATACTGTACGCGCTCACGGTGGTCCGCGGTTGGGTCGAAACGAATGACGACCGGGATGCTCGACTCTGGCATGCGATCGACCTGGCGCGCTCGATTGACGACCCTGAGTCGCTCCGGGTTGCCATTCATTTGCAAGCCAGCGTGTTCTTCCTCGGCTTGTCGGTACGGAGCGACGAGCGGCGGGGCTTGTTGACCGAGTCGCTGCGTTTGGCTGTCGAGACCGGTGACCGCGAGCAGGAGTTCCGCACGCGGACCAACATCCTCCGCGAGTGCATTCGGAGCGGAGACGGCGAAGGCGTGGATCGTGAGCTTGTTCATTTGCAGCGTCTGGCGGTCGAGCTCAGACAACGGGACTTCGTCCGCATTGTGGATCAGACGTTGGCTGACCGCGCTCTGTGGCGAGGCCATCTCGATGAAGCGGAACGGTGCATTCAGGCCGCATTGGGGCGACGAGAGCATGCGCCCGAAGCAGCATTTCAGGTCTTCGTTACGCAGGTCGGCGCGCTGCGGCGCTTCCAAGGTCGGTTGACCGAGGTCGAACGCGGCACCCGCCGCGGCCGGGATCTGTACCCGAATGTCGAGGGCTACTCCATCCATCTCGCCTGCTACCTAGCCGAGCTCGCTCGCGACGCGGAAGCGCGGGCGGAGTTCGATCGCATCGCGCAGGCCGGCTTCGCAACTTTACGTGACAGCAACTACTTGATGAATCTTGCGCTCCTCGCCGACACCTGCACGCTGCTGCGAGACTCCGAGTGTGCGAAAGAGCTGTACCGGACTCTGTTGCCGTACGAACAACTGTATCTACACTTTGCCCACGCCACCACCTACGGCGCAGCCACGCGCGCCCTCGGTAACCTAGCGGGCGTCATGCGCTACTACGAGGGCGCGGCGCGGCACTTCGAAGACGCGCTGGCGATGGATCGCCGGCTCGGCGCGCGCGCGTGGGAAGCGCGCACGCAGATCGACTACGCTCGCATGCGGCTCGACCGCGACGGGCCGGGCGATCGTGAGCAGGCGCGCGTCCTTCTCGGCGCGGCGCTCGCCACGTCGCAGGAACTCGGGCTCAAGGGCTGGCTCGACATGGCGCTGGCACTCAAGCTGCGCGCGCAAGGCGTGGAGTCGGGCACGATGACCACCTCGATCGAGGTCGTCGCCGCGGACGTGCAACGCCACCGCCCCGATCTGCGTTCGGTTGCGGCGAGCGACGGCTCGGTCACGCTCATGTTCAGCGACATCGAGGGTTCGACCGTGATCAACGAGCGTCTCGGCGACCGAAAATGGCTCGACGTGTTGCGCGCCCATAACGCGATCGTGCGCGAGCACGTCGCAGCCCACAACGGCGTCGAAGTGAAATCGCAAGGCGATGGTTTCATGATCGTCTTCCAGAGTGCGCGGCGCGCCCTGCACTGCGCCATCGCCATGCAACGAGGGTTCACCGCCTACAATCAACGGCATGCGGACGAGCCGTTGCGCGTCCGCATCGGTTTGCACGCCGGCGAAGTGATTCGCGAGGCCGACGACTTCTTCGGCAAGAACGTCGTGCTCGCCGCGCGCATCGCCGGCACGGCGCAAGGCGGTGAGATCCTGGTGTCGGCGGCGTTGCAGGCGGCCACCGGCGACACGGCAGCGCGCTTCGGCGCGCCTCGCGAGGTAGCGCTCAAGGGCATCACCGAACCGCAGCGAATCCACGCGGTCGCGTGGGATGCGGACTGAAATGAATCGCGCTTGATTCGCCGCGGCCTACTTCGCGCCCACCGCGCGGTTGCTGTTCCAGATATCGCGGTGCAACTTCCACTGACCCCTCTGCCGTTTCCACACCACGATGTACTTTCCCGTGTCGATCGCCTGCCCATCGGCGCCGCTCATGCTGTACCGCCCGACCTCGTAGGCCGTGTCGCCGCAGTCTTCCACCTCGACAGTGTCGAGCTTGGCCTGCTTGACGCCCGCATCCAACGCGGCTTTCCAGAATGCCTCCAGGGCTTGGGTGCCGCTGCGAGTTTCGCCGTTGGGAGGCAACACTTCTCCCGTCGCGGTGTAGAGCGCCGCTATAGCGGTCGCATCACCCCGAGCAGCCGCCACCATGAAGCGTTGGTTGGCGGCCTCGATTGCCGCGCGGGTCTTCGAGCCGTGTCCTTTGGCCGACGCGCCGGCGGCGACGGCGAGCGCAATGAGAGTGATCGTCGCAGTGCACAGCGACTTGGTAACTAGCGTCATTGGTTGTCCCTCCTTCTGAGCGAGCGCTGCATAAAGTAGCCCCTCGATGCGCCGCCCTTCGATACGAAGCCTTCGGCTTCTACTCAGTGCGACTACTCGGGGAAGCGGTTTGTTTTCACGATCTCTCCAAATATCCGTTTGCCCGAGTAGATCGCGAAGCGATCGTATCGAGGGCCGTCTTGCGCAAAGCTTTGATCGAAACGCATCGGTGCTCACGCCAGTGACGCGTAGAGCGCCTCGATCAACGCCACCGGGCGCGGGTCGATCAGCCACAGGCCGCTGTGCATTTCGTTCATCACGTAGCCGAACCCCAGACGCGCGTCGGGGTCTGCAAATGCCATCGAGCCACCCATGCCGCCGTGGCCGAAGGTGCGCGGGTTCGGACCCATCTTTTCCTTCGGGGTCGACAGCATGAAGCCGAGGCCGAAACGCGTGTGGAGCGGCAGCACCGCGTCGGGTCCGTCCGCTTGCTGGATCAGCGCGCCATCAATCGCCGCTTGGCTCAGCAAGCGCGTCCCGTTGAGCGCACCACCACTCGCGAGCACACCGTACACGCGCGCCAGCGCACGGGCGTTGGTGTGCCCGTTGGCCGCGGGAATTTCCGCGGCGCGCCATTCGCGCGAGTTGACCGCGTCGAGTGGCACTGGCGGATTGATGAACGCCTTGGCGAGCATCGACTCCGGGTCCTTGAGGATCTCGGCAAACAGGTCGGCCTGCTCCGCCGTCGGCGGTGGCGGGAGAATTAGCGGTGCGACGCGGGGCTCATGTTCCACCGGCAAGCCAATGTGGAAATCGACGCCGAGCGGCTGCGCCACTTCGTCGCGGAAGAACGTGCCGAGCGTCTTGCCGGTGATCCGCCTCACCACTTCGCCAACGAGCCAGCCATACGTCACCGCGTGATAGCCGTGTTTGGTACCGGGCTGCCACCACGGTTCCTGCGCCGCCAGCGCCGTCGCCATCTTCAGCGGCTCGTACATCGCGTGCGGTTCCATCGCGCGCTTCACCGCCGGCAACCCCGCTTGGTGGCTGAGCAGATAGCGCACCGGCAGGTCGCTCTTGCCCGCTTGCGCGAACTCAGGCCAGTACTTCGTCACCGGCGCGTCGAAGTCGAGTCGCCCTTGATCCGCCAAGCGGTGCGCGCAGATCGCCGCCATCCCTTTGGTGGTCGAGTAGACGTTGACGATGGTGTCGGCCCGCCACTCCTTGGTGCGCGCGGCATCGGCGTGGCCAGCCCACAGATCGACGACGGGCTTGTTGTCGATCGTGATCGACAGCGCAGCGCCGGTCTCGCCGAAGGTGGAGAAGTTGCGCACGAAGGTGTCGCGCAACGGCGCGAAGCGCGCATCACAAGTTCCGTGGATCGTTGGGGTCACAGAGCATCCTCTCTTTCTTTCGCCGCCTTTGGTGGCGGCGGTTCGCGTCACTTCGCGGGCGACGCATGCGTCGCCCCTACGAGATCTCCGTACGGTCCGCTGTGCGGACCACTCTTGTTTGGACTAACGTTCGCGCTTGCCCCAGTCGCACAAGGCCTTGCCGAGGGCAGCCGACGCTTCGAGCGCGAGCAGATGGCCGGCATTGGGGATCTGCAACACCTGGGCGTTGCGGATCTTCTGCTTGAAGATGTCAGCATACGACGGCGCGATGAAGCGATCATTGGCGCCCCAGACGATCAGTGTCTCGGCTTGAATGCGCCATAGCCGCCGCTCGAGTCCGTTCTCCGGTACCGGGAACAGAAACTTCGCCGCGGTGCGCGCGCCGCGCGCTAACGCGATCAGCGTCTCGACCTGCGCGGCGGTGCGATCGTCCTTGTCGCTGATGAGCGCATTCAGTCCGAGCATCGCCTGCGCCGCCGGACACGTGACGTCGTGAAACAGCAACGGCACCATCTCGTGGTTCATCATGCCGAACATGTCGGCAACCGGTGCTTCGTCGCGCCACAACCCGATCGGCGCCGCCAACGCGAGCCGGCCGATCTTGTCGGGACGCAGCGCGGCCATCTCCGCCGCCATCCAGCCGCCCATCGACTCACCGACGACGTACGGCTGGTTCAAGCCGAGCGCATCCATCACGTCGAAGCCGTGCAGAAACAAATCAAACTGATCGTCGAGATAGTCGAGACCGGTGGACTGACCGAATCCCGGCAATAGCGGTGCATAGACATGAAACTCGCGCGCCAGCAGCGGCAGCACCCCCGCCCACGCCGCGACGCCGCCGGCGCCGTGCAGGAACAGCAACGGCGCGCCGCTGCCAGCTTCGAGCACTTCAATCGTCGGGCGCTCGGCGCCGAGCGCCAGTATACGAGACTTCGCCGTATCCGCGCTCACGACCGCGCCTCCAGTCCGCTGGCCACCAGCGCCGCGCGCGCGGTGGGCTCGTTGGTGCTGCCGGGTGCCACGCGCCGCGCGCTCGGCAGCGCCTTCGGCCACCAGTGATCTTCGAACTCATTCCAGATCGGGCGCAATTTCGGCATCACTTGCTGCGCGAATACCTCCGTCGAGCGATTCACCAGATCGATCGGTGCCGAGCCGATCTGCATGCCGAGGATCAAGTGCCCGATGCGAAGCGACTTCGTCAGGTCTTCCAGTTGCTGCCGCACGGTCTCAGGCGAACCCGCGACGATGTAGCGCTGATCGACGAGTTCCTTCCACGTTTTGTCCATCCCCATGTTGCCCTTGGTATTGCCGACCTGGGAGACCACGCCCGCCCGCATTGACGCTTCCGACATGTAACCGGGGGCGCCCGCCATCCCGGGATAGAGGTGCAAGCACTTGTTGAAGAAATAGTCCACGTGCGGCCACCACTCGCGTTCGCACGCCGCATCGGTATCGCTGATGCACACTTGCTGGAAGAACGCGCCGCGATACGGATTGGTCTCCTTGCCCTTCTTCGCGCAATGCTCCCAGTAACCGTTCATCATGTTGAGCGCGCGCTTGTAGCCGCTGAACGAAAGGTAGCTGTAGTTGTAGTCGTGATCGAGGCAGAAGTCCCAGGTCTCGATCGAGCCAAGGCCGGGAATCCAGATCGGCGGATACGGCTGCTGGATCGGCCGCGGCCACAAGTTCACGTAGCGCAGTTTGGTGTACTTGCCGTTCCACGCAAACGGCTCGCGCTCGCACCACGCCTTGATGATGAGGTCGTGCCCCTCGCGATACTTGTCGCGAACGGTCGCCGGGTTCTGGCCGTAGCAATAGTTGATGTCCATCGAGGTACCGACCGGAAAGCCGGCGATCAGGCGCCCGCCGGATATCACGTCGAGCATCGCGAACTCTTCTGCCACGCGCACCGGCGGATTGTAGAGCGCGATCGAATTGCCGAGCACCAGGATCATGGCGTTGGTGGTGCGGCGGGTGAGCGCCGCGGCCATCAGGTTGGGCGATGGCATCATCCCGTACGCGTTCTGATGATGCTCGTTGACGCCGACCGCATCGAAGCCGCACTGGTCGGCGAATTCGAGCATGTCGAGGTATTCGTTGTAGAGCGCGTGTCCGCGTTCGGGATCGTAGAGTCGATTGGGCACGTCGACCCACACCCCGTGATAGCGCTCGCGAAAGTCAGTCGGCAGCCAACGATAGGGCATCAGATGGAACCACGTAAACTTCATCGCTGGGTCTCCCTTCGGCCGTGCGAGCCGGAGCATAACCGCACCCCGTCGCGCGAATCAATCCCGCAAATTTTGCCCGCAAATTTTGCCGGCAAATTTGCCCGCAAATTTACCCACACATTGCGATGGGCTCAGATGGGATAGATGAGCGAACCGGCAATCAGGCTGCCGTCGAGGATGCACAGTTTCTCTTGGAATTTGAGTCGTCCATCCAGACGCACGAGGCGATCGAGATACTGACCGGCGTTGAACACCGCCACTCCCTGGTCGATCGTGCTCTGCATCAGCACAAAGTTCGCGCGCACGCGCAGGCCTCCGTCGGGCTCTTCGTTGATACGGATGCTGCCGACCAGATGGCGCAGAGCGCGCGGGGCGAATACGCTGGTCTTGCGCACCGCCGCGACGCGATCACGCAACATCCCCTGGCTCTCGCACATCATCAGCGCGAGCGGCAGGTCGCGCTCGTAGTTCTCGCGCGGGACGATCTTGTAGAGACACGAATCGGTGAAAAACTCCGGCCAGCGCTCCAATTCGTCGTCATCGAGACAGGCGACGTAGTCGGCGTAGAGTTCATCGATCTCGATGCGCAGCGCGTAGCGATCCATCGGCCCTTCCTCCCACTGCCGTCTGCCTACTACTCACAAGCCCATCACCTCGCGGTAGTAGCGATAGAAGCCGCGGATCGCGGTCTCGGTGATCATGTGGTCGGTGTTGGCGGCGTCGCGCCCGCCGAGTTCGATCACAGCGGCGCCGGCGTCCGCGGACGACACTCCGGCCTGCGAGAACTCCATCATCTCGCTATCGTCGATCGACACCAGGCCGGCCGGTCCCATCAGATTCGCCTGGCGCAACCGGATCTGCGTCATCTCCGCGCTGTCGCTCTCGTAGCCGAAGAAGGTCCACACCAACTCGAACGCGTCCGGTCCGCGAGTGACCAACTGGCGCGTGGCGAGGGTGTTGGATTGTTGTTGGACAATCAGGTTCGGCCAAATCGTTTGCATCACGACGGTCGCGTCACCGGGGAATTCCTTCACCGGCGTGAGCAGCGTCGGATCGTTCAGCTTGAAGTCAGCGAGAAACGATTTCATCTCCGCCGTCCCCGCCGACGGCGGCTGCTCACCGCGGCGCGAGATCAGCGCGGCGTGGCGGCCGCTGTCATCCATCTGCACCGCCGACGGTTGATCCGCACGAAACAATCCGAAGGTGACGAGAAACACGTGCAGCAGGCTGGCGTGGTACGGGTCCTTGATGTTCTCGAACATCAGCTTCCAATTGCTTGGAATCACTTGCCGCATGTAGCCGAGCACGCGCAGCGCGCGGCCATCGAAGACGCGGTCGAGGTACGCGAGCATCGCGGCGCCGAGGTAGTCTTCGAGCGACGGCATCGCCGCGGCAAACGAGGCGAAGATGACGCCGTGGCGCTCGGCAACGCGCAACTGCTGCAGCGAATGATCTGCCAACGTGAAGTCGTCCGGCATGCCGCCCTGCCGTCGCAGCCCCTTGCGGAACGGCACGCCGATCAAGTTGCCGCGCAGATCGTAGGTCCACTGATGATAGGGGCACATGAACTCGCTGGCGTTGCCCAAATTGACGCGGCAGAATTGCACGCCGCGGTGCGCGCAGCGATTGACGACGACATTGATGCCGCCCTCACCATCGCGCACGGCCACCACCGGCTGATCGCCAATGAAGGTACGCTTGAAGTCGCCCGCCTTGGGAATCTCAGCCGTCAGCCCGACGTACGACCAGCTCGCGCCGCCAAAGATGTGTTCCTGCTCACGCGCGTAGATCGCGGGATCGGAATAGACCCAGAACGGGATACGGCAGTTGCCTTCAGCCGGCCACTGCCGCGATCGTCCCGTCGTCTTTCTTCTTGGTAGCGCGGGCGTCCCCGCCCGCGTCCGAACTCGCGGCATGGAGCGACGCTACCGCGCCGCCGGGCAGCGACGCAAGCAGGGCCACGGCCGCTCTGGAATCATTAGAAGCGGGGCTTGCGCCCCCGCGCCCCTACGAGAGGAAAACCGCGGCCGGTTTTCCTCTCGTGCTCTCCTTTCCCGCCTCAGAGCCGGGCAAATGGGGCGCGTCACTGAGCGACGGCCTCGCGCAAAGATTGGCGAGTGACGACCCCCGCGTTCACGCCAATGGTCGAGTGCTGCACGCGAGCGACGGCCTCTGCGGGGATTCAAGAAGGCCACGTACTCCCTTCACAGTTGGAGTCGGATGCCCGGCAAGAGAAGAAGAGAAGCCATCGGAACCTCTTCGCGAGAGCGCGGGACGCTCGGATCACAGAAGCCCAGAGGCTACCCTCGGCGTTGAGCAGCCCAGCATTGGTATCGCAGCACGGCGCCGTCGTCGCGCGGCGTTCGCGTGAGGCCGACTCAGGGAGCAGCGGCCCCCTTCGATACGCTTCGCTACTCAGGGCAGGCTCCGCCGAGCGCAGCGGACGCGAAAGAGAGCGTGAGAGAAAACCGCGCCGTCGGTTTTCTCTCACATCCGCGCGCGGCGCAGCCCGCCTTCAACTTGGACACACGCCGCGATTCAACGGTCTACGGAGGCGGAAGTCCCGCAAGCGACGCCTCGGACTTGCACCGACGGCGCCGTTGCTGGATACGAACTGAGCGAAGACACGAAGGGGGATCAAATGTCCGAACCACTTCTCCTCATTGAAAAGAGCGACGGCATCGCCACGCTTACCTTGAACCGCCCCAAGGCGATGAACGCCTTGTCACGCGCCTTACGCGCGGCGATCGTGCAAGCGTTCGCTGAACTCCAGAACGACGCGGGGACCGGCGTCGTCATTCTCACCGGCGCGGGCAAAGCCTTCTGCGCGGGGTTAGACCTCAAAGAACTCAGCGGCGAGAGCGAGCCACCGAGCGATAACGAATCCGCCATCGCCGGCGCCGATGTCGTGCGCGCGCTAACATCGTTCAATCGGCCGATCATTGGCGCGATCAACGGCTTCGCCATCACCGGTGGCTTCGAACTCGCGCTCGCGTGCGACATTCTGATCGCGTCGACCAACGCGCGCTTCGCCGACACCCATGCTCGTGTCGGTCTCGTGCCCGGCTGGGGATTGAGTCAGAAACTATCGCGAGTGATCGGGATCTATCGCGCCAAGGAGCTGTCCCTCAGCGGCAACTATCTTTCCGCAGAGCTGGCCGAGGCGTGGGGCTTGGTGAATCGTGTCGTCAACCCAGAGGACCTTCTGCCGACTTGTCGCCGACTCGCAACGGACATTCTCTCCTGTGTGCCCGAGACGATGCGCGCGTACAAACGCGTAATCGATGAGGGCTACGCCACTACCTTGGGCGAGGGCCTGCGCCTCGAGACCAAGGCGTCTACCGAGCATGCGCGCGAATTAACCCCCGAGCAGATCGCCACCCGCCGCGCCGGCATCCAGGCAAGAGGTCGCCAGCAATCGGGCAAGTAATCTCCCCTTGGCTCGCAACTGCCTACTGCCTACTGTTGTACCAGCGGCGCGAGATGCGCGGTGTCGAGGTACTCGTCGAGCCGCGTGATGCGGCCGTCCTGCACCGTGCACACCAAGCACGCCGGCACTTCGAGCGGCTTGCCGTTCGGAGCGGTGCCGCGCAGGACGTGTTGCTGCACGAAGCCGCTGTCCATGCGTTGTCGCCGGATGATCTCGTAGCGCAGATTCGAGACGTGCTTCACCACCCACCCGAGCACCGCGAGATTCTCATCGACCGATTGCTCGAGGTTGTCGTTGTTGTGCCAGATCACGGCGTTCGGCGCGTAGATGTGGCGCACCTCGTCGACGTTGCCCGCCATGATCGCGGCCATTAGGCGTTCAGCCAGCTGCAAATGGGGGTCGCTACTCATGTCGCATCTCCCTTCGTTGCGCGTGCCGCGTAGATAGACGGAGACGCGTCCCGAATCCAGCTCGGCGCCCAAATCAAGCGCGCGCGGTCACCACAACCGAAGCCAAGTGTGGGATGGTCGAGACGACCAGGCGTTCTGGGGTGTGGCCCAGAGCGCCGACCTCGACGCTAGGCACCGGAGTCGTCGTCATCCCCGTCGCCGTCATCTCCGCCGTCGTCGTCGGCAGCGATCGCTTGCCCACAATTGGCGGCAGTCGGGGAAAACCTGCCGAGGATCGCCAGCCCTAAGCTCAGAACTATCAGCATCGCAATTCGCTTCATCGTGCACCTCCGCTGTACTTTGCCATTCGAGCGCCTCTGGTCGACTTAGTCGCTGCCCTCGATAATATTGCGCATCTGCGTTTGCAGCTTCTCGAGTTGATCTTTGGTCTGCGCAACCTTGGCCAGTTGTTGCGGGCTGAGCACGGCCCGCACGGCTAAGGCGGTCTTCACGCCTTGCTCCATCAACTGTTGTCGGAGCTGGGTGATCTGCTGCACCTGCGGCGTCAAGTCGGCCGGCTGGACCGTTCCCGGGCCAAACAGCTTATCGGCCAACTGACGGTTGGCCGCCTCCAATTTCGAAAACAGCGCGCGCAAATTCTGATGATCGGCGTCCATGATTTTCCGCACCTGATCCTGCTGGTCGGCTGTGAGATTGGCCTGTTTGAGGACCATGTGGAGCATCATCGCCGGATCGTCTCCGTGCATCATGCGGCCCATCGGCGGTCCGCCCATCGGAGGTCCGCCCATCGGTTGCGCGTGCAGCGGAGCCGAGGTCAGGCTGGCCAACACCAACCCGGTGAACAGCAGTTTGGACTTCAACATGTGACAATCTCCTCCATCTTGTTCGTCCTTACTCGTCTTCAATCATGAGAGCGGAGAATTGATCAGTGCACGCGCCACGGAAAAATTGATCCTGCGTGCAGGGTTGGCCGGCGTTGAGCGCGGCCTCGAGATATGGAGCCTCCTCAGCTAGCGGCACAAAGGCGCTCGCGTCGGACGTCGCAAACAGCGCATCGGACAAGTCCCCGGCGAACGCCGAGACGTTGTGAAGGCGAGTCGCCACCTGTACTGGCGATGAATGCCGAACCCAGGCGAAATTTAGCATCACGACCGCGAGCGCCGCACCCGCGATTCCGGCAGGCACCCAAGACATCCGAGCGGGCAACGCGCGACGGCTGACGGCGGCCGGTGGCGGTGTTGCGAGCGCGTGGCCGATCGTTTCAAGATCGCCAACCAGTTGGTCGTAGTGTTCAGTACACTCCGTACACAGTCGCAAATGGGATTGTTCGGCGGCGCTACCGTCGTGCGTGTACATCCGCAGCAGCGCGCGCTCGTCGAGGCATCGATTCATCGGTAACCTCCCAGCCCGGTGCGCATGTGATGGACCGCTCGATAGAGATGACGCTTGACGCTGCCTGGGCTCAGCCCGAGCGTTTGCGCTACCTCTTCGGTCGACCAGCCTTCCAATTGGCGCAAGGCGAACACTTCTTGCTGCCGCGCCGACAACTGTCGGAAGCATCGCCAGATTCCGCGCCGGGCTTCGTTACTCAGCGTCTGCTGCTCGGGGTTGAGTGTCGCCGACGGTAGGTTGGCTTCCGCAAACTCCTCGTGCCGTTCGCGCCACCACTTCCACCAGCCCGAGCGTCGCCGATCCCGGCACCCGTTGACGGCAACCCGGGTGAGCCACGCTCCCCAGGCAATCTCACGATCGCCCAGTTCGTAGGCTTGAGACAATTTTTCGCAGGCTTGGAACAATTTGAGAAAAACCTCCTGCGTCACGTCATCAGCCTCGTCTGGATCGGAGAGCAAGAGTCGGCACAAGCGCACGACGCGCGCATGGTGCGTCCGGAAGAGCGCGTCGTAGTCTGACTGATCTTTCGCTGCCGCCGCTTTCACGCTCTCGTCCGTTCCGTCCTCCGCACACGGAATTGAATGCCGCTCGTCGTCGCTTGCGACACGCGTGCAGGTCAACCGCCATTTCCGAAGCGGCGCGATTCGTCGGCGTGCCGGGCCTCCATGTCACTCAACGCGGCGCTCGCTTGGGCCAACTGTTCCGGCGTCAAAATGGCGCGGATCGCCAAGACGGTGGCGGCTTCGTGTTGTGCCAACTGCTGTTGTAACTGGGTGATGAGCGCTTGTTGTGCCGTCAACGCAGCGGGTAGCACATCTTGCGCACCGAGTAGCAGATTCGCCAGATCGTTATCGGCTTGATGCAACTGGGTGAAAAGGTCCTGCACAGCAACGCGACCCGCGTCGAGAATCTGATGCGCTTGAGTCTCTTGGTCCGCCGTCAGATCAGTGGACCGCAGCAGCAAGTGGATGAGCCGTCCCGGACCTCCACCCTTCATGTGCCCACAATGGGGTCCCTCATGATGGTGTTCCATCGGTGGCCCCGGTGGGATCGGCTGCGCGTCGGCGGCCGCTGCGTAGATACCAACAGCTACCAGGCCAATCATTAGCATCTTGCGTTTCGTCATGTCGCTACCTCCGTTGCCTACACTGACGAACGAGCCGTGCCTTTGGTTGACCTGTGAGTGCGATTTTCTTTCCCTTGTCACTCCGCGGTCGCAGCAGTCGCACGCCGCGCGACCACCCGGGCCGGAGCGCCGTCGGCGCCTTCGATGTTGAGCGCCAGAAACATGACTTCGATTCGCTGGCCCACCAACGACGTGAGGTTCATCAGATTCTCCGCAATCAACACGCCCTGGCTCAGCAAGACGTGATGGACCGGCCAATCGAAGCCCGGCGGTCGCCGGTTGACGGCGAGATCGGGAGTCATCACGTCGACGCCGAGGAGTTTGACGTCGTGATCCACCAGCCACTGCGCGGCGGTAACGCTGAGGCACGGGTGCTCACCGTAACGGTCCGACTCGACGTGTTGCGCCCAGCCGGTGTCGAGCAGCACGATGTCGCCCGCTTGCACGACCGGGCGCGCGCACTCGAACGCGTCGGCGTCGATCACGCCGTACTGCTCGCACTCGATCCGCCAGACGACGCCGGTTCCGCACAAGCGATCGGGCGCAATCTCGTGCATCGCCGGACCGTCGGGAATGAAGTGAATCGGCGCATCGACATGCGTGCCGAAGTGACAGGCCATGTGAATCTCGGTGAGATTGAACGGATCCTGCGGCATGCTCATGCGCCGGCGAATGTCCGGCTTGTCGAACAGAGGAATCCGCGCCAGATCAGCGTGCAAACGGTGCGAGAGTTCGATCCAGCCGGTCGCTGCAGCGTTCCGCGAAGCGTTACGCCAGCCTTGCCATCGCGTGTTCATTCCACTCTCCATACCGTGATGGTCACTGCTTCTCGAACCGCTCGAAGAACAGACACGTATCGATCGATCGCCGCAATGGACGGCGATACGGAATCTGCGGCCAACCGATCGGCAGCATGGCGCACGTCGGGCAATTCTCCGGCAGGTCGAGCCACGCGTCGATCTCCTTCCCGAAGGCGGTGTGGACGTTGGTGAGCGAGGCACCCAGCCCGACCGCGCGGCAGGCGAGCAGAACATTCTGAATCGCCGGAAACAGCGCCTGTGTCTGCGGCGCGCCACGCCGTGTCCAGCCGGCGACGAACAGCAGCACGGGTACTTCGTGCAAGTGCTCGGCGAGATGGATCGCCGACTCCATGTTGCGCCGCTTCGCGGCCGGGTAGTTTGCATCGCGCGCCGCTTCGATGGCCGGCTGAATGTAAGCGAGGAACACGCGGCGATAGCGCTCGGCGATCCATGCGCGGCGCTCCGGCTCGGTCACGGCAATGAAGATCCACGGCTGACGATTGCCGCCGCTAGGCGCGAACGTGCCCGCCTCGCACACCTTGCGGATCAACTCGAGAGGCACCGGATCAGGCTTGAGCCGCCGAATCGCGCGAGTGGTACGAATGCCGGCGAGTAGGGGAACGTCCTCGCCGATGGAGTCGATGTCGATCGTGGTGCGTGTGTCGGTCATTGCATCTCCGGAGTCGCAGCGTTGCCCTCTTATGGCCGAGAACGGGCTCAGAGAGAAGGCCGCGCATCGTGGACGCGAGTGTTGGGGCGACGCATGCGTCGCCGTCCCAGTGCCTATCGTACGTCGCCCCTGGCAACGGCCCCGCACCTCGACTACTGTCGCGCGCGTGAGCCACGCCATCATCACAACGCCATCACCAACCGCCGACCCCGAACGCTCGGCTGCGCGCCCGTGGTGGCTGCGGGCGATGCCGTGGCTTGGACAGCCGCCGGCGTTGACCAGCCGGCAGTGGAACGTGCTCGGTGTGTTGGGCGCCGCCGCCTTGATCGACAACTACGATCTCGGGGTGCTGGGCTTGGCGCTGCCGCAAATCCAAACCGGACTCGGCGTGGCCGAAGCCGATGTCGGTGCACTCATCGCGGTGGTCCGCCTCGGCGTGATTCCGGCGCTCCTCCTCACCGTGCTCGCCGATCGCACTGGACGACGCCGGCTACTGCTGGCGACGATTCTCGGCTTCACCGTCTGCACCTTTCTGACCGCCTTCGTTCGCTCCGCGGCGGAGTTCGCCGCGCTGCAGTTTCTCGCCCGGGTGTTCATCGCCGGTCAGGGCATGTTGGCCGTGGTCGTGATCATCGAAGAATTCGACGCCAACGTCCGCGGCTGGGGCATCGGCATGATGGGCGCGCTCGGATCGCTCGGGCATGGACTCGCCGCCATCATCTTTTCGGTGGTGAACTTGCTCCCGTTCGGCTGGCGTGCGCTCTACGTGGTCGGGGTTGCCCCGTTGCTGCTGATCGCGTGGTTCCGCCGTACGCTGAGCGAAACGCCCCGCTTCGAATATCATCGGACCACGCGCGCGACGGCATCCGGCCTGCACGCGGCGCTGCAGCCCTTCCGCGATCTCGTCCGCATGTATCCCGGCCGCATTGTCGCCCTCTGCGCGGCCCTCCTTCCGGTCGCCTTCGTGTTCGAGACCAGTCTGCTCTTCGCCTCCAAGTTTCTCCAAGAGGTCCATCACTACTCGCCCGCCAACGTGGCGGTGATGTATCTCACCATCGGCGTCCTCGCACCGATCGGCAACGTGGTGGCCGGTTCACTCGGCGACCGCTTCGGCCGCAAGCGCATCATGATCGCGGGGTCGCTGGTGAACGCCGGCGCAATCGCCGGTTTCTATCACGTCGCTGGCTTCTGGGTTCCGTTGACGTGGGGGCTCATGGTCATGACGTTGACCATGGTGCTGGTGTTGTTTGCGGCACTCGGCGGCGAACTGTTCCCGACCTCCTATCGCTCGACCGCGTCGGGTGTGCGCGCCGTCGTCTACACGCTCGGTGCCGCGCTCGGCCTGTGGGTCGAAGGACAGCTCTACGGCGTCGTCGGCAGCCACGCCGCCGCGCTCACTCTTATGTTGATCGTTGTGCCGATCGCGCCGCTCATCATCGCCCTGACGCTACCCGAAACTGCCGCCCGGGAGTTGGAAGAGATTGCGCCGGAGAGACCTAGCTGAAAGTTCAAAGTGAAACACTGAAAGCCAGATGCGGACCCGTTTGGCTTTCAACTTTCTGCTTTTGACTTTCGACTGCCCGCAACCGCCCATTCCTTCATGATGCGGGGCTTAGGGCCGGCCCAGTTCTCCGTCGTCTTCACAAAGAAGAACGGCACTTCGCGATGCAATCGGAAGCGCCAGCCCGCCTCGGTGCGAATGTACTCGTCTTCGTAATAGCCTGCGGCAACGAACGCCTCGCCATTGACGTCGCCGACCGCATCGAAGCTGGAGCGGCCGCGTGCGCGATCATCCGAGTCGAACGTGATCGACAGGTTGTGAACGAAGTGCATGCAGTCTTCGAAACGGGCCCACAGTTGCCGCAGATATGCCGCCACCGCCGCATGCCCGCGGTGCGCGCGTGAGCCATCCGAGCTGTTGTCCCACACAACATCAGGAGCGCACAGCGCGAGGAACGCCCGCACGTCGGCCTCGGCATGGCTCGTATGGCCGCGGTCCTGGATGAAACAGTACTGGTTGTGCAACTCGCGAATCGCTTCGCGATCCTCGAGGCGGCGCAGTGCGATTCGCAGATCGTCGGCGCTCATCCGATCAACCCTGATGCGACAGAACACTCACCGCCCAGGAGACGAAGGTCGCAGAGAGAGCCGCCACCAGGGTATTCGAGCAATCTTCGTTGACCTCATTGGCAATGGACACTCGTTGGCTCCTTCGTCGTCTCCCACTCCACGGCTCGGCGTTCTCGGCGCGCTCTGCGGTGAATCCGTTCATGTCACATCAAGGTTAGCTGTAGCGCGCTTGCACACCGCGTGACGTGCCGTGGAGCGCGGCCGCATCGCGCAGATCGGTGAGAAACTGCGCGACGATCTTGGCGTGATTCGGCGTCACCATGAGATGCAGCGCGGCGGGATTGTTTTGGCGATCGAGGTGCCAACCCTTGTCGTCCATCGCATCACCGACCGCGGCGATGTCAAACGACTCGGAGCCGAATGCCAGCAAACTGGCGTCGGGCTCGCCCCAGATGTGCAACCCCGGAATCGCGGCGATCCCCGCGCGCAGTTGCTGCGCCGTCTCGATCACGATCCGCTGTAGACGCAGATAGCCGGCTTCGCCGAGATAGTTCATCACCGCCCATGCGGCCGCGATCGGCGCGGCGGGACGCGTGCCGGCCATCGCGGTCGAGCCGTACAATCCGCCTGGCCACGCGTCGTACATGAAGATCTGGTATTGCATCGTCGCCTGCGAGCGATGCGCGATCACCGATGCGCCCTTGGTGCAATAGCCGTACTTGTGCACGTCCGCGGAAATCGTCGTCACGCCCGGCACGCGAAAATCCCACGGCGGCACCGGATGACCGAGTCGTTCGAGAAACGGCAAGAGGAAGCCGCCGACACACGCGTCCGTATGAAACGTGATGTTACGCGCCGCGGCGAGTGCCGCCAGTTCGGTAATCGGATCGATGACCCCGTGCGGATAGCTCGGCGCCGATCCCACCAGCAGCACGGTATTGTCGCTGATCAACTGCGCGGCGGCGGCGACATCGGCGCGCAGATCCGCGCGCAACGGCACCTGTCTCATCTCGACGCAGAGATACTTCGCCGCCTTGGCAAACGCCGGGTGCGCCGAGTGCGGCACGACCATTTCCGGTTTGGTGATTCCCTTCTCCTCGCGGCCGCGCTCGCGCGCCGTCTCCACCGCCATCAGAATGCTCTCGGTCCCGCCGGAGGTCATCGTCCCGCTCGCGTCGTCGCCGCCGTGGAGAAGATCCGCCGTCATGGCGACCACCTCGGCCTGCATCTTGCGCAGGCTCGGAAAGCGGAACGGATTGAGCGCGTTCTCGAACAGGTACAGGTTGTTCGCCTCGCGCAGGACCGCATCGACATCCTCACCGGCAGGATAGACGAGGCTCCACGTGCGCCCACCGCGCCAATCGGCGTCTGCCGCCTTGCGTTCGCGCATGGTCGCGAACAGCGCATCGCTGGAGATTCCGTTCTGAGGCAGCTTCATCGTGAGACTCCTATCGGCGCGGACCATACCAGATGCGCCGACGCGCACGCGAGCGCCGCCCGATCAGGCCGCGCAGATGAAGTCGCGCAACTCGACGAACCCCATCGCGGCCATGGCGGCGCGGATCTGCTGGCGTGGTGTTTCGCCGGCCACCGATGCGACTAGCGGCAACCGCGGGATGCGCGGCAACTCCGACGGTCCGATCACCGGCGCACCGTGAATTGTGTTGCCGACTCGGCCGCGATGCACTTCGACAACATAGGCCGGTCGCTTCCCGTGCACCAACAAGGCCCGTCGCAGCGCCCGCGCGGTTTCGCCATAGCCCCACAACACGTAGGTGTCCGCCGCGCGCAAAAAGTGCGTCGCCAGAAACGCCGCCTTGCACGGGGCGAAACGCGCCAAGTCATACATCGCGTGCGTGCGCGACAGGCGCGCCGGACCATCACGCCACGCCAGCAGGCGGCGCGGCACCACGCCGATTTCGTGGCCGGACACGAGCAGGCGCAACACCAAATCGTAGTCCTCGGGCCAGCCGGCGTCACGATACCCAAAGGCCGCCAGCACGTCGCGACGGATCAGTAAAGTTGGATGTGCGATCGGACATTCAACGAAGGCATCTTCGCGCACCCGCCGGGGCGAATCGATGTGATTCAGCCAACGCTCATACTCGCGGCGCCCGTCGCGTAAGTGCGCGCGCGGAAATAGCCGCACGTGACAGCCCACCGCTGCCAACGCCGGCGCCTGGTTCAGCGCACGCACTTGCAGCGCCAAGCGATCACGGTGCATCAGATCGTCCGCGTCCATGCGCGCGATGAACTGACCGCGGCAGTGCGCCAGACCCGTATTGAGTGCCGCGACCAAGCCGCGGTGCGGCGTCGTGACGATGGTGAAGCGCGCGTCGCGTTCGCTGACCTGGCGCACATACGCGGCCGTATGGTCAGTCGAGCCATCGTCGACGATGACGCATTGCCATCGCGTCTCGGTTTGTCGCCAGACACTGCGCACGCACGCGGGCAAGGTCGCGGCCGCGTTCAAAGCGGGCAGCAGGATCGAGATCAGCGGTGGCACTGTGGCTCGCATCCCTAGCGCGAGCCCGCCGAAAGCGAAACCACGGACAGCGCGTCCGCGATTGTCGGCGACTCGGGCATTCGTCTCTTGACGTATGCGTCCGATCACGTACTAACCAACCCCACGTGAGTGACCCTCGGCAGACAACCACCAGCGCCGACCCCGATCGCCCGGGCACGCGCGCCTTCGTCGGCCGCGACCGCGAGCTGACAGAGCTACGCACCGGACTCGACGACGCGCTGAACGGGCGCGGCCGCGTCTTCCTCATCGTCGGCGAGCCGGGCATCGGCAAGACGCGGCTGGCGGAAGAACTCGCCGCAACGGCGAGCGCCGGTGGCGCGCAGGTGCTGTGGGGCCGGTGTTGGGAAGGCGGCGGCGCGCCGGCCTTTTGGCCGTGGATCCAGATCCTGCGCGCGTTGATCCGCGACCGTGATCCACACGCACTTGCGCACCATCTCGGCGGCGGGGCGTCGTGCATCGCGTCCCTGGTGCCCGACCTGCGACAGCGCGTGGCCGGCATTCCGGCCGGATCGCAGGCGTCGACGATCGAGTCCGAACAGGCCCGCTTTCCGTTGTTCGATGCGACGACCACGTTCCTGCAGCGGGTGGCAGTGGACCAGCCGCTCGTGATCCTGCTCGACGATCTGCACGCGGCCGATGACCCGTCGCTGTTGTTGCTGCAGTTCGCCGCACGGGAACTGCGCAGCGCGCGAGTGCTGCTGATCGGCACCTACCGTGAGGTCGAGGTGCGACGTCAACCTGAGTGCGCGCGCCTGCTGAGCGACGTGGCCCGCAACGGCCACCGCCTACCACTCAGCGGCTGGCCCGAACCCGACGTCGCTCATTTTATTCAACGCACGTTTGTGATCGCGCCACCGCCCGCGGTCATCACGACCCTGCACCGCACCACTGACGGCAATCCATTTTTCGTCGATGAAGTCGTGCGCTGGCTGCTGGCAGAAGGACGCGACCTGACACTCGCTGATGCGACCGCGGAGCGCCTGAGGATTCCAGCCGGGATTCGTGAAGTCACGCACGAGCGGCTGCGACCGCTGTCGGCGACCTGTCAGCGCGTGGTGAGCATAGCCGCGGTGATCGGTCGCGACTTCGATCTGCTGACGCTGCAACGGGTGTCCGAGCTGCCCGCACCCGACGTCCTCGACATCCTCAGCGAAGCGATCACCGCGGGCATCGTCACCAAGCTACCGGGGATCACCACTCGGTACAGTTTTACGCACATGCTGATTCGGCAGACCGTGTACGACGATCTGCCGGCGGCACAACGTTTGAGTTTGCACCAACGCATCGGCGAGGTGTTGGAGACGCTGTCGGCCACCGACCCCGACGCCCATGTCGCCGAGCTCGCCCATCATTTTCTCCAGGCCGCGCCCGCCGGCGACCTGACCAAGGCCATCACCTACGGTGAGCGCGCCGGGCGCCGCGCGGCGGACTTGTTGGCGTACGAAGACGCGGCAGCGCACTACACACGCACTCTCGACGCCCTCGTCCTCGGGGCCCCAGACCCCCAGCGGGAGTTCGAGCTGCTGCTGGCGTTGGGCAACGCGCAGGCGCGCGCCTGGCACACCAGCGAGGCGCGGGAGACGTTTCTGCGTGCGGCAGAGCGCGCACGGTACGCGAATGCGTCCGACTCGTTCGCGCGGGCGGTGCTCGCGCTCGGCGGCATCGGTCACGGACTGCCGCGCGGTGGAGTCGTCGACCCGGTTCTGGTGGCCGCGCTCGAAGAAGCGCTGGTGCGGTTGGCCGAGCACGACCATCCTCTGCGCGCACGGATACTGGCGCGGCTGGCGGCCGAACTGTACTTCTCGGACGCCGAGGAGCGGCGCGCCGCACTGAGCCGGCAAGCGGTCGAGATGGCGCGCCGCTGCGGCCAGTCGGCGGCTTTGGCCTACGCCGTCAATGCGCGCCATTTCGCGCTGTGGGATTCGCCCGACGTCGACGAGCGGCTCAGCCTCGCCAACGAGGGCATTCAGCTCGCCGAGAGTGCCGACGATCGTGAGCTTGCACTGCAAGCGCACACCTGGCGGTTGCTCGACGTCATTGAGATGGGAGTGGGTGGCGGCGAGTGGGAACGCGAACTCGACGCGTGCAGTCGACTCGCCGACGAGCTGCGCCAACCCCGCTACCTCAGCAACACCATCATGCTGCGAGCGATGCGTGCCCTGTGGCTCGGGCGCTTCGCCGAAAGCGACGCGCTTGGCCAAGAGATTGGCGCACTCGCCGAGCGGGTGCGCGACGACACTGCGCTGGGCAGCGTCGGCTTTCAGGCCTACGTGGCGAAGCGGGCGCTCGGCCAGTACGAGGTCGCGGAAATGATCGCGCGGCGCGGGGTCGAACAGATGCCGCACGTGCCGATCATCCGCTGCGCGCTGGCGTTGATACAGATCGACCAGGGACACGACGCCGAGGCCCGGGCCGAGTACGGTCGCCTGGCGGCCGACGACTTCGTCGATCTCGTGCGCACCAACGCGCTCCTACCGATGCTGCCGTGGTTGGCGGAGCTGTGCGCGCACTTCGGCGATCGCCACGCGGCGGCCCTGCTGTATGAGCGACTGTTCCGGTTTGGTTCGCGCTTCATCTCGTTCGGTCCGCGGCACTGCTTCGGCCCGGGCTTCCACGCCCTCGGTCTCCTGGCCACAACCTTGGAGAGATGGGATGAGGCCGCGAAACACTTCGAAGATGCGCGCGCGCGCAGTCTAGCCGCCGGAGGCCGGCCGGCGGTGGCCGCCACCGAGTACGCCTACGCTCGCATGCTAGTGGATGCGGGGCCCGCGCTCCGTGCCGCGAATTCCCGCGAACACGCGCGCGATCTGTTGCAGCACGCCCACGACACCGCGCGCGAGTTGGGGATGACGCCGCTCGCCGAGCGCGCGCAAGCATTGGCCGACGTAGCGCGTCTGGAGCCGTCATCGGCGCAGCAGCGCGAACCGATCACCCGCGCGCTCGCCAGCGGCGATGCCTCCGCGCTGCACGATGCGGAGCCGTCGGGCGCTTCCACTCGCGGCCGCGTGCTGAGTTTCCCGGCGAAACACCGCGGGCGAGCCATCACCGCGGCTCCACCGCAGCATTCCCCGGCGACCACCGGCGCTACGACTGCCGAGTGCAGCTTTCGTCTGGAAGGGGAGTTCTGGACCGTCGGCGAAGGGATGGCCCCACTCCGCCTCAAGGACACCAAGGGTCTGCGCTACATCGCACATCTCTTGCGCCACCCAAGCCGGGAATTTCATGCGCTCGACTTGATCGCTCACAAGCCCGACAGTGTGACTCCCGCCGCGGCGCAGATCGACCAACTCAGCGACGAGCAACGGCAACAACTCGGGTTGCGCGCCGGCAATCTCGGCGACCTTGGGGCACTGCTGGACCCGCAAGCACGGGCGGCATACAAGCGCCAGTTGCAAAGTCTTCGCGCAGAGTTGGAAGAAGCCACCCGCTTCAACGACCTCGGGCGGATTACCAGCACACAAAACGAGATCGAGTTTCTGACGCGCGAACTCGCGCGGGCGGTTGGTCTGCACGGTCGTACACGCAGCGGGCCATCGGCAACCGAACGCGCTCGCGTCAACGTCACCCGCGCCATCAAAGCGGTGCTGAAACGAATTGCCGACGGCGATTCAGCGTTGGGCCGGCATCTCAGCACCACCATCAAGACCGGCACGTTCTGTTCCTACACACCCGATCCACGTTGGCCGAAGAGCTGGCGCTTGTAGCTGGAATTGTTTGGGCGCGTTTGTCCCTGCTCAACGCGCTTTCACAGTGGGTCGTCATACCGGCGAAGGCCGGTATCCAGGCGACGCGTGGGGTCCGTGCCTGGATTCCGGCTTTCGCCGGAATGACGAGCGGGGAGATCGCTCAATTCTTCTTGTGCAAGCCACGAGATGGCGAGCGATGATTGCACACCTACAAGCCAAAATTTTCATTCGTTCAACCGAATTGAACACTGTTCAACGATTTGTTACGCCCCCCCGACTGGGGAGGATCATCATGATCAAGCGATTCGGGACGTTGATCGTATTGGCCGCGCTGGGACTGGCAGCAACCGGCCCACGCGCGCTGGCCGCCGGATGCGATGGGGATTGCAACAGTGACGGAGTCGTCACGGTCGAAGAGCTGGTGCAGGGCGTCAACATCGCTCTCGGCAGCATCTTGGTCACCCAGTGCAACCAATTCGACAGTAACAACGACCAGTCTGTCACAGTTGAAGAGCTAGTGCTCGCCGTCAACAACGCCTTGGGGACGTGTCCGTTCACCGGCCAGTTCTACGGTACCGTCGCGCTCGCCAATGGCCAGACCGGCATCATCAATCTGGTCGCACAAGGCAACGGCCAAGTCACCGGCACCATGACGATCCGTTCAGCCGCGTCGGCGTCGCTCTTCGATCAGGGCAACGCGGCCGCAGTGATCGCGATCGTGTCGCTGAGCGGCTCGGTCGACCTCGACAATGGCACGTTTAGCATCGACGGCAGCTTCACCGACGGCGACGGCACTCACAACGTCCATCTCGGCGGTACGTTCCCCGGTCTCCACGGCGGCGGGTCACTCAGCGTCAACCTGGACGGTACCGTGTTCACGGGTTCGATCGTCACCGGCGACGGCAGCACTCCTACGCCGACGCGAACACACCCGCCGACGGCGACGCAAACACCGACGCCGACCATCACGCCAACGTCACTGATACCGACCAACACTCCGGTCCCGACGCACACCAATCTGCCGACGCAGACGGCGACGCCGACCACCGGCCTCATCAATCCGCCCGGTATCGCGGCCGACTTGATCGGTACGTGGAGCGGTCACGCCGACAACGACCTGACCAACGATCATCGGCAAGTGCAGATCAAAGTTGAAGTGGTCAGCGGGCAGTTGAAGATCACCGATCTCAAGAAGAATCTCCTTTCGACCGCATCGGTGATTGCAACCGTGGCGAGCCCGCGGGCATTTTTCTACAACAAGACGGGCGGGAGCTCGAACGAGAACCTCACTATGAACTCGCTCTTCCCCGGCGGTCTGGCCGGCCAGTATTCAAAGGTTTCGTTCAGCGATCCCTTTCATCCGCTGGCGCTCGCGATCGCTTTGACGAAGGACTGACGAATCTTCCTATTCACGGCTCGGCGCGCTCTCCCGAAGTGCGCCGAGCCGCGAACCGGTCGGCCCGCCGCAAGGCGGGCCGACTCTTCTCGTTTACGCCTGCCCGCTTCCTTGTTGCTACTCGCGTCTCTTGACCAACCCGGCCGCCGCACCTACACAGGCGACCGCGGCGAGAGTAGTGCACGCCGCGGGACAACCGGTGGAAAACGAATCAAACCAGGCGCTCCATCGGCTCACGGCGCGATCGTTTGTTGGCCGCGAGCGCGAACTCACTGAACTCTACTCCGGACTGGCCGATGCCGCGGCAGGGCGCGGGCGGGTGTTCCTCATCGCCGGCGAGCCCGGCATCGGCAAGACGCGACTCGCGGAGGAACTGACCGCCGAAGCCGCCCGGCGCGGCGCGCAGGTTCTCTGGGGCCGCTGTTGGGAAGGTGGCGGAGCGCCCGCATACTGGCCGTGGGTGCAGATCATTCGCGCTGTGCTGCGGGATCGTGGTCCCGCCGCGCGCACCGAATTGCTCGGCGATACGGCCGGGCTGATCGCGCAATTGGTGCCCGAGTTGATCGAGTGGCAACCGGATCTTCCGGCGCCGACACCACCCGCGCTATCGTCCGAACACGCGCGCTTCGCTCAGTTCGGCGCCGTCGGTGGGCTGCTCAAGCGTGCGGGCGCGGCGCGTCCACTTGTGCTCATCCTCGACGACCTCCACGCGTCCGATCAACCGTCGCTCCTGCTGCTCCAGTTCATCGCCCGCGAGCTGCGCGATGCGCACCTGCTGATCGCCGGGACGTATCGCGACATCGAGATGCCGTCGCGCCCGGAGTGTGCGCAGACGCTGGCGGCGATTGCCCGCGAAGGACATCGCGTGCCGCTCGGCGGCTTGTCGGCCGATGATGTCGCGCGCTTCATTACGGCTGGCTTCGCGCTGGCGCCATCGCGCGCGGTGGTCGCAGCCGTGCATCAGACAACGGAAGGCAATCCGCTCTTCATCGACGAAGTGGTGCGCACATTGGTCGTGCAACACGCCGCTCGGTTGTCCGAGATCCCGCCCGATGGATTGCCCATTCCGCACGGTGTCGGCGACGCGATCCGCCAGCGCTTGCGCCCACTCTCACCGGCCTGCCGTCGTGTTCTCAACATCGCCGCAGTACTCGGGCGAGAGTTCGACTTCGCACCACTGCTAGCGATGTGCGAACGACCGGCGGCGCAGCTCCTCGATCTGTTGGGCGAGGCGTCCACGAATGCCATCGTCACCACGCTCCCCGGAGCATCGTCGCGGTACAGCTTCCAGCACACGCTGATCCGCGAGACGTTGTACAGTGATCTGTCGCCGAGTGAACGTGCCCGCATGCATCAACAGGTCGCGGAGATTTTGGAGCGACTCGACGCAGCCGATCTCGCACCCCACTACGCCGAGATCGCGCACCATTTTCTCCACGCGACACCGCTCGGCGATCCGCACCAGGCCATCAGCTACGCGGTGCGCGCCGGGGAGCGCGCCGCCGCGCTGTTCGCGTACGAAGAGGCCGCCATTCAGTTCGAGCGCGCCCTCGAAGCGCTCGCCCTCACCGACACCCAAACGGATGCCGCGGGGTGCGAGGTGCTCCTCGGACTCGGCGAAGCGCAACTCGGCAGTGGGCGCGATCAAGACGCGCGCGCGACGTTTGCGCACGCCGCCACCATCGCTCGACGCCTAGCGGCGCCGGCGCTGCTCGCGCGCGCCGCCCTCGGCTTCGCCGACCGCGGGGTCGGCGCGCCGCAATCCATCGCCGATCCCACCGTCGCGGCCCTGATCGAAGAAGCGCTCGCCGGCCTCGGCAGCGATCCGACCGCTGTGCGCGCCCGCTTGCTGGCGCGCTTGGCAGCGGAACTGGCGGTCTCCGATCGAGAGCGCGGCATCACCTTGGTTGGACACGCGCTGGCGATGGCGCGCGAGCTTGCCGACCCGGTGACGCTGGCGCACGTGCTGAGTGCGCAGCACTTCGTGCTGTGGCGGTCGGACTACCTCGCCGACCGGCTCACCATCGCCGACGAGATTACGCAACTCGGCGATCGCCTCGGCGACCGCGAGCTGGCGATCCAAGGGCGCATGTGGCGCCTGATCGATCTGATGAACGGCGGTGACGGCGATCGTTTGGACGCCGAGCTGGCAACCTATCCTCCGCTCGCCGCCGCGTTGGGTCGTTCGCGCTACCGCTGGATGGGCGCGAACCTGCGCGCAATGCGAGCGCTGTGGCGCGGACAGTGGACCGAGGCCATCGCCCTCGCGCAGGAAGCCACGCCGCTCGCCGAGCGCGCCGAGATTCGGCTCAACCCCCTCGTGCAAGCATTCGTGGCACAGCGCGAGCTCCGCCAACTGGAAGGACAGTTGCCGATGCTCCACGTGTTCGTCGAACGCTATCCCTTCAGCCCTGTGCCGCGCACATTTCTCGCACTTGTCCACCGCGAGTTGGACCAGGAGGCGGAAGCCCGCTACGAGTTCGAACAGGTCGCGCACCACGAGTTTGCCGATCTCCAGCGCGAACGCCGTCTGGGCGTGTTGCCGTACTTGTCCGAAGTCTGCGCATACCTGCGCGATAATCGACGCGCGGCCATCTTGTACGATCTGTTGCTCCCCTACGTCGATAGCACCATTGCCTACGCGGCCAGCGTCAGCTTCGGTGCCGCGACTCACTATCTCGGCATCCTCGCGGCGACGATGGCACGATGGGACGATGCGGCGCGGCACTTCGAGGATGCATTGGCGCGCAACGCCCGCATGGACGGCCCACCATGGCTCGCTCGCACGCAGTACGCCTACACTTGCGCGCTGTTGACGCGCGGCCGCGTCGGCGATCATCTGCGCGCGCGCGACCTGGCGGCGCACGCACTCGCGACAGCGGAAGCGCTCGGCATGGTCAGCCTCGCGATGCAGCTGCGCACCTTGGATGTACGCACCGAGGGCGATCATGCTGTCGCTGAACTGGAAGAGCCGATCCCGGTTGCGGCGGCGAGCGGAGGCCTCCGGCTCGTGCGTTCCGCTCGGACGATCAGCCCGCAGAGCAAACGCAGGCAACCCGAGCCGCACGCGGGTTCTGACCACCAGCAGTCACCTGCGAAGGACAACCAACTCGACAGCGTGCGCGGCCTCTTTCACTTCGAGGGACAGTACTGGAGCGTCGGTAGCGGCGCGACTCTGTTGCGCCTCAAGGATTCCAAGGGGCTGCGCTGTCTCAGCCAACTGCTGCAGCATCCCGGCCGCGAGTTCCACGCCACTGATTTAGCGGCGCCGGCGACGGCATCAGCGACAGCAATCGAAGGGCGCGCACGCACCACCGACAAGCAGCGCATCGAAGACCTGCGCGACCAATTGGACGAGGCGACTCGATTTAACGACCTCGGGCGCGCGAGCAAACTGCGCGAAGAGATCGAGATGTTCGCCGACCAACTGGCGGCCGGCGCAGGCTTGGGTAACCGCGGCTCCGCACGCGCCGCCGATGCCGAACGTGCGCGGGTGAACGTGACCCGCGCCATCAAGACCACGATCAAGCGCATCAGCGACGGCGATGCCCACCTTGGGCGCTACCTCGCCACCACCATCAAGACCGGGACCTACTGCAGCTACCGCCCCGATCCGCGGTTGCCGATCCGCTGGCAGTTCTGACGACCAAACGGCATCTGTTCACCCGCCACTGAACACTGTTCAGTCGCTTTGAACGCCTTCTGCATCGGAAGCCATTGATCTGACCGATACGGGCGGAGGAGGAACAGCGATGTTGAAGCTGATTGTTGCGGTGATACTGGCGATGTCGTTGGCGCAGCCGAGTGCCTGGGCCTCGGGCGCATGCGACGGCGACTGCAGCAGCGATGGAGCGGTCACCGTCGAGGAGTTGGTGCTGGGCGTCAACATCGCGCTCGGCACAACGGCGCTGCAGCAGTGTCCGTCGTTCGATGCCGGTCACGACAATGAAGTGACTGTTGAAGAGCTGATTGTCGCCGTGAACAACGCCCTAAACAGCTGTCCGTTCACTGGCCAGTTCTTCGGCGCCGCAATGCTCAACGATGGGCGCCGCGCCACCGCGACGCTGACTGTGGGCGGTACGGGAGGCGTCACCGGGACGTTCGCTATTCGCGACGCGGCAGCGGCCGGTTTCTTCGGCGGCGCGTCGGCCGTGATCGCCTCCGGTCCGATCACCGGCGACGTCAACTTGGACACCGGCGTCTTCACGGTCACCGGCAGTATTCCCGACGGCAACGGCGGGACCATCGACGTGAGCATCAGCGGCACATTGCCAGGCCTGGGTGGGGGTGGTGGCAGCTTGATGATATCGATCAACGGCCAGCCCTTTTCTGGAACCGTGGCGGCCGGGGACGGCAGCACGCCGACGCCGACGCATTCCCGTCTGCCTGCCACTGCCACGCCTACGACACCGGTGAGCAATTCCAGCCCAACGCCGACACCGTCGCCAACTCGCACCCCGACCACCGGCACTGTGGGCGGCCAGCGCCTCGTGTGCGCCGCTCCCGATGCGGGCTTGGTCAACGATATCGTGCTGCTCAACACCGACGGATCGGGGAAGGTCAATCTCACCAACACCACCGATGCGTTCGACCGCGATCCGGAATGGAGTCCCAACGGGATGCGCATCGTCTGGTCGGCAAGTGTGCGCGACCAAAACGGCGGCTTGCGCTACCATATCTCTGCCATGAACGCCGATGGCTCCGGACGCGCCGACCTGACGCCGGACGAGTCCGACGTGGGACAGCCGTCGTGGAGTCCTGACGGCAATCGCATCGTCTTTGTCGACGGCGTGGGGCGTGGTCGGATCAAGGTCATCAACGCCGACGGGTCGGGCTCGACGACGATCCTGCCGGACGCGGGCGAGCGATTTAACTCGCCGCATTGGGTTGGCAATCGCATCGTGTTCGCCTCGACCCTCCACATCGCGCACGACTCAAAGGCCGAGGACCTGGAGATCTATCTGATGAATCCCGACGGAACCAACATCACCCGCGTGACCAACAACAGCTTCCGCGATGAGTTCCCGGTGTTGCGCGCGGACGGTCAGCGCATCGCGTTCCAGTCCACTCGGCCGACGGGACAGCTTATCTGGTTCATCAACCCCAATGGATCGGGCGAGACCCCGCAGCCGGGCACCATCATCCTGCCCAACAGCATGGCGGCGTACAGCCACGACGGCCAGCAACTCGCGTACTATGGAGCGCTCCCCTTTCAGGGTTTCTTCGGCGGGATCATCATCGCCAAAGCGGATGCGTCGTCGCCCGCCGGTGTGCCGGGAACCAATGGCCTGACAGACTTCGACCTGAACTGATGAGCCGTCAACGCCCGCGATTCAGCCCAGAGACTTTTCCAGCCAGAGCTGCCGAGCGCCGTTCCACAACGCGCGCTCGGCAGCAAATCCCAGTGATCGATACAGTGCGAGCGCACCGGCGTTGCGTTCGTTGGTGTTGAGCCCGATCAGGCGACACCGCTTCTCGACGGCGCGGGCGATCGCGAACTCAACCAGTTGTCGTCCGCACCCGCCGCCACGCGCGCCGCTGAGCACGAAGACGTCCTCGATCTCCATATCGAGCCCCGAAGTCCATGCGGAGTGGCGGTAGCGAGCTTGCACATAGCCAAGGTCGGCACCTCCACCATCGCGGGCGAGGAAGAACTCACTCTGTCGATCGCGTAGTAGCTGCGCGATCGACGCTCGAAACTCAGCCTCCGTCGGCGTCGAGCGTCCGAGGTGATCGCGAAAAGCGGAGGCGAGCCGCACCAGTGCGGCAAGATCGGCGTCGCTGGCGATGCAGATCCCCACGCTCATCGTCATCGCCTGCGGCGCCGCGGTCAGCCAAGCGCGCCGGCGCGGCGCAGCGCGGCGATGCGCGCGGCATCGTAGCCGAGCACATCGGCCAGGACCGCGGCGGTGTCATGTCCCGGCACCGCCGCGGCCTTGGACGGGACCGGCAGCTCTTCGTCGAGCAACTTGATCGGTGACGGCATCAGCTCGGTGCCGTGCTGCTGATGCGGGCGAAACGGCAGGCGCGCGACGAACTGCGGATCGCGCGTGATCGACTTCACATCGTTCACCGGGGCTACCGGCGTGTTCACCTTGAGCCCGAATGCGAGCCACTCGGCCGTGGTCTTGGTGGCGAAAATCGTGGCTAGCTCGCGCCGCAGCGCGACATTGCCGCGCGCGTGGTCGGCATACTTCGAGCCGGGGTTGTGCGCGAACAGTTCGGGTCGTCCGATGCCCTCGCAGAAGTTTTTCCAAAACTCGCGTTCCGAGGCCATGAAGAGAACCATGCCGTCCTTCGAACGATAGTACTGATAGCGCACCGACTCGGTCATGCTGTTGTCACCAACGGGGCGGCGCGGCCCCTTGCCG
The DNA here is from genome assembly GCA_016178705.1 of Deltaproteobacteria bacterium. NCBI lineage: Bacteria > Pseudomonadati > Myxococcota > Myxococcia > Deltaproteobacteria bacterium. Next base: position 21,635 of record JACOST010000028.1, on the reverse strand, counting down.
TCGCCGTCGTTGCCGGTCACTTCGTCTTCGGGTCGCTCGTACGCCTTGTTGCCTTCGATTCCGTTCCAATTGAACGCGGCCGCGGCGTCGCTCTGCGCCACTTCGAAGCGACAACCACGACCCGTCGCACGCGCGCGAATGATCGCCGCGAGAATGCCGAGTGCGGCATAGAGCGGCCCGGCATTGATGCCGACGGCGGTGTAACTCGGGATCGTCGGGAAGCCGTTCGCGTCGACGGTCGGCCGCGCGACACCGGCCCACGCGTCGTAAGCGATGCCGTGACTCGGCATGTCCTTGTACGGCCCGGTCATGCCGTACCCCGAGATCGAACAGAAGACGATCTTCGGATTGACGGCCTGCAACCGCTCAAACGTGAGTCCGCGGCGCGCCAGCGCTCCCGGCCGCATCGCTTCGATCACCGCGTCGGCATCGCGCACGAGATCGAGATATGCCTCGACGGCTTCCGGCTTGCGCAGGTCGAGCACGATGCTGCGCTTTCCGCGGTTGAGGTGCCAATGCAGCAGCGACACCTCGTCGATGGTCGGGAACGCCATCTTGCGAACGTAGTCGCCGCCGGGGTTCTCGACTTTGATCACGTCCGCGCCGAGATCGGCGAGGTTCATCCCGACTGCGGCGGGCCCGAGCAACGAGCTTTCGATGATGCGCACGCCAGAGAGGAGTGCGCCGGTGCTGTTTGGAGTGCTCTTCATTCCCTCACCCGAGTCTGATTGCTCTCTTCTCTAGTGGTGCGTCTCGCTCATAGCGCTATGGCCCGAGTTAGCGGTTAGTGGTGAATTGCTGGCTCCCTGTCCCTGTGCAGATTGTCGATGAACGTGGTTGCGATGATGTTTCCATCGGATTGCCCCTTCCCCGTAGGGGCGACGCATGCGTCGCCCGCGAATTGACGTGTCCACTGCGGAGAAGCCGGAGGGCGATGCATGCATCGCCCCTACGCTTCAGAGAAGATCGCATGCTACTGACGCTCGTGAGACAGGACACTACCTACCTCAACTCCCGATGCCGGAAGCACGTCGTGACATGATCGTTGACCATCCCGACCGCTTGCATGAAGGCGTACATGATCGTCGGACCGACGAAGCGAAAGCCGCGGCGCTTCAACTCACGGCTGAGTGCCTCGGCCTCGGGGGTCTGCGCGGGGACTTGCGCCAGACTCGGCCAGCGATTCTGAATCGTCTGGCCGCCTGTGAACGACCACACGAAGCGATCGAAGCTGCCATATTCCTTCCGCACGGCGAGAAACGCGCGCGCGTTGTCGATGGTCGCTGCGATCTTCAGGCGGTTGCGCACGATGCCGTCATCGGCGAGCAAACGCTTCACGTCTGCTGCGCCGAACGTCGCCACTCGTTTTACGTCGAAGCGCGCCAGCGCGCGACGATAGTTCTCGCGCTTCTTGAGAATCGTCAGCCAGCTCAATCCCGCCTGCGCGCCTTCGAGGATGAGAAATTCGAACAAGCGCCGATCATCGTGCGCCGGTACGCCCCACTCGTCGTCGTGATAACGGATGTAGAGCGGATCGCGGGTGGCCCAACCGCAGCGCGGTTTCGCGAGATCGGTCTTCATCGGCCCGGCGTGTCGTCGGATCGCACCAGTTCGAATACCGGGTAGCGATCGATGAGGGGGACGAAGCCCGCCACCGGCGAGCCCGCTGGGACGAGGAAGAAACGCTGGACGGTCAGTTTGAAGCGATCGAGATACGCCTTGAGCAGTTCCGGTTTCTGCGCGTCGTCAACATTCTGCAAACGATACTCGTTCCGCTGTCTACCTTTCTTGAGCGTCACGCGGCCCGCCGCCAGCGCGTTGCGGACCCATTGCGTGAATCCGCGTGGCGCAACCAAGAAGAGTCGGTTCTCTCGACGCAAGAGATCGATCGGGGTTGAATAGAGGGTCCCGGTTTTCCGGCCACGTACTTCCAGTAAGTAGTTATGCGACAGGCCGACTCCGAGTCCGACAAGTGCCCCGAAGAGACGATTGAAGATACGATCAGCCGCCGTCATTCGGTCAAAGTGTCGAGGATGTTGGCTCATACGCCCAAGGCCTCCCTGTCGATTTCATGCGTAGCGGAATCCGTTGAATCCGTTCAATCCGTTGTAAGCAACTCCTGCTCGACGGCTCATCCTTCGAACTCCGCCATCACCGGCGTATGATCCGAAGGCCGCTCGCGGCGGCGCGGTTCGATGTCGATGCGGCAGGCGACACAGGCGGCGCGCAGCGCCGAGCTGGCGAGGACGTGGTCGATGCGCAACCCGCGATTGCGCTTGAACGCGTTCATTCGATAGTCCCACCAACTGAAGCTGCGATCGGCCTGCTCGAACAAGCGGAACGTGTCGGTGAGTCCACTCGCCAGGAGCCGGCGAAAAGCCGCGCGCTCGGGCTCGCTGAACAGCACCTGCCCCTGAAATTCTTTCGGATCGTACACGTCACGCTCCTCCGGAGCGATGTTGAAGTCGCCGAGCAACACCAGACGCGGATGAGCGCCAAGCTGCGCCGCGGCGTACGCCGTCAGATTGTCGAGCCAGTCGAGTTTGTAGGCGTACTTGTCTGAGCCGATGTGCTCACCGTTCGGCACGTACACGTTGATCACCCGCACGCCGCCGGTGGTCGCGGCCAGCAAGCGGCGCTGCACGTCGTCGAGCCCGGGCACATCGCGTTCGACGTCGGTGATCGCACCGCGGCTGAGCACCGCGACGCCGTTGTAGGTCTTCTGCCCCGCGAACGCCGCGTCATAGCCCGCCGCCTCGATTTCGGCGACCGGGAAATCATCGTCGACGAGTTTGGTCTCCTGCAGAGCCACCACGTCGGGTTGCACCGTGGCGAGCCACTCGATCAGCAGCGGCAGCCGCACGCGCAGTGAGTTAACGTTCCAGGTCGCGATCTTCATGCGCGTAGTAGGCAGTAGGCGGTAGGCAGTATGCAGTCCCCGCCCTGCCCCGCTGGTCCGTCCTTCACCTTCTTACTGCCCTCTGCCTTCTGCCTACTGCCTACTATTCGAGCCCCATTCGCCGCGCGATGATCACCTTCATGATTTCGTTGGTGCCGGCATAGATCGTTTGCACTGCTGCATCGGCGTAGTCGGTGGCGATCGGATATTCGTGCATGAAGCCGTAGCCGCCGTGCAACTGGACGCACTCGCTGGTGAGGCGCTTCTGCAAATCCGTGGTCCACCACTTCGCCATGCTCACTTCGGTGACGATCTCCTCGCCGCGCACGTGCGCTACCAACAACTTGTCGACGAAGGCTTGGCCGATTTCGACTTCGGTTGCCAGCTCGGCGAGCTTGAACTGCGTGTTCTGGAACGAGGCGATCGCGCGGCCGAAGGCCCGCCGTTGTTTCACGTAGTCGATGGTGTCGGCGAGCGCGCGGCGGCACGACACGATCGACGCCACCGCGATCGACAGCCGTTCCTGCTGCAGTTTCTCCATCAGCATCTTGAAGCCCTGCCCAGCTTTGCCGAGCAGGTTCTCGGCCGGCACGGTGCAGTCTTCGAACGCCAACTCACTGGTGTCTTGTCCGCGCAGGCCGAGCTTGTCGAGTTTGCGGCCGCGCACGAAGCCCGGGCGGTCGGCCTCGACGAGCAGCAGGCTGATGCCCTTGTGCGCGGGCTTGGCGTCGGGATCGGTTTTCGCCACGACGATGAACAGGTCGCCGATCTGGCCGTTCGAGATGAACGTCTTCGACCCGTTGAGCACGTAGTGATCGCCGTGGTGGATGGCTTTGGTCTGCACGTTGGCGAGATCGGAGCCGGTGCCGGGTTCGGTCATCGCGATGCCGAGCAGGAGATCACCGCTGATCGCACCGGGAAGGTACTTGCGCTTCTGCGCTTCCGAACCGTAGGTCGCAATGTACGGCATGCAGATGTCCGAATGCAGCGAGATCATCATCGCGTGCGCGCGCAGCCACGCCAGCTCCTCCATCACGATCGCATCGTAGAGAAAGTCGCCGCCGGCGCCGCCGTACTCGACCGGCGCGTTGGCGCCGAGAAACCCTGCGACGCCCGCGCGCCGCCAGGTTTCGCGGTCGCTCATGCCGCGCGCATTCCAGCCTTCGATTTTCGGCGCGATCTCCTTCTCGGCGAAGCGCTTGAACTGATCGCGAAACAACTCGTGCTCCGCGCTGAAGATGTCCCGTCGCATGCTGCTGTCCTCCTGATACCCGCCGGCGCAAGCCGCTCCGTACTGGTTGGACGCGCTCCGTTCAAGAGGGCACGGCCCCCGGTGCCATCTCGCTCGCGGCGTGGTAAGGACGCCGCATGCAGATCAAGAAGCTGCGGCAGGTGTTCATCGCCACCACCGACCCAGCGGCGCAGGCGCGCTTCTATGCCGAGACCTTGGGCCTGCCGCTCCAGTTCCGTGATGGCGATCGCTGGATTCAATTTCAGGCCGGTGATGTCTCGCTCGCCATTGCGTGCGCCGAGGAAGGCATGGGCGCGCCGCTCAACGTACCGACACCGGTGTTTGAGGTCGCCGATCTCGACACCGCGCTCGCCGAGCTGAGTGCCAGCGGCCACCGCACCACCGCTATCCGCGACATGGGCACGCACGGCCGGACGGCTGGGGTCACCGATCCCAACGGTGCCTTCCTCGTCCTATTCCAGCGCGCGACCTGATTCCGCAATCCGCAATCCTCAATCCGCAATCGAAAGAAACTCGATCAACTCATCCGCTGCCTGCTCGGCGTCGTGACGCCCGAGATCGATCAGGTGCTCGGCGTAGCAGCGATCGAAGAACAGGTACGAGAGCAGATCCGCTTCAGCCATCGCGCCGCGGGCGGCGTAGCGGGCGACGTTGCGGCTGAGCCAATCGCGCAGGCCGTGGCTACGCGGCTGATGGCGCAGACACTCGCCGGCGATCGCGCCCAGGTCTTTCGACGGCCGCAGAAATAGATCGCGCACGATGCGGTACGGCGTGTTGCGCTGCGCGATGATCGGCTCGTTGATGCGGACGAGAAAGTCGGCGCCATAGCTGCGCACACCGCTGTCGAGAATCGCGTTGAACAAGCGCAGGCGGTCGACATCGTACTCGATGCGATCGAGCAGCAGCGCGTTGAGCGCTTTGCCGACCAGATACGTCGGGCTGGCATAGTTCGCCGCGCGCCGCCGCGCGATGCGATCCTCCTCGGCGGGCGAGCGCGGGTAGCGCAGGCCGATCACCAACACGCGGTCGGCACCCAAGCGCAACGCGGGCGACAGGGGCGTGTTGAGGCGCAGCCCACCGTCGCAGTAATACGTGCGGTCGATGCGCACGGCGGGGAACACCAGCGGGATCGCCGCCGATGCCAGCGCATAGTCGGCGTCGATGCGCGCCGCGCGGGCGATCACGAACGGATCGCGCGCCCAACGCGGCACGGTCTGGCTCTGGTTGTCGACAAACACCACCGAGCGTCCAGTCGCCACCTCGGTCGCGGCGATCGCCAACGCTTCGAGCGCACCCTCGTCGATGTTGCGGCGCAGCTGCGCCCAGTCGATGCGTCCGAGCACCAGCGCTTCCAGCGACTCGGTGTCAAACAGGCCCGGCAAGCGCTTCGGCGCACTCTCGTCGCTTGCGGGCAGCCAGTCGCCGAGCCCTCCGAAGCCCAATAGCCGCCACGGCACGCGGAACACGTCGGTGGCACCGATTTCGAAAATGCGTTCGAACGACAGCGAGCGCCAGATCTCCGTCAGGCGTGTACCCGCGTCGGGCTCTTGTTGCGTCGCCGCGACGTAGCAGGCGTGGACGGCGCCCACGCTTGTGCCGGTCACGATGTCGAAGTGAATCGGCCGACCGAGTCGCGCCGCGAGATCGCCGAACAAGTACGAGAGCACCCCCGCTTCGTATGCGCCGCGCGCCCCGCCGCCCGACATCACCAGCGCCACATGACGCGGCGCCGCCTCTGGTCTCGGCTGCATTGCCATCGGCATGCTGTGCGCTACGGTGCGCGCCGAAGTCAAGCCGACAGCGAGGCGAGCATCGCGACGAAGCGATCCCGGTTCCCTGTAGGGGCGACGCATGCGTCGCCCGCGAATGGACGTGACCGTCGCAAAGACACACGGAGGGCGATGCATGCATCGCCCCTACGCCTCGAAGAAGATCGCACGCTGCTGACGTTGGCGAGACACGACACGAAGCAGATAAGGCACCCTTGCAAGTGTCGTTAGGCGATTTAGTCGCGCGTCTGCTTGGCAGGTGACCCGGCACCCTGATAGAGCTGCCGCAGTTTTTGGCGAACACTTTTCCACGAACACAACGGTGGCAGGATGCCGCAGGTCTTCCATCCGAGTACGAATACCTTCTCGCGGTTGAGCATCTTCGGGGCGGCCTTCGTCATCGCCGGTGGTTTGTGGGGCTTGGCGCTCATCAATCGTTCGGGCTACGTCACCCGGGCGGGGGTCGCGCGCGAGCAACCGATTCCGTTCAGCCATCGCCATCATGCCGGCGAGCTCGGGATCGATTGCCGTTACTGCCACACCGCCGTCGAACGAACCGCGTACGCCGGCGTGCCGCCGACGAAAACCTGCATGAACTGCCACGCCCAAATCTGGGTCGACAGCCCGATGCTCGAACCGGTGCGCGCGAGTTTTCGCACCGACCGGTCGATCCAGTGGACCAAGGTCTACGACCTGCCCGACTTCGTCTACTTCAATCACAGCATTCACGTGCAGAAGGGCATCGGCTGTGGCTCGTGCCACGGGCGCATCGATCGCATGAACCTCACCTGGCAAGCCACCTCGCTGCAGATGGAGTGGTGCCTCGACTGCCATCGCCATCCGGAACAATACCTGCGACCGCGCGAGCACGTGTTTGACATGAACTGGCAGCCGCCGAGTGACCAGATCACGCAGGGGCTCGCGTTGCTCAAGACCTACAACATCGAAGTCGCGCATCTGACCAATTGCTCGACGTGTCATCGCTGAGCGACACTCAATGGACGAGAAGTTGACCACACAACCGGAACGACTGCGCGACAGCGAACCGATGAAGAAGCGTGTCGATCTCGCCGCCATCCGGCGCAAGCTCGCCAACGCCACCGGGAAGCAATACTGGCGCAGCCTCGAAGAGCTGGCCGAGACCGACGACTTCGAGTGGTTCCTGCACAACGAGTTCCCGCGCCACAGCGCTGCCTTCGGCGAGAGCGGCAACGGGATCGAGCGGCGCGACTTTTTGAAACTGATGGGCGCGTCGCTCGCGCTTGCCGGCTTGAACGCGTGCACGCGCCAGCCGGAAGAGAAGATCGTGCCGTACGTCCGACAGCCCGAGCAGATCGTTCCGGGTCGACCGCTCTTCTTCGCCACCGCGATTCCCCTCGGCGGCATCGCGTCGGGCGTGCTGGTCGAAAGCCACATGGGGCGCCCGACCAAGGTCGAGGGCAACCCGGATCATCCCGCCAGCCTCGGTGCCACCGACTCCTTCGCGCAGGCCGCGGTGTTGACGCTCTACGATCCCGATCGTTCGCAAGTGATTACCACCGTCGGCGACATTCGGCCGTGGAGTGCGCTGCTCGCCAGCCTGCGCACCGCGTTGGAAGCGCAGCGTGAGCAACGCGGCGCGGGGTTGCGGCTGCTCACTGAGACGATCACCTCGCCGACGCTCGCCAGCCAGATTCGCGCGCTGCTCACCGAGTTTCCACTCGCAAAGTGGCACCAGTACGAACCCGCGAACCGCGATCAGGTGTATGCCGGCGCCCGGCGCGCCTTCGGCGAGAACGTCGAGACGCAGTATCGCTTCGACAAGGCGGAGGTTGTGCTCGCGCTCGACGCGGACTTCCTCTCATGCGGTCCCGCGCACGTGCGCTACGTACGCGACTTCAGCGGCAAACGCCGCGTGCAAAACCCGCGCAGCGAAATGAATCGGCTCTACGTGGTCGAGAGCACACCGTCGAACACCGGCGCGATGGCGGATCATCGACTTGCCCTACGGCCGGGCGAGATCGAAGACTTCGCACGCTCGATCGCGGCGGCTTTGGGCGTGCCAGTGCAGACACCGGGCGGGCTCGGCGCTCACCCACGCTGGACCGCGACGATCGTGGCCGACCTGCAACGTCATCGCGGCACCAGCATTGTCATCGCCGGCGATGAGCAGCCGCCGATCGTGCACACGCTCGTGCACGTCGTCAATCACGCACTCGGCAACCACGGACAGACGGTGATTCATACCGATCCGGTCTCGGCCTCCGTGGTCCCGCAAACCGATTCGCTGCGCGAATTGGTGACCGACATGGATGCCGGCAAGGTCGCGGCATTGATGATCCTCGGCGGCAACCCGGTGTTCAACGCGCCGGCCGACATCGCCTTCGGCGCCGCGCTGAGCAAGGTTCCGCTGAGCGTTCACCTCAGCCTCTACAACGACGAGACGTCGGAGCTGTGCCATTGGCACATCCCCGAGGCGCACTGCCTCGAATCTTGGAGCGACGCGCGCGCCTATGACGGCACGATCACGATCATGCAGCCGCTGATCGCCCCGCTCTACGGCGGCAAGACCGCGCACGAAGTGCTGGCCGCGATGTCGGACCACCCTGATCGCACCAGCCACGACATCGTGCGCGACCATTGGAAGACCCAACACCCGGCGCTCGACTTCGAGCGCTTCTGGCGCGAGTCGCTGCACAACGGCGTTGTGGCCGGCAGCGCGTTGCCCGCGAAGTCCGTGTCGCTGCGACCCGACTGGGACAAGGCGCGCGACCGCGTCGAACGCAATCCCAAGGACGACACGTTGGAAATCATCTTCCGGCCGGACGCGACCATCTTCGACGGACGCTTCGCCAACAACGGCTGGTTGCAGGAACTGCCCAAGTCGCTGACGCGCATGACGTGGGACAACGCCGCGTTGATCGCGCCGGCCACCGCCGAGCGGCTTGCGCTCGCCAGCGAAGATCTCGTCGAAGTGCGCTACGCCGGCCGCAGCGTGCGAGCGCCGATCTGGATCATGCCCGGCCACGTCGCCGATGCCATCACGATTCATTTTGGACACGGCCGCACCCGCGCCGGGCGGGTCGGCAACGGCAGCGGCTTCAACGCTTACACGATTCGTACGGCCAACGCCCCGTGGTCGGCGAGCGGCGCTACGCTGCGCAAAACCGGCGAGACGTATCCGCTCGCCTGCACGCAGCACCACCACAGCATGGAAGGCCGCCACCTCGCTCTGGCCGGCGCCATCGAGGAGTATCGCTCGCATCCCGACTTCATCCGGGAATTAGCCGAGCCGCCGCCGGCGGACATGACGCTGTACCCGAACGATCATCCGTACGACAGCTACGCGTGGGGCATGGCGATCGATCTGAACTCGTGTACCGGATGCAACGCCTGCGCCATTGCGTGTCAGGCGGAGAACAACATTCCGATCGTCGGCAAAACCGAGGTTGCGCGCGGGCACGAGATGCATTGGATACGCGTCGATCGCTACTACGCCGGCAACCTCGACAACCCGACGACCTATCATCAACCGGTCCCGTGCATGCATTGCGAGAACGCGCCGTGCGAAGTCGTCTGCCCGGTCGGCGCCACCACGCACAGCAGCGAAGGCCTCAATGACATGGTCTACAACCGCTGCGTCGGGACTAAGTATTGCTCGAACAACTGTCCCTACAAAGTGCGCCGCTTCAACTGGTTCTTGTACTCGAACCAAACTGTCGAGAGCCTCAAGATGGCGGAAAACCCGGATGTCACCGTGCGCACCCGTGGCGTGATGGAGAAGTGTACGTATTGCGTGCAGCGGATTAATTTTGCGCGCATCGAAGCGCAGAAAGAGGACCGCAGCATCCGCGACGGCGAAATCGTCACCGCCTGCCAGCAAGTCTGCCCGGCCGAGGCCATCGTGTTCGGCAACATCAACGATCCGCAGAGCCGCGTCGCCAAACTCAAGGCCGAGGCGCGCAACTACTCGCTGCTCGGCGAGCTGAACACGCGCCCGCGCACGACCTACTTGGCGCGCCTGCGCAATCCCAATCCGGAACTCGGCGATGAGGATCGAGGATGAGCCAAGACTCGCGGCCCGAATCTCGGACGGCCCCGATCATCGGGCCGGGGCATACGTTCGGCTCGGTCACCGACAAGATCAGCGCGGTGGTGTTGACCGGGAAGACGCCGCGTTGGTGGTTCGTCGGCTTCGCCATCTCGTTCAGCCTGCTGATGCTGTTCCTTTACTCGGTGGCCTATCTGCTCACCGAGGGCATCGGAATCTGGGGCGTCAACATCCCCGTCGGCTGGGGCTTCGACATCATCAACTTCGTGTGGTGGATCGGCATCGGCCACGCCGGCACACTGATTTCGGCGATCCTACTGTTGCTGCGTCAGGAGTGGCGCACCTCGATCAACCGCTTCGCGGAAGCGATGACGTTGTTCGCGGTTGCATGCGCCGGCATGTTCCCGCTGCTCCACCTCGGCCGGCCGTGGTTGTTCTACTGGCTGCTCCCCTACCCCAACACGATGGGCGTGTGGCCGCAGTTTCGCAGCCCGCTGATTTGGGACGTGTTCGCGGTGTCAACGTACGCGATCGTGTCGTTGATGTTCTGGTTCGTTGGTCTGATTCCCGACCTCGCCACGTTGCGCGATCGGTCGCCGAATCGCGCCGGTCGCTTCATTTACGGCATGCTGGCGATGGGATGGCGCGGATCGGCGACGCATTGGCATCGCTACGAGACGGCGTACCTGCTGCTCGCCGGCCTGTCGACGCCACTGGTGGTGTCGGTGCACACGATAGTCAGCTTCGACTTCGCCGTCGGTGTGACTCCGGGGTGGCACGCGACGATTTTCCCGCCGTACTTCGTCGCCGGTGCGATCTACGCGGGTTTCGCGATGGTGATGACCTTGGCGATCCCGTTGCGCAAAGCCTACGGCCTCGAAGACTTCATCACCGCACGCCATCTCGACTACATGGGAAGGGTCATGCTCGCCACCGGCCTCATCGTGGCCTACGGCTACATGATGGAAGCCTTCATGGCGTGGTACAGCGCCAACCCCTACGAGCAGTTCATGATCACCAATCGCTTCTTCGGTCCGTACGCGCAGATGTACTGGTCGCTGCTGGTGTGCAACGTGGTCGTGCCGCAGTTGCTGTGGTTCCGGAAAGTGCGCGCCACTGTTCCGCTGCTCTTCGTCATCTGCCTGTTCGTCAATGTCGGCATGTGGCTCGAGCGCTTCATCATCGTCGTCACCAGCTTGCACCGCGACTTCCTGCCGTCGTCGTGGGGCATGTACCACGGCACGATCTGGGATTGGACGACGTTCATCGGTACGATCGGACTGTTCCTCAGCTTGCTGTTTTTGTTCCTGCGCTTCTTGCCAATGATCTCGATCTTCGAAATGCGCACGCTCGTTCCCGAGGCTGAGGTCAAGGAGGGCGTGCTGTGAAGCGACCGCCGATCCATGGCCTGATGGCCGAGTTCAGCGAACCGAACGAATTGATCGCCGCGGTGCGCCGCGCCCGCGAGGCGGGCTACCGCCAGCTCGATGCGTACACGCCGTATCCGATCGAAGAAGTGTCGGAGGCGCTCGGCTTCCATCACAATCGCCTGCCGCTGCTCGTGCTCATCGGCGGCATCCTCGGCGGGCTCGGCGGGTACGGGTTGCAGTACTGGGCATCGGTGATCGAGTATCCCATCAACGTCGGCGGCCGGCCGTTCCATAGCTGGGTGTCGTTCATCCCGATCACGTTCGAGTGCACCGTGCTGGTCGCGGCGCTGACGGCGGTGCTCGGGATGCTCGCGCTCAATGGGCTGCCGATGCCGTATCACCCGGTGTTCAACGTGCCGCGCTTCGCGTTGGCGACGCGCGACCGCTTCTTCCTGTGCATCGAAGGCACCGATCCGCTGTTCGATCGCGACACGACGCGCCGCTTTCTCGAGCGGCAGGTGCCGCGTTCAATCAGCGAGGTGGAGCATTGATGATTGCGGATTGCGGATTGGGGATTGCGGATTGTCTGAAGACGCGCGTGGTCACTCGTCGCATGTCGCACGCCGCAGATCGGCTAAAGGGAGCGATTCGCCATCAGCCATCTGCTATCTGCCTTTTCGCCCTGTTGCTACTCGCCGGCTGTCGGCAGGACATGCACGATCAGCCGAAGTACAAGCCGCTCAAATCGAGTCCGTTCTTCGACGACGGCCGTGCGTCACGGCCGCTGGTGCCCGACACGGTCGCGCGCGGCCATCTCGACGATGACGACGCGCTGCACACCGGCAAGTCAGGTGCGGACTTCGTGGCCACCTTCCCGCTCCCGATCACGCGCGAGGTACTCGATCGCGGACAGGAACGCTACGACATCTATTGCTCGCCCTGCCATGACCGCCTCGGCAACGGCGAGGGCATGATCGTGCGCCGCGGCTATCGCCGTCCGCCGTCGCTGCACATCGACCGGCTGCGCGCTACCGCGCCGGGCTACGTTTTCGATGTCATCAGCCGTGGCTTCGGCGCGATGCCCGACTACACGTCGCAAATTCCCGTCACCGATCGCTGGGCGATCGTCGCCTACATACGAGCGCTCCAGCTCAGTCAGCACGCCGCGCTGTCGGATGTCCCGCCGGCTGAACGGGCGACACTGGCACAGAGTCATGACTAGCCGCGCTCACGCCTTCGACGACATCCGGCTGAGCCCGGACCACGCGCTCAATCGCGTGCAGCGACTCGCGCTGGCGGTCGGCGTGCTCGGCATCGGTCTGTGCAGCGCCGGCGCGATGACTAGTCCGACACAATTCTTCCGCTCGTATCTGATCGCCTACCTGTTCTGGTTCGGCATCGCCCTGGGCAGCATGGCGATCCTGATGATCCACCACATCGCCGGCGGGGCGTGGGGCGCGGTGATCCGCCGCTTGCTCGAATGCGGTACCCGCACGCTACCGTTGCTGGCGGTGCTGTTCGTGCCGATCGCGCTCGGCGTCGACCATCTGTACACGTGGGCGCAGCCCGAGCACGTCGCGCACGACGCGGCGCTGTTGCACAAGAGCGCGTATCTCAACGTACCGTTCTTTCTTGCCCGAGCCGTATTGTACTTCAGTGCCTGGCTCACGGTGATGCACTTCCTCAACCGCTGGTCGCTGGAGCAGGATCGCACCACCGATCCCGGGCCGGGCAACTGGCTGGAGCAACTCAGCCGCGGCGGTCTCCTGTTGATCGGCCTCACCGTGACCTTCGCGTCGATCGACTGGATCATGTCGCTCGAGCCGCACTGGGCCTCGACCATCTACGGCATCCTCATCATGGGCGGCCAGGTGCTGGCGGCTATGGCGTTCGTGATTCCGCTCGCGGCATTGTTGGCGGCCGACGGCGGTCCGCTCGCCAATGTGATCGAGATCGAGCAATTCCATGACCTCGGCAAACTGCTGCTGGCGTTCGTGATGTTGTGGACGTACTTCTCGCTGTCGCAGTTCCTCATCATCTGGTCGGCCAATTTGCCCGAAGAGATTCCCTGGTACCTCAGTCGCCTGCGCGGCGGATGGCAGTGGATCGGCATTGCGTTGATCCTCGGCCACTTCGTGCTGCCGTTCATCATCCTGCTCTCGCGCGACGTGAAGCGGGATGCTCGCAAGCTGGCCGCGGTAGCCTTCGGCGTCATCGTGATTCGCTTCGTCGATTTGTTCTGGCTCGTCACGCCGGCCTTTCATCCGGCGGAGTTCAGCGTGCATTGGCTCGATCTCGCCTGCGTCGTTGCTGTCGGCGGGATTTGGCTGTGGTTCTTCATCTGGCAACTCAAGGGTCGGTCGCTGGTGGCGATTCACGATCCCTCGCTGCCGCAGGCCGCGTGAGCACTGAGGGCATGGCGCATTCCGATCCCCACAGCACCAACGTCGGCCACGAGACGCGCGACGTCTACCTGCGGCCGGTGGTCGGCGGACTCATCGGACTGGTCGTGCTCCTCTGCGGATCGCTGCTGCTGACCTGGGGACTGCTCGCGCATCTGGCAACAAACGAGGCGAGAGAGAGCCCGCGGCCGAATCCGTTGGCGCACAGCTTCGGACGGCAGGTGCCGCCCGAGCCGCGTCTGCAAACCGATCCGCGCAAGGATCTCCTACAAATGCGCGTCGAAGAAGACGCGGTGCTGCAAACCTACGGCTGGGTCGATCGCAAGGCCGGCGTGACCCGCATTCCGATCGAGCGCGCAATGGAATTGCTGGCGCAGCGGCAGGCGCCGACGAAGGTGGCGCGATGATACGCACCACCGCCCGTCCTTGTAGGGGCGACGCATGCGTCGCCCTCCGATTCGGTGTCATCGCACACATCGCCTTCCTATCCCCGCGCCGTCACGCCGGAGGGCGACGCATGCGTCGCCCCTACGGTTCGGAGGTCGGCGGCTGGCGCCCACTACTCGCTGTCGCACTGCTGCTCCTCGCGTTCGCCACCGTCGCACGCGCGGAAGACACCGCGCAGCCCGCCGTACTTCGCGAGGTCGGTATCGACCAGCACCTCGATCAGCAGGTGCCGTTGGATTTGATGTTCCGCGACGAAACCGGTGCGGCGGTTCAGCTCGGGCAATATTTTGGAAGCAAGCCCGTCATCCTCGCGCTGGTCTACTACGAATGCCCGATGCTCTGCACCCTCACGCTCAACGGCCTCGCCAGCGCCCTTGCGGTCCTCAGCTTCAACGTAGGCGAACAATTCGAAGTGGTCACCGTCAGTTTCAACCCGCGCGAAACGCCGGCACTCGCCGCGGCGAAGAAGCAGACCTACCTCGAACGCTACAAGCGCCCGGGTGCGGAACGCGGCTGGCACTTCTTAACCGGCGACGAGCCGGCGATCACGGCCTTGGCCGCTGCGATCGGCTTTCGCTACACCTACGTCCCCGAGCAAAAGCAGTACGCCCACGCCGCCGGCATCACGCTGCTGACACCGGCGGGACGCATCGCGCGCTACTTCTTCGGTGTCGAGTACGCGCCCCGCGATCTGCGACTCGGACTGGTCGAAGCCGCGGAGAATCGCATCGGCTCGCCGATCGATCAGTTGCTGCTGTACTGCTTCCACTACGATCCGGCGACCGGCCGCTACGGCGCCGTCGCCTTGAACATGGTCCGGCTCGGCGGCGTCATCACCGTGCTCAGCATCGCTACCTTCATGATCGTTATGCTGCGCCGCGAGCGCGCGCAGCGCCGCCGAGACATTGCTCTCGCCTCTGTTGGGGAGCGAAAGCCCGTCGTTGCTCCGCCCTCACCCCAGCCCTCTCCCAGTGGGAGAGGGAGAATATAAGTCTCATGCTGTCGCACCTGCCACTGTTTCCGGAGCAAGCCTCCACCGTCGCGAAGGACGTGGACGCGCTGTTCTTTTTCCTGTGTGCGGTGAGCGCGTTCTTCGCTGCGCTGATCGCGGTGCTGCTGGTCGTGTTTGCAGTCCGCTATCGGCGTCGCTCGGCTACCGATCGGCCGCACGCCATCGAAGGGGCGCTTGCGTTAGAGTTGGTGTGGACGATCATTCCGTTCGGCATCGCGATGGTCATGTTCGTGTGGGGCGCGAGCGTATTCGTGCGACTGCAACGGCCGCCCGACAACGCGCTGCAAGTCTTCGCCGTCGGCAAGCAGTGGATGTGGAAGCTGCAACACATCGAGGGGCAGCGCGAGATCAACGAGCTGCATGTGCCGGTCGGTCGCCCGGTGAAAGTGACGATGACGTCGGAAGACGTGATCCACAGCTTTTACGTGCCGGCGTTTCGCATCAAGCAAGACGCGATTCCCGGCCGCTACACCGCGACGTGGTTCGAGGCCACCAAGCCCGGCACGTATCATCTCTTTTGCGCCGAGTACTGCGGCACGCAGCACTCCGGCATGATCGGATCGGTGATCGTGATGGAACCGGCTGATTACGAGGGGTGGCTCAGCGGCGGGGTCAAGCAGTCGCTGGTGTCGGCGGGCGAAACGCTCTTCCAGCAACTCGGCTGCGTGACCTGCCACAGCGGCGAGTCGGGCGCGCGCGGTCCGGCGCTCGATGGCCTCTTCGGCAAGAAGGTCCAGATGCAGAGCGGCGACACCATCGTCGTCGACGAAGCCTACGTGCGTGATTCGATCCTCAACCCGCAAGCGAAGATCGTCGCCGGCTATCAACCGATCATGCCGACGTTCAAAGGCCTGGTAAGCGAAGAGGGCCTGCTGCAGTTGATCGCGTATCTCAAGGGGCTGGGGGTTGGGGATCAGGGGCCGGTCAGACAGGAGTCACACTCGTGAGTCACCCCATCAAGAGCCTTCCAAGAATGAAGGGAGGCGGGCGGGCGGCCCGCCCTACCGGATCCAAGAGCATCCCGGTAGCGCGGGCGGCCCGCCCGCGTCTTGCGATTATCGTCTGACCCCCAATCCTATGGAACCCCGCACACACTATCTCAACGCCGACTACGGCATCCGGTCGTGGCTGCTGACCGTGGACCACAAGCGGATCGCCTTGCTCTATCTGGCATCGATCACGCTGATGTTCTTTCTCGGCGGCGTGTTCGCGTTGCTGATCCGCCTCGAATTGCTCACCCCCGCGGGCGACCTGGTGACGGCGGACACTTACAACAAGCTGTTCACCATGCACGGCATCGTGATGATCTTCTTCTTCCTGGTGCCGTCGATTCCCGCCGTACTGGGTAATTTTCTCATTCCCATCATGATCGGCGCCCGCGACCTCGCGTTCCCGCGGCTCAACCTGCTGAGTTGGTACATCTACGTCGTCGGCGCGCTGTTCACGTTGTTCGCTATGGTCACCGGCGGCGTCGATACCGGGTGGACCTTCTACACGCCTTTCAGCACGACCGCGTCGAACACCAACGTCATCCCCACCGCGCTCGGCGTCTTCATCACCGGCTTCTCGTCAATCCTCACCGGCCTCAACTTCATCGTCACCATCCACCGCATGCGCGCGCCGGGGCTGACTTGGTTTCGCCTGCCGCTGTTCATCTGGGCTCACTACGCCACCAGCATCATCATGATTCTCGGCACGCCGGTGATTGCGATCACGGTGTTGCTGGTCGGCATCGAGCGCGCGTTCCATCTTGGCATCTTCGATCCGGCGCTCGGCGGCGATCCAATTTTGTTCCAGCACCTGTTCTGGTTCTACTCGCATCCGGCCGTCTACATCATGATCCTGCCGGGGATGGGCGTGATCAGCGAGCTGATCGCCTGCTTCTCGCGCAAGCGCGTGTTCGGTTACGGCTTCGTGGCGATCTCCAGCTTGGCGATTGCGCTGCTCGGCTTTCTCGTGTGGGCGCATCACATGTTCGTCACCGGCATGTCGGTGTATGCCGCGTTGATCTTCTCGTTCCTCAGCTTCGCGGTTGCGATCCCGTCGGCGGTGAAGGTCTTCAATTGGACCGCGACGCTCTACAAAGGTTCGGTCTCGTTCGAGGCGCCGATGTTGTACGCGCTCGGCTTCATCGGGTTGTTCACGATTGGTGGACTGACGGGATTGTTCCTGGCATCGATCGGCGTCGATGTGCACGTCACCGACACCTACTTCGTGGTCGCGCACTTCCACTACATCATGGTCGGCGGCGCGATCATGGCGTATCTCGGCGGCCTGCACTTCTGGTGGCCCAAGATCAGCGGCCGCCTGTATCCCGAAACCCTCGCCAAGATCGCCGCGGTGATTCTGTTCATCGGCTTCAACCTGACGTTCTTCCCGCAGTTCGTACTGGGCTATCTCGGCATGCCGCGCCGCTACTACGCCTACCCGGCGGAGTTCCAAGTGCTCAACGTGATGTCGACCGCGGGCGCGTCGATCTTAGGCATCGGCTATCTGCTACCGATGCTCTACTTCCTGTGGTCGCTGCGCTACGGCGCGATAGCGACCGCCAACCCGTGGCAAGCGGTCGGCCTCGAGTGGCAGACGCCATCGCCGCCGCCGACCGAGAATTTCGCGACGACCCCGGTGGTGACGCACGAAGCCTACGACTACGAATCCTTCGCCTTCGAAGCCGCGCAGGAGGTTCCCGTTGTCTGACCATGCCGCCACGTTCGCGCATCAGCATCAGTTCGACGACGCCGCGCAGCAGTATGAAGCCTCCGCGCTGGGGATGTGGGTGTTCCTGGTCACCGAGATCATGTTCTTCGGCGGGCTGTTCACCGCTTACGTGATGTACCGCACGCTCTACTCGCACGCCTTCGGCGACGCGAGCAATCATCTCGATCTCACAATGGGCGCGTTCAACACAGTGGTGCTGATCGGCAGCAGCCTGACCATGGCGCTCGCCGTGCACGCCGCGCAAGTGGGCAAGCGCGGGGCGCAAGTGCTGTTCCTGCTGCTGACGATGCTTCTCGGCTCGGTGTTTCTCGGCGTGAAGGTCGTCGAGTACGCAGAAAAATTTCATCATGGACTCGTGCCGGGGCCGTACTTCACCTATCACGGTCCCGACGCACCGCAGGCGCAGTTGTTCTTCTCGCTGTACTTCGCGATGACTGGCCTGCACGCGCTCCACATGATCATCGGCCTCGGCATTCTCGCCGTGCTGGTCGCGCAAGCGCGCGCCGGACGGTTTGGGCCGGCGTACTCGACGCCGGTCGAGCTGACCGGCCTCTACTGGCACTTCGTGGATATCGTGTGGATCTTCCTCTTCCCGCTGCTGTACCTCATCGCGCGGCACGGGGGGGCGTAGGCGCATCATGTCGGCGCACACCGTGTCCCTCCGAGTCTATTTCGCGATCTTTCTGGCGCTGCTGGTGCTCACCGGCCTGACTGTGAGCGCCGCGACGATCGATCTCGGCCGCCTCAACATTGTCATCGCGCTCGCCATCGCGGTGGTAAAGGCAACCTTGGTGCTGCTCTACTTCATGCACCTCCGCTACAGCCCGCGACTGACGTGGCTGGTCGTGTCCGTCGGCTTCGTTTGGCTCGCCATCATGATCACCATCATCCTCGTCGATCCGCTCACCCGCGGCTGGCTGATGGTGGCGCGGCCGTAGGCGGCGGTGAGTCGTGACGCGTGAGCAGTGAGTCGGAGGCCTCCACCCTGGCCCTCCTCCGCGGCTGGTGATGCCGCAGAGGAGGGAACGCCTTCACGCGGCCACCATATCCGGTCCCCTCCTCCGTGAGCACTTCCGCGAACGGAGGAGGGTTAGGGTGGAGGCCATTCAGATCGGTCCGGTGTAGAATTGTGGCATGTCTGAACCCCGCCGGCGCTGGCGCTCGTCGCCTGCGATTCAAGAACGCGCGCGCCAGCTTCGTCGCGCACTCACGCCCGCCGAGCAGCGGCTGTGGCGCCAGTTGCGCGGCGGGCAGATCGACGGCTTCGAGTTTCGCCGTCAGTATCCGATGGGTCGCTTCATCGTCGACTTCTACTGCCCGTCCTCCAGACTGATCATCGAAGTCGACGGTGACACGCATGCCGAACGAGCTGAGTACGACGAGGCGCGAACGCAGTGGCTCGATTCGGAACATCACTCTCGGGTGATCCGGTTCACCAATGAAGAGATCAATCGTAATCTCGATGCGGTCCTCGGCGCAATTGCGGCGGCGCTGAAGAGGCCTCCTCCCTAACCCTCCTCCGCGGCGGGTAATGCCGCAGAGGAGGGAACCGTTGTGCGCACTGCGTACTGAACTGATCGTCGCGTTGATTCGCCAAGCCGCCGTCCGGTCCCCTCCTCCGTGAGCACTTCCGCGAACGGAGGAGGGTTAGGGTGGAGGCCCTTCCGATCCGCTTCGATGCGGAGGCACTCTCCCAGAACGGAGGCCTCCTCCCTAGCCCTCCTCCGCGGCGGGTGATGCCGCAGAGGAGGGAACCGTTGTGCGCACTGCGTACTGAACTGATCGTCGCGTTGATTCGCCAAGCCGCCGTCCGGTCCCCTCCTCCGTGAGCAATTCCGCGAACGGAGGAGGGTTAGGGTGGAGGCCTTCCGATCCGCTTCGATGCGGAGGCACTCCCCCAGAACGGAGGCCTCCACCCTAGCCCTCCTCCGCGGCTGGTGATGCCGCAGAGGAGGGAACGCCGCAGACCAGGGGCCGCTGGCTTTTGTGTCGCAGACGATGCGCCTACAGCTCCGACAGCAGCGTATTGGCGTCTTGCAGGTCGGGGGTGTCAAAGCCCTCGGTGAACCAGGCGTAGAGCGGGGCGAGGAGGGCGCGGGCCTCGGCGCTGCGGCCGTGACGGGCGAGGAAGCGCGCGAGGCTGGTGGTGGCACGTAGCTCGACGAGCTTGGTGCCGATCTCGCGGGCGAGGGCGATCGCTTCGTTGAAGCTCGCCTCGACGGTGGCGGCATCGGCGCCGGCCGCGGCGCGCAGCTCGCCGCGCAGGCGCAGCAGCTCCGGGATGAAGAGGCGCTCTTCGGGAACCGCGGTCAGCGCTTCCTCAATGGTGGTCAGGCCGTCGCTCACCTGCCCGGCCAGGAGCTGCGCCTCGGCGAGCCAGCCGAGGTACTGTCCCGCATTCGTGCGAGTCCCCACGGCGGCGAGCCCAGCAAGCCCCTCGCGCAGCTCGGCTATCCCATCTACCGTTCCACCCTGAAGGGCAAGTGCCCAACCGTGGAAGACGTGGCTCCATCCGGTGAATGGCGGCAGGTCGTTTTCCACCGAGAGAGACAGGCTTCGCTCCGCGAGCGCCGCGACGGCAGGCACCTCGCGGAGCTGCGCGTGCGCGCCAGCTGCACACGCGTAGGCGAGACACTGCTGCGATGCGAGTGCAAGCCGCTGAGCACGATCGAGCAGCTTCTCAATCTCGCGCTGGGCCTGTTTGGGGAAGCCCCTGTGCGCCAAGACGCACGCTAGAAAACCTTGCGCAGGCGCTCCGGGCTCGGTCGGGAAGTCGCGATGGTCTCCTTCACGGTAAAACCGCAGCGCGGCCGCGGCGTGCTCGTCTGCGGAGTCGAGATCACCGAGATGGAATTGCGTCTGCCCGACCGCCATATGTGCCCAGGCGAGCGCGAAGTTGGAGCCGTCGCTGCGGGCCGCCGTGAGTGCCTGTTCAGCGAACACCAGGGCTGCCCGCGGTTCGCCCCGCGCGATCGGCAACGCCCATGCCACGATCAGGGAGAATACGAATTGTCGGGTATCGCCGGTTTGCGCGCTCAGCTCGCGCACCCGCTCCCTCATCGGCTCTCTTTCCGCCGACCCAAGACCGCGGGAGACGCCCACGACGCCATCAAGCGCGATTTGCAGCGTCAACTCCTGCGAAGCACGCGCGGGCGTGTCCGGCTGCGTCGCCAGCACCGCCAGCGCACGGCGGTACTGCCGCTCGGCTTCGACCATGGCGCTGCGCTCCTTGGCACGGTCACCCGCCTCCTGCCACGCGCTCATCGCACGCTCCGCTTCGCCCGCCGCCTCCCAGTGCTGCGCCACGATCTCCGGCTGCGCCTCGGCCAGGGCGGCGAAGCGCCCCGTCAACGCCTCCGCCGCCGCGCGGTGCAGCTCCCGCCGCCGACTCTTGAGCAGCGATTCGTACGCCGTGTCCTGGATCAGCGCGTGCTTGAAGGTGTACGTCGCCTCGGGCGGCAGTCCGCGCACATACACCAGCTCGGCGTCGGCGAGCTGCGCGAGCGCCGCCTGCAACGGCTCGTCGGCGAGCCCGCTGACTGCGCGCAGCAGCGCATACGAAAACTCGCGTCCGATCACCGACGCGATCTGCGCAGTCTCCTTCGCCGGTCCGAGCCGGTCGAGCCGCGCCATGAGCGTGTCCTGCAAGGTCACGGGAATCTCCCGCGTCATCAGGGCGGCGCCTTCCGCCTCCAGCACCGCGCGGGTCAATTCTTCTACGAACAGCGGCACCCCG